>DATJUK010000001.1:0-5117 GCA_035502495.1 Solirubrobacterales bacterium
GGGCGAGATGGCGACGCTCACCCAGACGCTCACCGACGAGTCGATCCGGGCGATCGCCGACGAGTACGACCGCAAGATCGAGATCGTCCGCGCCGCCGACGAGGAGCCCGAGGAACCGGAGTTCGACGACGCCGACGAGGACCTGGTCGACCGCCCGCCGGTGGTCACGATCATGGGTCACGTCGACCACGGCAAGACCTCGCTGCTGGACGCGATCCGCGAGACCGAGGTCGCCGCGGGCGAGGCCGGCGGCATCACCCAGCACATCGGCGCCTACCAGGTGCACCACGAGGGCAAGACGATCACCTTCCTCGACACCCCGGGCCACGCCGCCTTCACCGCGATGCGCGCCCGCGGCGCCAAGGTCACCGACGTGGTGGTCGTGGTCGTCGCCGCCGACGACGGCGTGATGCCGCAGACCAAAGAGGCGATCGACCACGCCCGCGCGGCCGACGTGCCGATGCTGGTCGCGGTCAACAAGGTCGACAAAGAGGGCGCCAACCCGGAACGGGTCCGCACCGAGCTCGCGCAGGAGAACATCACCCCGGAGGAATGGGGTGGCGACGTGATCTTCTGCGACGTCTCGGCGAAGACCCACCAGGGTCTCGACGACCTGCTCGAGAGCATCCTCCTGGTCACCGAGCTGGAGGAGCTGTCGGCCAATCCCGACGCGCCCGCCTCCGGCAACGTGATCGAGTCCCAGCTCGACCCGGGCCGCGGCCCGGTGGTCACCGTGCTGGTCGCCCGCGGCACGCTCCGCGTCGGCGACTCGCTGGTCGCCGGCCCGCAGTGGGGCCGGGTGCGGGCGATGCACGACTTCCGCGGCGAGGTGGTCCAGGAGGCCGTGCCCGGGATGCCGGTCGAGGTGCTCGGCTTCGACGGCGTCGCCGACGCCGG
The DNA here is from genome assembly GCA_035502495.1 of Solirubrobacterales bacterium. Lineage (GTDB taxonomy): Bacteria > Actinomycetota > Thermoleophilia > Solirubrobacterales > 70-9 > VAYN01. The sequence continues at coordinate 898 of DATJUK010000001.1, forward strand.
CGAGTTCGTGCAGACGGTGTCCAACGATCGCGAGGCCCGTCGGCTCGCCCAGGAGCGCGCCGACCGGCTCCAGCGCGAGGCCCTGGCCCGCCGCAACGCCCGCAAAGTCAGCCTCGACGAGGTCTTCGCGCGGGCCCAGGCGGGCGACATCAAGGAGCTCAACATCGTGCTCAAGGCGGACGTCGCCGGCTCCCTGGAGGCGCTCCAGGACGAGCTCGCGAAAGTGCCGCAGGAGCGCGTGGCGATCAACATCATCCACTCGCAGACCGGCGGCATCAACGAGTCCGACGTGATGCTGGCCTCGGCGTCGGAGGCGATCATCATCGGCTTCAACGTCCGGCCCCTGGCCGACGCCCGGCGGGCCGCAAACCGCGAGGGCGTCGACATCCGCACCTACTCGGTCATCTACAAAATCACCGAAGACCTGCGCAACGCGATGGAGGGCCTGCTGGAGGCGATCGACGTCGAGGAGACGGTCGGCGAGGCGGTCGTCAAAGAGACGTTCAAAGCCTCGAAAGTGGGCAGGATCGCCGGCTGTCAGGTCGCCGAGGGCAAAGCCGTGCGGGCGGCGAACGTCCGCCTGCTGCGCGAAGGCACCGTCGTCTGGACCGGCAAACTCGCCTCGCTGCGTCGCTTCAAAGACGACGTCGCCGAAGTCGACGAGGGCCAGGAGTGCGGCATCGTGCTCGACGGCTACGCGGACGTCAAAGAGGGCGACGTGATCGAGTTCTTCCAGACCAAACAGGTCGAGCAGACCCTCGAGTAGCTGAAGATGGCCGGCGCGCGCATGCGGCGGGTCGACGAGGCGCTCCGTGAGGTCGTCGCCGCCACCGTCTCGGAACTCTCCGATCCCCGTCTCGGATTCGTCACGGTGACGGGGGTCGAAACCAGCCCGGACCTGCGTACCGCGAAGGTTTTCATCAGCGTTCTGGGCGACGAGACCGAGCGCGACGCTACGCTGGATGCCTTGCGTTCCTCCCACGGCGTGATCCAGGCGCGGATCGCCGCCGAGACGAGGATGAAGCGAACCCCGACCTTGACCTTCCACTACGACGACACGATCGCGAAGGGCGTGCGAATCTCCCAACTGCTCGACGAGGGCGAGGAGGGAGGCGAGCGGTGAGCGACCTGACGACGGCGACCGCGGCGGCGACGAGCGCCGCCGACGGCACCCTCTCCGACCTGGAGACGATGGTCGCCGAGCTGCGCGCCCACGACCGCTTCCTGCTCACCGCCCACGAGGGCCCCGACGGCGACGCGCTCGGCTCGCTGCTCGGCATGCACCACGTGCTGCAGAAGCTGGGCAAGGACTCGGTGATGTTCCTCGCGGCGAAGGAGTTCCCGCTGCCGATCGAGTACCGCTTCCTGCCCCTGGAGGAGGTCTTTCACGAGCCCCCCGCCGACATGGCCGACCGCACCGTCGTCTTCCTCGACTGCGGCAACATCGACCGGATGCCGGTCGACTTCCTGACCCAGGGCGAGCACCGCATCCTCAACATCGACCACCACCACGACAACACCCGCTTCGGCGACGTCGACCTGGTGGTGCCGTCGGCGTCCTGCACGGCCGAGATCGTCTACGACATCGCCCATCTGATGGGCGTGCCGGTCGACGCCGAGATGGCGATGCCGCTCTACGTCGGGCTGATCACCGACACCGGCAAATTCATGTACGAGAACACCAACGCGCACACCCACCGGGTGGCGGCCGAGCTGATCGACGCCGGGGTCGACGTCGACGACACCTACCGGCGCCTCTACGAGCACGTGCCGATCGAGAAGCTGCGGCTGGTCGCGCGGGCGCTCGACAAGATCGAACGGCACTGCGGCGAGCGCCTGGTGACCAGCTACATCACCGCCGAGGACTACGCCGCCACCGGGTCCGGCGAGGAGATGACCGAGGGCGTGATCGACCACCTGCGCTCGATCGACGGGATCAAGGTGGCCGCGGTGGTCCGTGACCTCGGCAACCGCGGCCGCGCCGCCCGCAAGGTGAGCCTGCGCTCCAGCGAGGGCGACGTGGACGTCTCGGCGATCGCCCGCAAGCAGGGGGGAGGCGGTCACAAACGCGCCGCCGGCTTCTCCACCGACCTCGAGCTCCCGGCGCTGGTCGAGTTCCTCTGCGGCGAGGTCACCGAGCAGCTCGGCGCCTGACCGGTGGCCGCCGTCGACGACGCCGGCGCCGTGCTCCTGCTCGACAAGCCGGCCGGGAAGACCTCGCACGACGCGGTCGCCGCGGTGCGCCGCGAACGCGGCGTCAAGGCCGGCCACGCGGGCACCCTCGATCCCTTCGCCACCGGCCTGCTGCTGGTCTTGACCGGCCGGGCGACGCGCCTGCAGCGGTTCCTGGTCGGGCTGCCGAAGACCTACCTGGCGACCGCCCGCCTCGGCTGGACCTCGACCACCGGGGACCCCGAAGGCGAGCTGACCGAGACCGGGCTCGTCCCCGACTCGCTCGAGCTGCCGACCGGGACCGTGCGCCAGCGGGTGCCGATGACCTCGGCGGTGCGGGTCGGCGGCGAGCGCCTCTACAAGAAGGCCCACCGGGGGGAGACGGTGGAGACGCCGGTGCGGGACGTCGAGGTGCACCGCGCCGAGCTGCTCTCCGGCGGCGACGGCCACGCCCACTACGAGATCGAATGCAGCGCCGGGACCTATGTGCGCACCCTGATCGAGACGCTCCGGGACGCCTACTGCTCGGATCTGCGGCGGGTCGCGGTGGGCCCGTTCCGGGTCGAGGACGCGGGCCGCGAGGTGCCGATCGCCGCGGTCGCCGAGCTGGTCCCGGCGGTCGGCGATGCGCTTCGGTGAGAATGTCCGACTGATGTCGATCAAGGTCACGCCGCTCGAGGAGGCAAGCCCGCGCGCCCGCGACGTCGCGATCGGCACCTTCGACGGCGTCCATCTCGGCCACCGGGCCGTGATCGAGGGCGCCGACACCGTGCTCACCTTCGAGCCCCACCCGCTCGAGGTGCTGCGCCCGGAGGCGGCGCCGAAGCTGATCAACTCGCTCTCGGTGAAGCGCGACGTGATCGAGGGGTTGGGGGTGGAGGAGCTGGTCGTGATCCATTTCGACGAGGAGTTCTCGCACCGCACCGCCGAGGACTTCATCGACTACGCCTTGGTCGAGAAGCTGGGGGCGCGGCGGGTGGCGGTCGGCGAGAACTTCCACTTCGGCGCCAAGGCGAAAGGCAACCCGGCGATGCTGGAGGCGCATCCGGAGTTCGAGACGCGGGTGCAGCGGATGGTCGAGGTCGACGGCGAGACCGTCTCCTCCTCGCGGATCCGCCGCCAGATCGCGGCCGGCGACATCGAGGGCGCGCGCCGCTGCCTCGGGGTCCCCTACATGCTCGAGGGGGAGGTGGTCGAGGGCGACAAGCGGGGCCGCGATCTCGGCTTCCCGACCGCCAACATCGTCCCCGACGAGCGCCTCGTGACCCCCGGCTTCGGCGTCTACGCGGCCTTCGCCAACGGCCACCCGGCGGCGGTCAGCGTCGGCGTCAGGCCCACCTTCGACTCCGACCTCGGGGTGCTGATCGAGACCTATCTGATCGACTTCGAGGGCGACCTCTACGGCAGGGACCTGCGGGTCGCCTTCGTCGAGCGCCTGCGCCCCGAGCTGGCCTTCGACGACGTCGACGCCCTGGTCGGGCAGATGCACCGCGACGTCGAGGACGCCCGCCGTATCTGCGCCGATTTCACCGAGGCCGCCGCGCGCGGCGGCTGACGCAGGCGCTGTGCTACCTTGCTGCGAGCCGCGACCCGAGAGGGCCGCGCTTTTTACGAGATGAGCCTTACCAAAGAGAAAAAAAGCGAGCTGATCGGCAAGTACGGCCGCAGCGACGGGGACACCGGCTCGGCCGAGGTCCAGGTCGCGCTGCTGACCGAGCGGATCAACGAACTCACCGATCACCTGCGCACCCACGCCAAGGACCATCACTCGCGTCGCGGCCTGCTGATGCTGGTGGGCAAGCGGCGGCGGATGCTCCGCTACCTCGAGCGCACCGACCTGGAGCGCTACCGCGCCCTGGTCGCCGACCTCGGCCTGCGGCGCTGATCCGATGATCGCGGTCGGCGAGGCGGCCCCCGACTTCACCGTCAAAGACCAGGACGGGGAAGAGGTCTCGCTCGCCGACTTCAAGGGCCGCAAGGTCCTGATCGCCTTCTACCCGCTCGACTTCAGCCCGGTCTGCTCGGACCAGCTCTCCGTCTACCAGGAG
>DATJUK010000002.1:0-10537 GCA_035502495.1 Solirubrobacterales bacterium
TGCGCGCCCTGCCGGTGTTCGCCGCCGGCCCGCTGGCGCGGCGGCCGGAGCTGAAGGTGCGGCGGGCGAGCAGGCGGCCGAACCGGGTCGGCTTCGCCGTCCCTGCCGAGCATCGGCTGCAGGTGACGGCCTATCCCGGGATCCGACCCGGCGACGTGCTGGAGACGCTGCTCCACGAGCTCGTCCACCTGCACGTGGGCCGGGCGCGCGAGGCCCACGCCTGGCACGGCCGCACCTTCAAGGCGACCCTGGCGCGGGCGATGGAGGAGGCCTACGGGGTCAGCGGCGTGCCCGCGCGCAGCACCCTGCACGGGGCCTACGCCGAGGCGATCGAGCGCCTCCGCGCCCGTCCCCAGCTGGAGCTCGACCTGGCCTGAGCCAACCCCCCTTCCCTTTGTCACCCAGGGGTTACAAACGGAAGGGGACCCCGTTACGGCTTCGTGTCGGCGGGGCCTAGGAGAGGCGGCGGAGGGCCCAGGCGCCGACCGCCGCCGCGGCGCCTCCGGAGAGGATGCCCTGGACGGCGGCACGTCCCGCCACCGGGTCGCGGCCGGCGATGCCGAAGCAGATCGCGTCGCCGAGGTCGACGGCGGCGGCGGTGGCGGCGACCTCGCGCAGGGCGGCGCGGTCGTCGCGGGCGGCGAAGGTGAGCAGGCCGAGGGCGACATCGCGACCGCCGGCGATCCGGGTGAGCGCCCGTGCCGAGGTGTCGGAGGCGTCGAAGCCGAGGACCTTCAGGGCCGGCCGGGTGGCGAGGAGCGCCCCGACCCCGATCCCGATCCGGCCCGCGGCGATGCCGAGCACGGCGGCCCGGGCGAGCGGGTCGGGCTTGCGGCGGCGGGCGATCACTCCCTGAGCCTATTCGGCCCGGAGCCGGCCGAGCGCCGCGGCGGCCCGCTCCCCGACGGCGCGAGTCGTCGCCGGCGCGCAAGCCGCGCTTCGCGGCGGGTAATGATGGGTGGATGGCCGAGGGCGACACCATCCTGCGGGCGAAGAACCGCCTCGCCGATGCCCTCGTCGGCCAGTCGGTCGCGGTGACGGCGCCGAACCCGCGCGGCCGCGCGGCAGGGGTCGAGCGCCTCGACGGGCGCACCCTGGCTGGCGTCGGCGCCCACGGCAAGCACCTGCTCCTCGACTTCGGCGACCTCGTCCTCCACAGCCACCTGGGGATGAGCGGCGGCTGGCACGTCTATCCGCGCGGAGCCCGCTGGCGCCGACCGCGCTCCTCCGCCTGGGCGGTCCTCGGCGGCGCCGAGCAGGACGCGGTCCAGTTCGGCGGCCCGACCCTCCGCGTCCTGCCCGCGAGCCGGGTGGCGATCGACCCCCAGCTGGCCCGCCTGGGACCGGACATCCTCGCCCCGGACCTCGACCTCGACGCCCTCCTTGCCTCCTTCCGCGCCGCCGACCAGACGCGCGCCCTCGGCGACGCCCTGCTCGACCAGCGCCTCACCGCGGGCATCGGCAACATCTTCAAGAGCGAGGCCTGCTTCGCCGCCAAGATCGATCCCTGGCGCCCACTCGCGGAGCTCACCGACGCGGAGCTCCGCGCCGTCCTCGAGGCCGCCCGCGAGCAGATGCTGGCGGCGGTGACGAGCGGCGGCCGCCATCGCTTCGCCGTCTACAAGCACCGCGGCACTTGCGTCCGCTGCCGCGGGACGGTCCGCCACGGCGGCCAGGGCGACGCCAACCGCACGACCTGGTGGTGCGAGCGCTGCCAGGTCTGATCTGACGCCGGCGCCGGCCTGGCTCCGGCGCCGGTCGACGGGAGGGACGGCGCGGGCCTGGGCTTCTCGGAGGCGGCCCGGGCAGGCTGTGGCCGCCTCCGAGACGCCCGGGACGGAAGCCTTTGCGGGGGGAGAAACGCCGGGACGGGGGCCTTGAGGGAGGAGCGATGCAAGGGACGGGCGCCCCGTGGGAAAGCGATACGAGGGACGGGAAGCTTCGGGGAGGAAGCGTCAAGGGACGGGCGCCCGTGACGGAGACGCCGCACACCCGCCCCGGGTCCCGCACCGGAGGGACCCCGGAGGGATCCCGCGAGGCACCAACTGCCTCGTCTCCGTCACGAGGCACGCGCACTCCGTGACGTTCCCGGCATCTCCGTCACGCCCGGCGCCGGGCGGGCCCGTGAGTTCGCACTTATCGCCGCATAGCGGCGATAAGTGCGAACTCACCGGGGGTGGCGGGTTGTCCGGACCCTCGCCCGTCCCTCGCCATCTCTCCGAGACCTGGCCCTCCCGGCGGCGGCCTCAGCCTGCCCGGGCCGCCGCCGGGAGGGCCTCGTCCCTTTCCCTGGTTCCCGCTCCGAGGTCCACCTCGGTCGATCCTCCTAAGGCATGTTCTTGACGAAGCGGCTGCGGGCGGTCTGCAGCTCGTAGCCCGCCGAGGCCCAGAAGGCCATCGCGTCGGGCTCTTCGGATTCGACTATGGCGTTCAGGCGTTTGGCGCCGAGGGCGCGCAGGCGCTCCTCGCCCGCCCGCACCATCTCCGTCGCCAGGCCGCGCCGCCGGTGCGCCGGGTCGACCGCGAGCCGGTAGAAGGTCCCGCGCCAGCCGTCCCAGCCGACGATCAGCGAGCCGACGACCGCGCCCTCGGCGTCGGCGAGCAACAGCGCGTCGGGGTCGCGTTCCAAGAGCCAGCGCAGATCGTCCGCCGATTCCGTGCTCGAGGGGCCGGTCTCGGCGCGCTTCCACAGCGCCAGCGCCCCGTCGATGTCAGCGACGACGCCGCGCCGCAGGAGTGGGGCACCGGTTGAGCTCATACGCACGCGATCAGGCCGCCGGCGTACTTGTCGGCCCGCCGGTTCAGCCCCGGCGCCGGGGCGAAGGTCCCCTCCAGCGGCTCCACCGCGCTGATCTTCGTCAGGTCGAGCTGCCTCCAGTCCGGCAGCCGCTCGCCCGAGGAGGTCGCGCCGCCCACCTGGTAGCCGTCCAGGCAGAGCGTGCCGTTGGCGGCCCGGAAGAGAACCTGCGGATGCACCCTCCGCGGCGCCGCGCCGGTCGTCTCGTACCGCAGCGACAGCGGCCTGCGCTCCTCGATCGCCTGGCGGATGGTCTGCTCCACGGTGATCCGCAGAAGGCTACGCGGAAGCCGACGATCGGACTTGAACCGATGACCCCTTCATTACGAATGAAGTGCTCTACCAACTGAGCTACGCCGGCAACGCGAGCCATTGTAGGAAGGATCGGCGGGGCGGTCGCGGCAGGCTGCGGTTCCGTCGCGGCCGATCTCGATGATCCCCCGGTGGCGCGCGAGCGGATTGCGAAGAAGCGGGAGGAGCACGAGGTCGAGTTCTCGCGCATCGTGGCGTTCAGCGACGGGGTGTTCTCGATCGCGATCACGCTGCTGGTGCTGGATCTGAAATTGCCCGAGCATCTGGCGAACGACGAGATTTGGCGCCATCTCCTCGACCAGCGCGAACAGTTCCTCGCCTACGCGATCAGCTTTGCGGTGATCGCGCGTTTTTGGGTCGTCCACCACTCGTTCTTCAGCGAGGTGAGGGCTTTCGACAGCCGGTTGATCGGGCTGAACATGCTGTACCTCGCCTGGATCGTCCTGATCCCGTTCTCCACCCAGGTGCTGGGCGAGTACGGGGGCACGTTCCCCGCTGTCGTCGTCTACTCGGCCAACCTGGCCGGGGTCGTCCTGATCGGGCAGTTGATGGCATGGGACGCGCGGCGGAGCGGGCTGGCGGGAGCCGAGGCCCAGACCGCACGGGAAAGCATCGTCCGCTCGCTGTTCATCGCCGGCGTCTTCCTGCTCTCGATCGTCGTCGCCGCCTTCGACGCCGGCATCGCCCCCTACATCTGGCTCGCCCTCTTCTTCGAGGGCCGCGGGCACGTGATCGAACGGCTCAGCCGGCGGATCTGACGAGGAAGGCGACGTCGCCTTCCGGGCCGGCGCAGCCGACCGCCGTGCCCCCGTCCACCGCGGTCGCCTGGCAGCGCAGGCGGCCGAGGGTGCAGGAGCCGCGCGAGTCGCCCTTGCCGAGGGCGCAGGACCGGGTGGCTTCCCAGCGCGCCATCGTGGCGCGCGCGGCGGCGCAGCTGAGCTCGGTGGCGCGGAGCTTGGCGCCACCGCCGCAGGCGACCACCTTGGAACCCGCCGGAGCGTTCGGCGCGGTGGCCTTCTTCGGCGCGCCGCCGGCGGGCGCCCCACCTTCGCCCGCGCCGCCTGCACCGGCCCCGCCTTGGCTCGCGCCGCCTTCGCTCCCCCCGCCCGCGGGCGTGCTCGAACTCGATCCACCGCCGCACCCGCCGAGCAGCAGGGCGGTGGCCAGGACGGCCAAGGCGGTGAGGGCGGAGCGTGTCATCTCCGCCGAACCTACCCGTCAGCTGTCTCCTGCATCGCCGCCTGGGCCGCGTGGGGAAGGTGCCCGCAGATCGGGCAGTCGGGCTCCGGCACCACCGCCTTGCGCTCGACCTCCATCGTCCGCAGGTCGTAGATGTGTTCCACGCCCTGGGTCGAGGGCGTCGCCAGGCCGGTCAGCAGGTGCAGCACCTCCATCCCGATCTGGCCGCCGATCAGCCCGCAGGCCGGGCCGATGTTCGCCGAAGGGCTCGGTTTCGCCCGTTGTGCGTCGATCGCCGCGTCCATCAGCGGGTACTCGCGCCGCCAGGCGATCCCCTGGCAGACGTAGCAGCCGGTGACCCCGGGGACGTAGAGCGGCCCGACCCGGGCGATCGGCGGGAAGTGGCTCATCGTGATGTAGGGGATGCCGGCCTCGAAGCAGGCCTGGTTGCACCACAGCTCGACGTCGAAGGCGGGCCAGTCGATCGCGTCGATGACGACGTCGGCGCCGTCGATGAAGTCGGCGATCTCGGCGACGCTGCCGAGCCGGCGCGAGGTCGCGCTGATCCGCGCCTCCGGGTTGAAGGCGCGCAGCCGCGCCGCCGCGACCTCGACCTTCAGCAGCCCCAGCTCGGCGACCGTGTAGAGGATCTGGCGGTTGAGGTTGGAAATCTCGATCCGATCGCCGTCGACCAGCCACATCTCGCCGATGCCGCAGGTGGCGAGCGCCCAGGCGGCCCAGCCGCCGAGCCCGCCGACCCCGAGCACGGCCACCTTCGCCTCGCGCAGCCGCCGCTGGCACTCCGACGGCAGCAGCTCGCCGCCGCCGATGTCGGAGAAGTAGCGCAGCTGGCGATCGAAGCGTGTGCGCTCGGGCGGGTCGATCAGGTCGTCGTCGGCGGCGTCCTCGATCACGTCGAGCTCCTGCATCTGGGAGATCGTGTCGTCGACCGCCTCGGCGCCGAACTCGGCGCGCAGCTCCGCCAGCGTGTGCTCGCCGTCGAGCGCCTCGAGCAGGCGCTGGTCCTCCTCGTCGGGCCGCTCGATCCGCACGTCGCGCTTGGCGCTCGGCCGGCGCAGGTAGACGTCGCCTTCGGGCGAGGTGAACGACTCCGTAGTCCGCTTGATCCGCGGTCGCCGCATCTCCACCCGATCCCTCCCGTAGGTCGCCCCGCCGCCGTCGGCGAGGGCCCCGCCGCTGATCGGCGAGGCTTTGGGAGAGAGTCCCATATAGGTAGAAACCGTTCCCTTAATTGAGCGGATTCTTCGAATAGTGATGAGAAGCCGTGGTGAGAAGCCTGATGAGACGGCGCGGCGCGCGCGCCGGGCGGCGCGGCCCGGGTCCTACTCGGCGGCCGACGCGAGTTCCTTCGCGCGGGCGAGGACGGCGTCGGTCATCGGCTCGGTGAGCTTGCCGGTGAAGGTGTTCTGCTGGCTCGGGTGGAAGCAGCCGAGCAGGGTCCAGCGGCCGCCCAGGTCGGCCTCGGCGCCGTGGCCGAAGCGCGGCTTCGGGCGCGGGGTGGCGACGCCGAGCGCGCGCGCCGCGCGCAGGAACCCGTCCCAGCCGAACGAGCCGAGCGCGACGACGACGCGCGCCCGGTCGAGCAGGTCGAGCTCCCGCTCCAGATAAGGGAGGCAGTTGTCGCGCTCCGCCGGGGTCGGCTTGTTGGCCGGAGGCGCGCAGCGGACGGTGGCGGTGACGTAGGCGTCGATCAGCCGCAGGCCGTCGCCGCGCCGCACCGAGGTCGACTGGTTGGCGAGCCCGGCCCGGTGGAGCGCCGCGTAGAGCCAGTCGCCGGAGCGGTCCCCGGTGAACATCCGCCCGGTCCGGTTGGCCCCGTGGGCGGCGGGCGCGAGGCCGACCAGGACGATCCGCGCGGCCGGGTCGCCGAAGCCGCTGACCGGCCGCGCCCAGTAGTCCTCGCCGCGAAAGCGGCGCGGCGGATCGGCCGCCTCGGCCTCGCGCCAGGCGACCAGTCGCGGGCAGCGGCGGCAGGCGTGGACCTCGGCGGCGAGCCGCTCGAGCTCCGCCGCCCGGCCCGAGTTCATAAGGTTGGCCACCGATCCATGGCAGGAAACCGAATCATGCGGGGCGGCGGGGTGCGGTGCGGGGCGGCGATCGTGGCGCTCCTCGCCCTGCTGCTCGCGGGCCTCGCCGGTTGCGGCGGCGGCGCCTCCGGCGGGCAGACGACGGCCGACGCGGTCACCGACGCGGCGCCGACCCCCTCCGCCGAGCAGTCGGCCGACGCGGAACGCCTGGACCGGGTGCTCGGCCGCCAGGAAGCGGCGATCGCCGCCTACGGCCAGGTGATCCCGACGCTGCCGCCGCGACTCGCCCGCATGGCGGCTTACTTCCGCGCCCAGGAACAGGAACACGTCGACGCGGTGCTGAAGGCGATGCGCGGGCTGAAGAGCCAGGTCGAACCGAGCGAGGAAACGATCGCGGTGGGCGATCTGAAGACCGACCGCGAACGGCTCGAATTCCTCTACGCGGTCGAAGGCGCGACGATCGACCAGGAGCTCAGCGCGATCGCCGCCCTGGAAGCGAGCTGGCCGCGCTCGCTGCTCGCCTCGACCGTCGCCGACCAGGCCCAGCACCTGACCCTGCTGCGCCAGGCGCTCGGCGCGGGGCCGCTGGCCTCGGTCCCCGGCCCGTTCGAGGACGGGACCTTTTCACCGCCGGTTGAATAAGAAATACTGCGTGGCGTGACCGGGCCCCTTTACCGGATCGGCGGCTTCTGCTCGCGCCACCACTGGCCCGTCATCGGCGCTTGGATCGCGCTCGCGGTCGCGCTCGTCGCGATCGGCCAGGCCTCCGGCTCGAAGACGAGCGAAAACCTGACGCTCCCCGGCACCGGCTCGACCCTCGCCACCGAACTGCTGGAAGAAAACCTGCCCGAGCAGGCCTACGGCTCCAATCCCTTGGTGTTGGAAGCGCCCGCGGGGACGAAGCTGAGCGAACCGAAGTACGCCAAGGCGGTCGAAGAAACCGTCAAGAACCTGGAAGCGCAGGCGGACGTCAACTCGGCGATGAGCCCGCTCGCGCCGGGCTCGCAGACGCTCTCCCAGAAAAAGCCGAACATCGGCTACGTCCCGGTGGTCCTCGGCGTCGGCCCCGGCGAAATCACCGAAGACGAATCGCAGGCACTGCTCGACGCGGCGAGGCCGTTCGAAGCGGCGGGCGGCAACGCCTCGATCGGCAGCTACGTCGGCAACCAGCTCTCCAAACCGTCGACCGAGAAATCGGAGGCGATCGGCCTGATCGCGGCGGTGATCATCCTGCTGTTCGCCTTCGGCACGGCGACGGCGATGATGCTGCCGATCGTCTCGGCGATCATCGGCCTGGCCTGCGCGCTCTCGATCATCCGCCTGCTCGAGCACGTGCTCGAGGTGCCCGGCGTGGCGGCGACGCTGGCGACGATGATCGGGCTCGGCGTCGGCATCGACTACGCGCTCTTCATCGTCACCCGCCACAAACTGCAGCTGAAGGAAGGGATGGAGCTGCGCGAGTCGATCGCCCGGGCGACGGCGACCGCGGGCGGCGCCGTCGTCTTCGCCGGCTTCACCGTGGTGATCGCGCTCTGCTCGCTGGCCGTCGCCGGGATCCCGCTGGTCTCGACCCTCGGCTTCACCGCCGGGGTCGCGGTGGTGGTCGCGGTCTGCGCCGCGGCGACGCTGCTGCCGGCGATGCTCGGCGCCCTCGGCCCGCACATCAACAGCCTCCGCTTCCACCTCGGCAAGACCCACCCTGACGACAAGGAGCCGCACGGCTGGCGCAGCTGGGCGGAACGGATCGTGCGGATGCCGTGGCGCTCGGCGCTGGTCGCCCTCTTCATCCTCGTCGTCCTGGCGCTGCCGATCTTCAAGCTGCAGCTGGGCCAGAACGACATCAGCGCCCTGCCCAAGGAAACCACCTCGCGCCAGGCCTACGACGGGCTCAACACGGGCTTCGGCCCGGGGGTGAACGGGCCGCTCCTGATCGCCTCCGAATTCGGCTCGCCGGAAGAAGCGCAGAAGGTGCTGCCGGGCCTGCAGAAGGCGATCGGCGGCGCCGCAGACGTCGCCGCGGTTACGGAACCGACCCTCTCCGAAGACAAGAAAGTGGCCGTCTTCACGGTGGTCTCGAACTCCGAGCCGTGGGCCGACGAGACCGTGTCCCTGGTCGAAAACCTGCGCGACGAAGTGATCCCCGGCGCGCTCGAAGGGACCATGGCGAGCTCCTACGTCGGCGGCCAGACCGCCGGCTACATCGACCTCGCGAACAAGATCGCCGAAAAGCTGCCGCTGATGATCGCGGTGGTCGTCGCGCTCAGCTTCCTCGTCCTGCTGATGGCGTTCCGCTCGGTCCTGGTGCCGATCAAGGCGGCGGCGATGAACCTGATCTCGGTAGCCGCCTCCTACGGCGTCGTCACCGCCGTCTTCCAGCTCGGCTGGGGCTCTTCGCTGATCGGCCTCGACCACTCGATCCCGATCGTCAGCTTCGTGCCGCTCTTGATGTTCGCGATCCTCTTCGGCCTCTCGATGGACTACGAGGTCTTCCTGATGACGCAGATGAAAGAGCACTACGTCGAGTACGGCGACGAGCGCCGCGCGGTGGTCGAAGGGCTCGCCAACACCGGCCGGGTGATCACCTCCGCCGCCGGGATCATGGTCTGTGTCTTCGCCAGCTTCGTGCTCAGCGGCGACCCGGTGGTGAAGGAGTTCGGGGTCGGCCTGGCGGTGGCGATCGCGATCGACTCGACCGTCGTCCGCTGTCTGCTCGTCCCGGCGGTGATGGAGCTGATGGGCAAGTGGGCCTGGTGGATGCCGGGCTGGCTCGACCGCCTGCTGCCGCGGATCAGCATCGAGGGCGAGGAGTACTTCGAGGCTCGGGACGCGGCCCTGGCCGCCGCGGTGGCCCCCGCGACGGGCGGCGCTGCGTCAGACTGAGGAGCGGTGTTCCCGCTCAACCTGCCCAACGCGCTGACGATGCTGCGCATCCTCGCGGTGCCGGTGGTGGTCGTCGCGCTGCTCGGGGAGACGCCGAACGGGGACGTGATCGCGGCCGTCGTCTTCGCCCTCGCCTCGCTGACCGACGGGCTCGACGGCTACTTCGCCCGCTCGCGCGGCTCGATCACCACCTTCGGCAAGCTGATGGACCCGCTCGCCGACAAGCTCCTGATCGTCGGCGCGCTGGTCTCGCTGGTGTCGCTGGGACGCCTGGAAGCGTGGGTGGCGATGGTGATCATCGCCCGCGAGGTCGCGGTGACGATCCTCCGTACGATCGCCGCCGAGCGCGGCCTGGTGATCGCCGCCTCCTGGCTCGGCAAGGCGAAGACGGTGCTGCAGACGGCGGCGGTGTTCGCCCTGATCTCCTTCGACCCGGCCCCGGTCTGGGTCGACGTGCTCGTCTACCTGGCCGTCGCCGTGACGATCGTCAGCGGCGCCGATTACTTCTTCGGCCTGCGCAGCCGGATCGAGCAGCAGCAGCGCGAACGCGCCTCCTCGCGCACGACCAGCGGCGCCGCCTAGCTTTCGAACGACTCTGCCTCGAGCGTGAAGCGGAGCTGCTTGCCTGGTTCGACGGTCTGGACGCCGGTGACGCCGACCTGCCTCAAGGTCAGCGAGAGGACCACGGTGCGAGTGTGGTGCTTGAAGGCCTCGAGCTTCACCCGCGGATAGATGCGGCCGTGCGCCGCGGCTCGCTTGAGCGCCACGGCGGAGGCCTGTTCGTCGGTCGTGGCGACGACTTCTTTGGCGGTCGCGCCGGTGTGGCCGCGCGAGATCTGGAACTCGGTGATCGGGACGTCGCCCACGGAGCCGCCGAAGCGGAGCGTGCCCAGCGCCTTCCCAGCGGCGCCTCCAACGCCGACCTCGCAGTCGCCTTCGGGATCAGCCCGCGCACGGTCGAAAGCAGCTCGGCAACGTGTACCGCAAGCTCAAGGTCGGCGGCCGCGCGGAAACCATGCGCCGGCTGTTGAGGTATGGCGACGGCGAGGGGGCGTAGGGCGGGGGGCGATAGCAGCCGGGCGGCGAGGCCGAGAGGCCAGCGCCCGGGAAAGGGTTGAGGTCTGGCTAGGGACGCGGACCGGGCTGGGGGCGGGCGGTGAGCCCGGGCGGCGGACGGGGCAAGGGACGCGGGGGCAGGTGGCGGGCGACGGCCAAGGGACGCGGCGGCCCCGCGGCCGACGCGTCCCGGGCAAGGGACGCCGAGGGACCCGCCCTCCCGGCGGCGGCCCGGGCGGGCTGAGGCCGCCGCCGGGAGGGCGGG
>DATJUK010000003.1:0-8503 GCA_035502495.1 Solirubrobacterales bacterium
GTCGGCGACGTGGCGGGCGATCAGCGCGCCGGTCGCGGTCATGCCGATGAAGACGGGGCCGGGCCAGGCGCGGATGCAGGCGCTGGTTTTCTCGCCCAGCGCGGTGTGCGCCTCGTCGCAGATCACCACCGAGTAGGCGTCCGACACTTTCTTGTGGTTGCGGACGAACCACTGGTAGGTCTCGACCGTGACCGGGCCTTCGGCGTCGTCGCGGTTGCCGAGCAGCGGCGGACGCAGGCGCTCCTTGTAGCCGCGGTCGGAGATCTCGCCGATGAACTGGTCGACCAGGTTGCGCCGGTGGGTGAGGATCAGGACGCCGCCGGTGCGGGTCGCCTCGATGAAGCCGACCGCGGCCACCGTCTTGCCCGCCCCGGTCGCGTGCTCGAACCAGAAGCGGCGCGAGGCGCCAGGATCGTCGGGGGCCTCCTCGACCACCTCGTCTTCGTCGTCGGGGGAGGCGGCTTCGGTCCAGTCCTGCGGCTCTTCGTCCTCGGCCTCGTCCTCCGGCTCCTCGCCGTCGGCGGCCTCGTCTTCCTCGGCGCCTTCGGGGGCCGCGTCGTCGCCGAGCTCCGCTTCGGCGGTGTCGGGCTCGTCGACCCCCGCTTCGCCGGCGGGGAGGTCCACCCCGCCCTCGGCCGAGCCGACCTGCTGCTGGGCCATCAGCTCGGCGAGCGTGCCGGAGAGCGCGTCGACCTGATGCGGGGAGAGCTCGGCGCCGTCGCGCAGGGTCGGCGGCTCGGAGGCGAGGAAGCGCTCCAGCCCGAGCAGCAGCGAGTAGTTGCGCCGCCACTCGATCGAGGGCTCGGAGGCGCCGCCGTCGATCTCGCTCAGCGCGTGGTCGAGCGCCTCGCGGCGGGCGGTGCCGGGGGCAAGGGCCTCCGGTCCCTCCCCGTCGAGCAGGAACGGCTCACGCGCGAACTCGGACGCACGCTCGATATCGGCGTTACTGGGTGCCGCGCCAGCGGCAACGTCGGTGGTGTTGGCCATAGAAGGCTTTGGTGTCTGCCCTCGGTCGCAACTGACTGACGACCGCCGGGCGAGATGGAACGAGGGCTACGGGAAGCCGAAAGTTCGTCCCCCCGAGAACTCTGAGGTCCGCGAACCGCGAACCAAACGTCCTCGTATTGTAATCACGGAGCGGATGAGACGGCGAATCACACCTGCGCTGGCGCTGATGGCGGGCCTCGCGCTCGCCGCCTTCGCGGCGGGCTGCGGCTCCTCGAGCGGCGGCGGCTCGACCCATCCCGACTACGCGGCGAAGCTGAAGGGCGCGCCGGCGCCACTGGCGGAGCTCTACGGCGAAGCCAACCGGGTGCTGCCCGGGGGCAAGGACGCGCTGGAAAAGCGGATCGGCGAACTCGGCTATCCGGCGGTGGTCAACGTCTGGGCCTCCTGGTGCGGGCCCTGCCGCTACGAGTTCCCGATGTTCCAGGAAGCCTCGGCGAAGTTCGGCAAGCGGGTCGCCTTCCTCGGCGCCGACTCCGAAGATTCTGAAAAGGAAGCGGAAAAGTGGCTGGCCGACAATCCGGTTCCCTATCCGAGCTACTACGAAGGCGGCTTCGCCTACGCCTCCTCGCTGAAGGCGAGCGGCCCTCCCGCCACCGCCTTCTACGACGCCGAGGGCAAGCTGGTCTACGTGAAGCTCGGCCAGTACGCGCACGAGTCCGATCTCGAAGAAGACATCAGGCGCTACGCGCTGGGAGGCGCATAATTAGGCCATGGAAGCCTTCGTCATCATCGCCCTGATCGGGATCGGGTTGTTGGCGGCGGAGCTGCTGCTGCCGACCGGCGGACTCCTGGCGGCGCTCGGGATCGCCGGGCTGGTGGTCGGCGGGATCCTCGCGCTGGGCTCCAGCGACAGCGCCGCCGAGTACGTCGGCGGCGCCCTGATCACGCTCGCGATCCTCTCCGCGCTCAGCTTCTTCTACATCACCCGCAAGGTGATCCACACGACCGGGGACCTGCCGAAACGGGCGGGGACCGAGGAAATGGTCGGCGGCGAGGCCGAGGCGCGGTCGACCATCGACCCGACCGGCAAGGCGTTCATGCGCGGCACGCTGTGGTCGGCGCGGCTCGCCGAAGGTGTGGAGCCGGTCCGATTCGGGGATAGAGTCCGGGTGGAGGCGGTCGACGGGCTGACGCTCGTGGTGCGGCCGCTCGCCTCGCCAGTCCAGCAACCCAGCCAAGGAGCGAACTGAATGGCGGTAGTGGTCGGGATCCTCGTCGTCATCGTCCTCTTCGGGCTGATCGCGCTGGGCCTGTCGGTGCGGGTGCTGCGCGAGTACGAGCGTGGCGTGATCTTCCGCCTCGGCCGGCTGATCGCGACCAAGGGCCCGGGCCTGATCCTGCTGATCCCACTGATCGACCGGATGGTCAAGGTGGACCTGCGGACGGTGACGCTGAACATCCCGCCGCAGGAGGTGATCACGCGCGACAACGTGCCCTGCCGGGTGAACGCGGTCGCCTACTTCCGCGTGGTCGACCAGAACCGGGCGGTGGTCGAGGTCGAAAACTACCTGGTCGCAACCTCGCAGATCTCGCAGACGGCGCTGCGCTCGGTGCTCGGCAAGGCGGAGCTCGACCAGCTGCTGGCCGACCGCGAGCGGCTGAACGAAGACCTGCAGAAGATCATCGATGAGTCGACCGAGCCGTGGGGCGTGAAGGTGACCGCGGTGGAGATCAAGGACGTCGAGATCCCCGACCAGATGCAGCGGGCGATGGCGCGGCAGGCGGAGGCCGAGCGCGAGCGGCGGGCGAAGATCATCAACTCCGAGGGCGAGTTCCAGGCGGCGCAGAAGCTCACCGACGCGGCCGACATCATCAGCACCAACCCGGCCTCGCTGCAGCTGCGCTACCTGCAGACGCTGCTCGAAATCGGCTCCAACCAGAACACGACGGTGGTCTTCCCGCTGCCGATGGACGTGCTCGAGCCGTTCGTCGGGGGATTTCAGCGCGACAAAGGCAAACCGCCGAAACCGCGGCCGCAGGCGCCCACGCCACCGGGCGGCGGCGAGCCGGTGCCGGGCGTGCCCGACTCGGGGCTGCCGCCGGAGGACGACGCCCCGCCGGCACCCGACGAGCCCGATCTGCCACCCTCCCGCTCCTGAGCGCCAGTCCCGAGATCCGCATCGACCAGCTGAGCGGGCTGAGGTCCATCCTCGCCCCGGGCCGCGCCGCGCGGCCTGACAACTTCACCACCCGGCGCAGCGAGCCGAAGGGGCCGGACGGATGCCCGTTCTGCACGGGCAACGAGGCGCAGACGCCGCCCGAGCTCTACGCGCTGCGCCCCGACGGAAGCGCGCCGGACACGCCGGGGTGGCGGACCAGGGTCGTGCCGAACCTCTATCCGGCGCTGGGCGCGCCCGACGACGGGCCGCCGGGGAGCCCGGAGGCCGAAGCGGGCTCCTTCTCCTCCAGCGGCGATCCGCTGTTGACCTCGCGGCGGAGCGGCGAACCGGACCTCTTCAGCGCCCGGCCCGCGACCGGGGCGCACGAGGTGCTGATCAACTCGCCGCGGCACGTGACCGCGATGGCCGAGCTCGACGACACCGAGTTCGCCGACGCGGTGGCCACCTGGAGAGAGCGGATGCGGGCCCACCGGGGCGCCTCCTACCAGCAGCTGATCGTCAACGAGGGCGGCGGCGCCGGGGCCTCGCTCGAGCACACCCACGCA
The DNA here is from genome assembly GCA_035502495.1 of Solirubrobacterales bacterium. GTDB lineage: Bacteria > Actinomycetota > Thermoleophilia > Solirubrobacterales > 70-9 > VAYN01. Next base: position 3,674 of record DATJUK010000003.1, read on the forward strand.
CAGCTCTACGCGTTGCCGTTCGTGCCGGCGGCGGTGGCGCGGGAGCGCGAGCGGGTCGGCGCCTACGGCGAACGGACCGCCGGGGCGGGGCTGCTCGCCGACGTGCTGGTCGAGGAGGTGCGGCGCAAGGAGCGGCTGGTGGCGATCGACGACGAGGCGGCGCTGATCTGCCCGTGGGCCTCGCGCGGGCCGTTCGAGCTGCGCGTGATCCCGCGGCGCGAGGTGGCCCGGTTCGAGGAGGACAGCGGCGGCGCGGCGATGATCGCGACCGCGATGCGGCTGCTGGCGGCGCGCTTCGGCGAGCCGCCGGAGCTGAACCTCTGGGTGCGCACGGCGCCCCAGGACGCGGAGCAGTTCCACTGGCACGTCGACATCGCGCCGCGGCTGACGATCAAGGCGGGCTTCGAGCTCGGCACCGGGGTGGACATCAACGTCTACCCGCCGGAGAAGGCGGCGGCGGACCTGCGCGAATGCCTCTAGGCGGTTGACGTCATGAAGAGGTGGGCGCGGAGGGGTGGAACCGTCTGAAGCCGGCGCCCGAGGGAGGAACGCGACGGAGAGGTGCGGACCTCCACCATTCCTTATGAGGTCACGACCCGCTCCGCCCATCTCCCCACCGGTCGTCCGCATTTACCCCCGCTCAGAGGGGGAACGCGGACACCGCCGAGGTGGGACGGCCTTCTCGCACGTGACCGTCACGTCTTCGCGGGGATCCCGACGCAAGGCACCCGTCCCTGTGCCGCTCCCTACGAGGCTCTCCCGTCCCGCCGCTAGAGCCGCCCGGCGCCGATCGGGGCGGCCAGCACGGAATCGAGCAACCCGGGGAAGCGGGCGTCGACGTCCTCGCGGCGGAGGCGGCTCATCTTGCTCGTCCCCTCCTTCCACTGTTCGACCAGGCCGGCCTCGCGCAGCACCCGGAAGTGGTGGGTGCGGGTCGATTTGGTGATGTTCGGAGCGAAGCTGCCGCAGGGCCGCGGCTCCTCGCTGCGGGCGAGTTCGGCGACGATGCCGCGCCGCTGCGGATCGCTCAGGGCGTGGAGGACCAGGGAGAGGTCGATGCGATCGCGGTCGGGGCTCTCGAAGCTCATCGGGAGCATGATACGACGATCATCGAACTTTGTGGTACGTTGACCGTCGTACTAAGGGAGCCCCCATCGGGGTAAGTGCACCGGACCAGAAACTCTCCCCCCTCCCGTTCCGATGAAGCGACTCCAGCAAAACGCCCTCCTGGTGACCGTCTGCCTCGCGCAGTTCATGGTCATCCTCGACATCTCGATCGTCAACGTCGCCCTGCCGAAGATCCACGAGGCGCTCGGCTTCTCCGATTCCGGTCTGCAGTGGGTCGTCAACGCCTACACGCTGACCTTCGCCGGCTTCCTGATGCTCGCCGGCCGCGCCACCGACCTCCTCCCCCGCCGCCAGGTCTTCCTCGTCGGCGTCGGGCTCTTCGCCGCGGCCTCGCTCGGCTGCGCGCTCGCCGACGGCCAGGGTGTCCTGATCGGCGCCCGGGCGATCCAGGGCTTCGGCGCCGCCGTCATCTCCGCCGCCAGCCTGGCGATCGTCACGGGCTCCTTCAAGGAAGGCGCCGAGCGCAACCGCGCCCTCGGCCTCTGGGCCGCGATGGGCGGCATCGGCGGATCCGCCGGAGCGCTGCTCGGCGGCGCCCTCACCCAGGGATTCGACTGGCCCGCGATCTTCATCCTCAACGTGCCGATCGGCCTGGCGGTGCTCCTTGCCGCCCACCGGCTGATCCCCCGCGAGGCCGCCGTCGCCCAGGAGCGCAAGCTCGACGTCCCCGGCGCGGTGCTGATCAGCGGCGGCCTCACCGCGATCGTCTACGGCATCGTCCGCACCGACACGCTCGGCTGGGGCGCCCTCGGCGTGCTCATCCCGCTGGCCCTCGGAGTCCTCCTGCTCGGCCTCTTCACCCTGGTCGAGGGCCGCCTCGCCACCGACCCGCTGATCCCCCTCGACGTCTTCAAGATGCCCGCCCTGCGCGCCGCCAACCTGATCGTCACCCTGCTCTTCGCCGGCATGTTCGGCATGTGGTACTTCGTCTCCCTCTTCCTCCAGGAAGTGAAGGGCGAGAACGCGCTGGTCACCGGGATCTCCTTCCTGCCGATGACCCTGCTCGTCTTCGCCGGCTCGGCGACCGCGCCGAAGCTGGTCGGCCGCTTCGGCGTGCGCCCGACGCTGACGTTCGGCATGTCGCTGGCCACCCTCGGCTTCCTCGTCCTGGCGACGGTCGACGCGAGCAGCGCCTACGAGGTGGCGATCCTGCCCGGCGGCATGCTCACCGCGCTCGGCGCGGGCTGGTCGCTGGTCCCGGCGACGATCGTCGCGGTCAAAGGCGTGCCGCCGGAGCAGAACGGGCTCGCCTCCGGCGTCGTCAACACCTCGCGCCTGATCGGCGGCACCCTCGGCCTGGCGGCGCTGACGACGATCGCCACCTCGCGCACCAACGATCTGCTCGCCGGCGGGACCGCCCACCTCGACGCGCTGACCAGCGGCTACAAAGTCGGTTTCCTGGTCGGCGCCAGCCTGTGCTTCACCGGCGCGATCGCCGCCGTCACCCTCCTGCGCGGCAGCCCCGAGGGCGCCAACCAGGCCCCGCAGGCCGCCTAACCCAAGCCCCCCACCCCCGATGCGTTCGCACTAATCGCCGCTATGCGGCGATTAGTGCGAACGCACTCGGCGTGTAGGGTCCGGCTCCGTGGCGCCCAACCCTCGACCGATCCCTCGCTTCATCGCCGACACCAGCCAGGACGGCATCGCCGGCGGCCGCTTCGCCGCCCGCCTGCGGGAGGCCTTCGCCGGCGCCGTCGAGGGGATCGCCGACCTTCCCGCCGGCGCCGCCGTGCCGGAGGAGGTCGACTGGTTCCCGGAGCGCACCTGGGGCGGCCGCGTCTGGGTCCCCTGCTCGGCCCGCACCGAGAGCGAGGAGGGCACCCTCGAGCTCTACGGCCACGTCTCCTACGACCTGCCCGAGGGCGACGGCGACCCGACCGGCTTCCGCGCCACCGCCGACTTCACCGACGTCCTCGCCGAGGACAACCCGGACTGGAAGATCGACCTCAACGACGACGTGATCGGCCGCTGGCGCGGCGAGAACGGCCGCGCGGGCGCGGTCACCCTGGTCTGGGGGCGACCCCTCGTCCGCGGCGCCGTCGCCGCCACCGCCGAGCTCGACGGCGACACCGTCGACCAGGAAGAGATCCTCCGCGACCGCTTCACCCTGGTCGCCCTCGATGCCCTCGAGGCCTACGGCGACGACGTCTTCATGGAGGTCAAGCTCTGGAGCCGACGGGCGATGGAGCTCGCCGCCGAGAGCCTCTACGCCGCGGTCGAAGAGGACGAGCCGGCCGCCGAGGCCTGAGGTACGGCGCACCCCGACTTGAGCGACAATCCCGCCCGGGGCCCCGATAGCTCAGCTGGATAGAGCGATCCCCTCCTAAGGGATAGGCCGCTGGTTCGAATCCAGCTCGGGGCATAGACAGGCGATGCGAACCCTCTCGCGGTGATCCTCAGCCCCCGGTGCCGAGAGCGGCACGGGCCAGGCGCCGCGGCTCGCCTGGCTCGACGTAGTAGGCGAGGAGGCATTCGAGGAGGCGGGGGAGAAGTCGAGGGAGGTCCGAGGCTTCGTCCGCGAGGACGAGTCGGGCGATCTGGAAGCGGACGCCGCCGATCAGGAACGGTGCGAGGAAGGGCGGTTGGCGGGATGTCCGCGGGTCGGCCTCGGCCGCCTCGCGGAGGAGATCGCCGAAGCAGGCGATCCACTTGCGCAGCCCATCCATCGCCGCCCGGTCACCGCCGAGCCCGGAGTCGACGATGAGCAGCCAGGCAAGGTCCGGCTCGCGGGCAAACAGCTCGAGCGCGGCACGCAGGCCGGCCTCGAGGGAGGTCGGGAGGTCATGGCCTCGAGCTCCGGCGTCGCGCACGCAGGCGAAGAGCCGTCGTGCCCCGGCCTCACCGAACCACGATTCCCCAACGGGAGATTTCTCGATGTGCGTTCGCTCAGTCATATCGGGACCGAGGAGGCCCGGGCGCCACCTGATGGTGACGCCCGGGGTTCCTCTTCGGGGTAGACCACCGGCCAGGGAGCCGGGCGGTCGGCGGCGTGGCACCGCAGTCAGTGGTGTCATCGCCTGTCTTCCGGATCGTCAGGGAAAACGACCGAGAAGTGCGTTCAAGAGCATCGACTCTTCCTTTCGGACTCCTTCCTGCCCGATGCGGCCGGCACCTGGGGGACTCGCGGTCGGTTCAGTGCCCCTTCTTCTTGCCGCCCGACCCCTTGCCGCACCTGACCGAGATCGGCGCCTTGAAGTCGTTCGCCTTGCCGTTCTGGCCGCCCATCTTCACTTCCGCCTTCGGCCTCGCCTTGCAGAGGTTTGCCGAGTTCTGGATCAGGCTCCGCCTGCCGCCCTTCAGCTTGAGGACGAACTTGGAGACCGGGGCGTCGGGGACCGAGGCGAAGCGGGTCCTCACCAGCGAGGTTTCCTTCCCCACCTTCTTGGAGTCGATGAAGCCGACCAGGACCACGTGGATCTGGCCGTCGAGGTCGGCGACGATGTCGGGGAGCTTCCGTTCGCCGCCGTTGGAGCGGAAGTAGACCGGACCCGTCAGTGGCTTTTCCAGCAGCGGTGACCAGGCGGTCGCGGTGCCGAGCACCGAGTTGGCCGGGCAGGCGTTCGCCGCGAACTGCACCCTGGTGCAGGGGTTGTCGACGTGGCGCTGGTCGATGAACACCGTCTTCGGCAGGATCACCGTGGTGCTCGCGATGTTGGCCTGGCCCGCGGGTGCCTTCAGGGTCGCCGAGAGGGCGGGGTTGCC
>DATJUK010000004.1:0-8289 GCA_035502495.1 Solirubrobacterales bacterium
CAGGAGGCCCTTCGGCAGCGTCGCCTCGAGGCCCTTGATCGGCTGGCTGCCGTCTTCGCGCGAGAGCTTCAGGACGAAGGGGCTGAAGGCGCCCGCGGCCGGGTTGGTGGTGCCGGCGCTGAAGCCCGGCCGGTGGGGCGCGGACGATTCGCCGGCGGGGCAGGCGCCGCCGTCGGCCCCCTTGGAGATCGAGAAGGCGTCGGAGGGGTGCATCGTCTGGCCTTCGGGCGCGGTCCAGGGGACCATGTCGGAGGTGGTGGTGAAGGTGCCGCAGGTCGACGGCGTCCTCAGGGCTCCTCGGGAGCCCGGGAAGAGGTTGACCTTCAGATCTTCGAAGGGAAATTGCGGATTCTGCGGGAAGGAGACCGAGAGCTGGCCGGTCTGCGGGTCCGGCGTCGCCTTGCCGGCCAACTTGATCAGAACGCCCGTGGCCGGGTCTTCGACCACGAGGTAGAGACCGAGCAGCGAGCCGAACGGGTTCTGGTACGGCTGCGCGAGGTACATCTCACCCTGCAGCGGATTCGTGAGCAGGGGCGTCACCAGCTGCACGGTGCCCAGTTTGGAAGCGTCTGGGCAGGCGGTCTTCGCCAGGTTGAAGTGCGCGGGCAGCTGACCGACCTGGGTCGTCAGGCCGATCTCGCTCGGATCGCAGCCGTCGAGGCCCGCCGCGGAAGATGGGTTGACGGTCATCCCCGCGGGCAGGTTGAAGGTCGCGTCCCTGAGCTGAGCCTCCGCCAGAGCTTCGGGGGATTCGTTCTGGGGCAGGTGGACCTTCATGTTGAGCCCCGACGGGGAGTCGGCGAGGTTCGTGGTCGGCCGCGCTTCGAATTGCGGCTGGAATTCGACCGCATCGCAGCCGGTGATCCCGATCGGTTCGCCACTTTCGTTGATGTTGCCGGCGCTGGCTTCGGCGAAGTTGCCGATGTTCTGCCAGGAATCGACGAGCCCGATCGCGATCGAGGTCGGCGTGCAGGCGGAGGGATTGGTCAGGAACGGCAGGACTTTGGGGGGATCGCTCGGGCACTTGGCGCCGGATCCGCCGGGGCAGAACCTGGAGTCGTCATGGCTCGTATCGGCCGGCACCCCCCAGAAGGTCGTCTTCACCCGGTAGAAGGGAAGGGTCTGCGGCGTGTTCCGCACGGTGACGTCGACGCCGTATTCGGGTTCGGAGCGCACGCTCGCGACCAGGTGGACGGAAGTCGTCAGGGCCAGGAAGCCGAACTGCGCGAGCTCTCCCGGCGGCGCCGGCATGTTGTAGAGGGGGACGGTGAGTTCGAACACCTGTCCCCCGTTTTCGAGGGTCAGCGTGACCAACCCGATCTGGCTCTCGGCCGAGCATTGGGAGGTCTCCAACTGCGCCTGGCTGCAGGTCGGCACCGCCGCCGGCGCGCCGACCTCTCCGGGCGGCAGCTGGACGACGACGTTTTTTGGCGTCTCGACCGGGGCGCCATTGGCGTGGGGGAAGGCGAACGTGGTCACCGACAGATCAGGATGGCCGCTCGCCTGCTGGGTCGCGGCGCCGCCGGCGTCGATCGTTTCGAACTTGAACGATTCGATCTCGATCTTCGCTTCCGCGCGGGCGGCACAGAACAGTCCCGCTGCGACCAGGAACGCGGTCAGCAACAACGCCCCGAATCGGTTGACGCGATGGTCCGTCGCAGACATCAGTGAGCCCTCCCGTTGGCAGCCGGAGCCTTCTTGCCGTAGCGTTTCTTTGCCGTCGCCCTGCACTTCGCCCGCTTTTTCTTCGGCTTGTGCTTGCAGGCCCTCAGCGCCTTCTGCAGCCGCTCGGCGCGCGGACTCAGCGGCTTCAGGTCGGATGAGAACCCGGCACTCGCCGCGTTCGGGGTGTTGGGCGCGCTGCTCGCCGGGCCGTGACACCCTTCGTTGCTTTCGCACAGGCTGGAAGCGGTCGGTTGCGGGAAGCCGCCGTCCACCCGGACGTCGTAGACGTCGGTGATTTCGTCCCGGTCGGAGGGGATCAGCTTCTCGCGGGTCGCGATGTAGACGTCATGGCCGTCCGTGCTGGCGCCACCGTAGGTGGAGACGCCACCCACGCCGGGAGTGAGCAGGTGGACTTCGCCGTCCTCCCACTCATAGACGTCGCGCTTGCCGTTGACGTCCTGGGGCACGAGCGCGTCTTCGCTGTTGAAGAAGATGCGGCCGCTGTCGCTTACCCCCATCTGCTGGGGTTTCGTCGGCCCCGTGCCCGGTGGCTTCGGCACCCCCGACGGGCCTTCGGGCCGTTTCCCGGTGGGGTTGCAGGACACACAGGTGAGTCGTTCGGTATCGAAGTCGTAGGTGTAGACCTCCGTGTCGGGCCGCGGGTCGCCGCTTTCGGTGGTCGCGGTGAGGTCGGTGTTGTCGTAATTGGTCATGCGGGTGTCCGTCGCGAAGCTGAGCTGACGGCCATCCGGGCTGAGGCGGAACCTGGTTTCGCCGAAGCGCGTTTCGGGCTCCGTCTTGTCGGGCGCACCGCCGACGCCGATCATCTTGACCGCGCCGTTGTGCCAGACGTAGAGCGCGGATTCGCCTTCCACGTTGTCCCCGGGGCGGACCTGGGCGCTCGAGAAGAAGTAGACGTAGGAGCCATCCCGCGAGATCGCGGCCACGCCGCCCATGAGCTGCGGGCCGGCGATCGACGGCGGACTGATGTTGGTCAGTTCGTCGGTGTTCGCGTTGTACTCATACAGCTTGTTGTAGCCGATATCCAGGGGCGTGTCTTCGGTAAGCGATCGGCCGGTAGTGAAGAAGATCTTCGAGCCGTCCGCAGACATTCCCCAGTATTTGAACGGGGATTCCTGGGGATCGGGCGTCGCGCGCCGGGATTCGGTGATATCCGTCATGGTGACGTCACCGTTCGGCTTGACCGTGCGCAGGTAGAGGTCGGGGGCGACGCTTGAGCCGGTGGCCTGCATGACTATCCGGCGGGTGCCGTCAGCTTCGCCCCAGCCTTGGAGCGATCCTCCTTCTGGCAGATCGGCCGAGGCGAGGGTGATTTCACCGTCGTTCCATTCATAGGTGTTCGTCGGCCCGAACCCTTCCACGGCGCCAGGCACGAGAGCCCTGGCGAACTGGAACACATATGGGGGGGTTTCCGGGTCCGAGCCGGCTTGGCCCAGGGAGTGTTCCAGGGAAAGGGTGTAGAAGCGATCGGTGAGATTGTTCTCCAAGAAGAAGTTTTCCTTGGTGGGATTGTTGCCGGGAGCGATATTCACAGGGGGCGTGCTTCTGAAGTACGAGTACTTCAGGTCCGGCGAGTATTCGGAGTAGAACTCCACCCGGACACCGGGCGTCGGAAGGATGGGCGGCGCCAAGGCGTGGGTCGACCAACCTTCGCTGCCGCGACGACTGAGGTACGGCGTCAGGAAGGCGCCGGCTTTGCTGTCGGCGAAGGCCCCGTACGATTCGTAGATCGCCGAGGAGCCGTCTTCGGCCACGTAGACAGCTCCCGCGTACTGTTCCGTGTCGACGTTTTTGATCGCGTCGTAGCCGTTCTTGTCGTCTGGCGACACCTTCTCGTAGGCGCGACAGTCAGGCAGCTTGCTGGAGTTGTTTTCGCGGCGCAGGATTTCGTTGGGGCAGGATTCCGACACGGGCCCGGCCGGTGCCGTTTCGAAGGTGTAGTCGTTGCCCCTGGCCGTGCCGATGGCGTTCTTGGCGACGAGGCGGAAGTGGTATTCGGTCGACGGCTGCAGCCCGGTCAGCTTCTGCGTGAAGTAGCGGGCCTTGCCGCCGGCGCCGGCACTGGCGTCTTTGCTCGAGGGAATGCTGCTCCCGTAGGAAGCGGTAGGTCCGTATTCGACCCAATAGGTGGTCGGCGAGTTCTTCGCGTTGATCTCACCGCCGACCACCGCTTCGGTGCCGCCCTGGATCGCGAAGGCGGGCTTCGTTTCGGCGTGGGGAGCCACCGCTTCCGTGCGGAAGGTCTGGGGAGCGGAGTCGACGGAGCCGCCGGCGTTGCTCGCCGTCAGCACGACGGTGTATTCGGTGTTCGGTTCGAGCCCGAGGCCCGCCGGCCCCATGAGATCGCCTTCGACCTGATGGTCGTCGTTGTCGGCGGGCACCTGGCCGGTCAGTTCGAAGGGTTCGCTGCAGCTGGGCGTGCAATGAAACTGGTAGCTGACTTCGAAGCCCGGGTCGTCGTAGGGCGCGGCGGGACTGATCACGCCGGTGGCATGGGCGCTCGTATCGGTGATCCCGGAGATCGGGTCGAGCGTGACGGTGGGCGGAGATACCGGCCCCGTCGTGAAGGTGTGTGCGGCGACCTTGGAGTCCGAGCCGCCGGCATTGGTGGCCCGGAGGCGCAGGTGGTAGGTGGTTTCCGGGCTGAGGCCGGTGAGTTCGGCGGTGACCGCCGGTGAATCGGAGGTGGTCACGGGGTTGGGATTGCACGGGGTCTGGCCGGCCCCGGTGAAGGGCGGTTCGCCGTTGCCTTCGTTTTCGGCGAGCTGCCCGTCGCTGATGTATTCGAACGCGCATTCGGCGTCGAAGCCGGGGTCGGGATTCCCGGGCGTCGGTCGTTCCACTTCCCCGGCGACGTCGGCGATGGTGCTGAGGACCGACGACGCGTCTTCGATCGAGAGGACCTTCGGCGGGTCGACCGGGAGGGTTTCGAATTCGAGCTCGTTGGAGTAGACCGGCGCGAAGAGGCTGGACATCAGCCGGACGTGGTACTTCGTCGAACCCTGGAGCCCCTGCAGGTCTTTCGCCACCGGGTAGGGATTTTCGAAATTCCCGTTCGGGATGTATTCGCCGCCCGTGCCGAACCAATTGACGTCGTCGGTCGAGTATTCGACTTCGTAGTAGACCCCGGATCCGGGGTTGTTGCGGATTTCCCCGGTGATGTGCGCCGAGCCGCCCAGCACGCCGGAGACCGAGTTCAGTTGGGGCGCCGGGTCGGCCGCTCCGGCCGAACTGGCGACGACGGCGAGGGCGCCGATCGCGAGCGCGAGCGCGATGGCGACCCGCACGAGGCGAGGTGAAGGCGCACCACTCCCGTTGCCATCGCGGGAGCCACCACGGGTGCCGAAGGGACGGCGGAGAAGACCGCGGCTGCCGCCGCCGGTTGCGTTGGATTCCGCCAACGGTGCTTTCGCGTACTGCGTCAAGGCGCGTCCTCCCATGATCGTCGTGGTGCCGGAAAGGGCCCGGGAGTCGGCAACGAGCCCCGTCCGTCTCGCGGTATGCAGATGACGGCCACCGCCCTCGTGTGCGCGGGCACCGTTCCCGTACTCCTCTCCTGCCATCTACTTCCCTCCCCCTCGACCGGCACCCACGGTGCCGGTGCTCACGGCACGAGACCCGTTCCAGGGGTCAGGAGCCGCCATCTCTTCTTGCCCTACCTCACCCGATGCTTTTGTCATCCGGTGCTCGAGAGGTGCACCTCACCGGGTCACCCCGGCGGTGTCCGCTGCCGCAGGCTTCCGCGACCGCTACGCGGCCGGGATGTCCCCGCAGCTCGCGGGTGACGGTGCCCCTCCCGATTTCACCTGTTTCTCCTCTGCCGAAAAATCGAGGGGAGTCCCTTTAGCACCCCGCACCGGCGGTGCTCTCCCCGTCCGTCTTCTTACGGACCGTAACACCATAACATGTCGGAGAGCGAATGTCTATAAGTCGTAAAGCTCCTGTTCGGTATGGACGGAGCTGCCGTCGTGGCACGCCTGCAGTCCGTCGAAGGCACCGCGACGAAGGCCACCAGAACCGCGAGCGTTCGGCGGTCGGGACGTCGTCGAAGGTTTGGACGAGGGCGTCTGTTTGGTGGCTGGAGGGCCGGGGTACGACCTCTCGTCCGAGGGAGAAAACCTCGCCCGTGCCGCGTCCCGCGGCGCGTGAAGACCCCCGTCAGAAGGAGGCCTTAAGTCATGACCATCGTCTGGATCCTCATCGTCGTCATCCTCGTGCTGCTGGTGATCGGGCTCGCTCGTCGCGTGCTCTGAGCGCGGCGGGGGCGGGGCGCCCCGCCTGGGGCACTTCCCCGATCGGGCCTTTTTTACCGACCCTTCACCTCGTCCCAAGAATTGGGCGCCACCCTCGCCTCGAGATCACAACGAGAGGAGGCAGACGATGGCGCAGATTCTGGTCGTGACCGACCCGTCCGAGGCCGACGGCGAGGTCGTCTACAGCGAGATCGTGGGCTCGGTCCACCTCGAAGGCCACGCGGGGGTCCAGCTGGTCGAGCGGCTGCGCTGGGCGGTCCGCGACGCCCAGGTGGCCGAGCACCGCGCCCTGCTGCGCGCCGCCGCCGAGCCGGACCGGCGCCCCGCCGCCGCGTAGCGGGACCGGCCCGGCGCGACGCCGCCGCGTAGCGGGACCGGCCGGCGCAGCGCCACCAGCCCGGCGTAGCGTCACCGGCCCGGCGCAGCACGAGGTATTAGCGTCACGTATAGTGACGCGAAATGACGGCGACGCGCACCTATCGGCAGACCCGCCGCGCCGACGCGACCGAGCGCACCCGGGCGACGATCCTCGCCGCCGCGCAGGCCGCCTTCCGCGCCGACCCCGGCGGTGACCCCTCGCTGGAGGACGTCGCCGAGCGCGCCGGGGTCAGCGCCCGCACGGTGATCCGCCAGTTCGGCTCCAAGGGCGGGCTGATGACGGCGGCGATCGAGGGCGGGATGGCGGCGAGCGCCACCGATCGCCGGGTCGCCCCCGGTGACGTCGAGGCCGCGGTCCGCAAGCTCGCCGACCACTACGAGGCCGACGGCGACGAAGTGATGCTCTGGCTCTCGCTCGCCGAGCGCCTGCCCCACGTCCGCCGGATCACCGAGCGCGGCACCGAGATGCACGTCGAATGGGTCGAGGAGGTCTTCGCCGCCGACCTCGACGGGCTCCCCCGCGTCGCCCGCCGCGCCCGCGTCGGCGCGCTCGCCACCGCCCTCGACGTCTACACCTGGCACCTGCTGCGGCGCCGGGAAGGGCTGGGGCGGGAGGCGACGCGCGGCGCGATGCGGGCGCTGGTCGAGGGTGCGCGCGCCGCGGGGGCAGCGGTCGATTCGCCGCCGGGCGGGGGCGCGGGCCGCGCCGCCGAGGCGAGCGCGCGATGAAGGTCCTCGCCTACACCTCGCCCGCCCGCGGCCACCTGAACCCGATGATGGGGCCGCTGCTGGAGCTGCGCCGGCGCGGCGCCGAGGTCCACGTGCGGACGCTGTCGCCGGCGGTCGAGTCGGTGCGCGCCGCCGGCCTCATGGCCGAGCCGATCGCCGCCGAGATCGAGGCGCTCCGGCACGACGACCACGAGGCCTCCAACCAGATGGCCTCCGGCGCCCGCTCCTACGCCACCTTCAAGGCGCGCGCCCCGCACGAGGTGCCCGACTTCGAAGCGGCCCTCGAGACGGTCGGCCCCGACCTCGTCCTGGTCGACTGCACCACCTACGGCGCCAAGGCGGTGGCCGAGCGGGCCGGCCTCCCCTGGGCCGAATCGCAGCCCTTCCTGCTCCAGGAAGCCGCCCCCGGGGTGCCCCCGGCGGGGCTTGGGATGCGGCCGATGGGCGCGCCGCTCGGCCCACTGCGCGACCGCGCCTTCAACCTCGTCGCCGGGCGCTTCGACTCCCGCTTCCGCCTGCCGCCGGTCAACGCCGGGCGCCGCGCCGCCGGGCTGCCGCCGCTCGCCGACCTCGCCGCATCGCAGCACCGCGGCGCCCTCACCCTCTACTTCACCGCCGAGCCGTTCGACTACCCCCGCCCGCTGCCGCCGAGCGTGCGGATGGTCGGCCCGGGCCTCTGGGACCCGCCCGCCCCGCAGCCGCTCGAGCTGCCCGCCGGGGAGCGTCCGCTGGTCCTCGTCGCCTGCTCCTCGGAGTTCCAGGACGACGGCGAGATCGCCGCCGCGGCGCTGGCCGGGCTGCGCGACGACTACCGCCTCGTGGTGACCACCGCGGGGGTCGACCCGGCCACGCTCGGCGACCCCGGCGAGGCGCTGGTCGACCGCTTCCTCCCCCACGGCGAGATCCTCCCTCGCGCCGACGTGGTCGTCTGCCACGGCGGCATGGGCGTGACCCAGAAGGCGCTCTCCTTCGGGGTGCCGGTCTGCGTGGTGCCCTGGGGTCGCGACCAGCTCGACGTCGCCGCCCACGTGGTCGAGGCCGAGGCCGGGACCCGGGTCTCGCGCCGCCGCCTCTCCCCCGCCCGCCTCGCCGCCGCGGTCGCCGAGGCCCGCGCCCGCCGCCCCGGCGCCGCCCGGGTCAAGGCCGGGTACGACGCCACCGGCGGCGCCCCGGCCGCCGCCGACGCCCTCGAATCCCTCCTCACCCCCCCACCGCGTTCGCACTAATCACCGCTATGCGGTGA
>DATJUK010000005.1:0-6774 GCA_035502495.1 Solirubrobacterales bacterium
GAGACGACGAGGGTACCGGGACCGTCCTCGAAGCTGCTGCGGCAGTGGATCCGGACCCCGTGGTTGCGGGCGTACTCGACCGAGCGCAGCTGCAGCACGCGCGCCCCCGAGGCCGCCATCTCGAGCATCTCCTCGAAGGAGACGATCGGCAGCTTCCGCGCGTCGGCGACGATCCGCGGGTCGGCCGAGTAGACCCCGCGGACGTCGGTGTAGATCTCGCAGACGCCGGCCTCGAGCGCCGCGGCGAGCGCCACCGCGGTGGTGTCGGAGCCGCCCCGCCCCAGCGTGGTGACGTCGCGGCTGTCGGTCGAGACCCCCTGGAAGCCGGCGACGAGGACGATCCGGTCCTGCTCCAGCGCCTGGCGGATGCGGTCGGCGCGGACGTCGATGATCCGCGCCTTGGTGTGGGAGGAGTCGGTGACGATCCCCGCCTGCGAGCCGGTCAGCGAGATCGCCTCGTGGCCCATGTCGTGGATCGCCATCGCGCAGAGCGCGCAGGAGATCCGCTCGCCGGTGGAGAGCAGCATGTCCATCTCGCGGGCCACCGGGCGGTCGGAGATCTCGTGCGCCGCCTCGACCAGTTCGTCGGTCGTCTTGCCGCGCGCCGAGAGGACCGCGACGACCCGCTTGCCTTCCTGGCGGGCGGCGACGATCCGGGCCGCGGCGCGCTTGATCTGCTCGGCCCCGGCGACCGAGGTGCCGCCGAACTTCATCACCACTATTTCCGCGCCGGAGTCGGGCATCGACTACGAGGATAGAGAGCGGTCAAGGCTCGACGTCCCGTCGCCGATAAGGGTGGGGTAGTGGAGTCGGATACCAGTCACGTGCCGATCGCCGCGCAGCGATCCGGAACGGCCCCGCAGGGCGGTCGGCTGCTGGTCGCGAGCAGGCTCGCGACCTCGCTCTCCCGCGCCGCCTCGGTCGAGAGCGTCGCCCGCGAGGCGGTCCGCACCCTGCACGAGTCCTTCGACTACCACCTCGCCGTGGTCCAGCGCCTCGACCCCGACGGGGTCCTCCGCGTCGTCTCCGCCGCCGGGCCGCCGGCCGAGGAGATGGACGGCTTCCTGGCGGTCGAGCAGCCGATCGAGCGCGGCGTCAACGGGCGGGTGGCGCGCACCGGCCGCCCGGCGCTGGTCAACGACACCGCGGGCGACCCGGACTACCTCGGGGCCGGCGTCCCTACCGACCCCGGCTCGGAGCTCTCGCTGCCGATCGTCGTCGCCGAGACGAACTGGGGCGTGATGAACCTGGAGCAGCTCGAGCGCGGGGCCTTCGACGAGGAAGACCTGCTGCTGGCGCACGTGATCGCGGGCCAGATCGGCGCCGCGATCCACCGCTGCCTGCTGGTCGGCGAACTCGAGGACGCCTTCCTCACCACGATCGCGGTGATCTCCGACGCGGTCGAGATGCAGGACTCCTACACCGCCAACCACGCCGAGGAGGTCGGCGACCTGGCGGTCGCGGTAGGCGGACGGATGGGGATCGAGGGGGTCGAGCTCGACCGTCTGCGCTACGGCGCCCTGCTCCACGACGTCGGCAAGATCGGCATCCCCGCCGAGATCCTGCGCAAGCCCGGCCCGCTGACCGCCGCGGAGCGGGCGCGGATGGACGAGCACACGGCGATCGGCGCGCGGATGCTGGAGCGGATCCCGTTCCTCGCCCCGGTCGCCCCGCTGGTCCGCTCCGCCCACGAGCGCCACGACGGCGGCGGCTACCCGGACGGCCTCGCCGGCGACGAGATCCCGCGCGGGGCGATGGTGATCGCCACCTGCGACGCCTTCCACGCGATGACCTCCGACCGCACCTACCGCAAGGCGATGAGCCAGGCCGACGCGGAAGAGGAGCTGCGGGCGAACTCAGGGACCCAGTTCGAGCCGGGCGTCGTGAGCGCGCTGCTGGCGGAGTTAGCCGGGGATTCGCCGATCAATTAGCGCGAAGGGTTCGGGCCGGGTCGGCTGGGGACGGCGCGATTCGAGGCGCGGTCGAGCGGGGACCATGCGTCCTGGGCGTCTCGTGGCGACCCGGGCAGGCTGTGGCCGCCACGAGACGCCCAGGACGCGAGGCTTTCAGGGGAAGCTTGTGCAGGGACGGGGTCTCCGTGGGGAGGGTGTGGAGCCTTACCGGTCCGATGAGGCGGAAAGTCTCCACGGGGACCCTCGATCCCGGGAGCCGTCACAGAGACGGCACGTTGTGGGGAGAGGCGGCACGGAGATGCCGCGATCGTCACGGAGACGTCACCTTCGAGGTGGCGGAACCCGGGTTCCAGGCCGCGCTGTGGCGCCTTACTCTCGTATAGCGAGAGCTTCTCTCCCCAGCAAAGGGCTGACCAATGGGACGGGTGTGACGTCTCATGAAGAGACGTGAGTTCCGCAGCCCTCCCGCACCTCCTCGTGACGTTCCCGCCGTCTCCCTCACGGACCTCGCGCGAGACCCGCCATCCCCCGAACCCTCGGCGTATCCCGCCGCCCGCCCGCACCCCCGGCGTATCCCGCCGCCCGCCCGCACCCTCCGCCACCCCCCGTGACCCGGCCATTTCGGAGGCGGCCTCAGCCTGCCCGGGTCGCCTCCGAAATGGCCGGGTCCCTTAGCGTCCCTTACACCCCCGACCGTCCGCCGCGACGACGCCGCGTCCCTTCTCCGTCCCCCGGCATTCCCCTCGAACCAACTATCCGGCGACGGCGCTCGCAGAGCGCCTCGCGCTCGCCCGCGAACCGGAGCCTCAACTCCCCCCGAGGTTTCCGAGCATCGCCTGTTCGGCCATCCGGATCAGGCCGAGGCCGCTGTGGGGGCGCATGTCGCTGGAGCGGACGCGGACGTGGGAGCCGTGCGGGCCGATCACCTCGACGATCGTGCAGACGTCGCCGATCTCGCAGTCGTCGCCGTAGTCGGCCTCGATCGCTTCCATCTGCTCCGCCACGACTTTGCCGATCTTGCTCTGGTCGAGCATCAACGCCTCCTGTCAGTTCGCCGGTTCCGGGGTGACGATAGGCGATCGGTACCCGAACTCACTTCGCATATATCGCGTTGATATATTACGGCGAGATATGGAGTCGCTCAGCTCCACCGCCTACGTGATCCTCGGGATGGTCTGCGAGGAACCGCGCTCGGGCTACGAGATCAAAGCCAAGGTCGACGGCACCACCCGCTTCTTCTGGGCGGCCAGCTACGGCCAGATCTATCCGGAGCTGAAACGGCTCGCCGAGCAGGGCCTGGTGATCGGCTCCGACGCGCCCACCGGGGGCCGCCGGCGGACCGTCTACGAGATCACCGCCGACGGCGAAGAAGAGCTGAAGGCCTGGTTGCGGCGGCCGCCGGAGACCTACGAGATGCGCGAGGAAGGGCTGCTGAAACTGTTCTTTGCCGGGGTGCTCGAGCCCGCCGAGGCGGTCGAGATCCTGCGCTCGATGCGCGCCCACCGGCTCGCCGCCAACGCGGCGCTGCGCCAGATGAGGCCGCCGGCGGAGGCCGAGTGCGCCGACCGCGGCGATCCCTACCCGCTGACCGTGCTGGAAGGCGGGCTCGAGTTCACCGAGTGGTTCGCCGACTGGTGCGAGCGGGCCGAGCGGCGGATCCTCGCCGGCGCGAAGGCCGGGGGCCGGCGGGCGGGCGCCAAGGCGGCGAAGGCCTGATGTTCGCGGCGCTCGCCCGGCTCGCCCAGCGCCACGCGCGGACGGTGGTGATCGTCGCCGTCCTCTTCGCCGTCGCCGCCGCGGCGCTCGGCGGCGGCGTCGCCAAGCGGCTCGATCCCTACGGGGCGGAAGATCCGGCCACCGAGTCGGTCAAGGCGCAGGACCAGCTGGAGGAAGCCGGCTACCGGTTCCCCGACGTCGTCGCCTTGGTCGAGCATGCGCCGGTGGCGCGGCCGGCGACCCGCGCCCGGGTCGAGGCGCTCGAACGCGAGGTGCGCCAGAACCCCGAAGTCGACAGGACGATCGGCTACTACGACACGCACTCGCGCGCCTTCGTCTCCGAAGACGGGCGCTCGACGTACTTCGTCGTCACCCTGAAGCCGACCGGGGACAAGCAGACCCAGGACGTCGGCGGCGAAATCGACGACACCCTGAGCGCCCACCCGGGGGTGGTGGTCGGCGGCTCGGCGGTCGCCCAGGAACAGGTCAACAAGCAGGTCGAGACCGACCTCCAGCACGCCGAGATGCTCGCCTTCCCGATCCTCTTCCTGCTCTCGCTGCTCTTCTTCCGCAGCCTCGTCGCCTCGGTCCTGCCGCTGCTGATCGGCGGCCTGGCGATCGTCGGCACCTTCCTCATCCTCCGCGTCGCCAGCGAATTCGCCTCGATCTCGGTCTTCGCCCTCAACCTGACCACGGCGCTCGGCCTCGGCCTGGCGATCGACTACAGCCTCTTCGTCGTCTCCCGCTACCGCGAGGAGATCGCCCGCTCCGGCCCCGGCGCGGCGGCGATGCGCCGGGTGCTGGCGACCTCCGGGCGCACCGTCTTCTTCTCCTCGCTGACGGTCGCCGCGGCGCTCGCCTCGCTGCTCGTCTTCCCGCAGCGCTTCCTCTACTCGATGGGGCTCGGCGGCTCGCTCGTCGTCCTCTTCGCGGCGCTGATCTCGCTCACCGTCCTGCCCGCGATCCTGACCCTGCTCGGCCCGCGCGTGAACGCCGGCGCGCCCGCCTTCCTGAAGCGCCGCGCCGAGGCCGACGCGCGCCCCACCGAGAGCGGCTTCTGGTACCGGCTCTCGCGCTTCGTCATGCGCCGGCCGGTCCCGGTGGCGACGCTCTCCGCCGCCTTCCTGATCCTGCTCGGCCTGCCCTTCCTGGGGATCAAGTTCAACACCGTCGACGCCACGGTGCTGCCCAAGGACGCCGGCGCCCGGGTCGCCTACGAACGGATCAACGCCGAATTCCCGCCCTACCGCGAATCGCCGATCGTCGTCTCCTACGCGGGCGGCGGCCCGGCCGGGGCGCGCGCCTTCGCCGCCGCGATGGCGAAGGTCGACGGGGTCGCCGCGGTCGCGCCGCCGCAGCGGCTCGCAGGCGGGGTCTACGCGATCGAAGCGATCTCCGCCCATCCCTTCGCCGCCGATGCCAGCCAGGCCACGGTGCGGGCGATCCGCGACCTGCCGGTGGCGGGCGGGGCGAGCGCGCTGGTCGGCGGCGGCTCGGCCGACTTCGTCGACTTCCAGGCGAGCCTCGCCTCCCACCTGCCGATCGCCCTGGCGATCATCGTCCTCGCCACCCTGGTGATCCTCTTCCTGATGACCGGCTCGGTGGTGCTGCCGATCAAGTCGCTGCTGATGAACGCGCTCAACCTGAGCGCCGTCTTCGGCCTCCTCGTGCTGATCTTCCAGGACGGCCGGCTGGAAGGCCTGCTCTCCTACTCCAGCCCGGGAGCGATCGAGCAGACGATGCCGATCCTGATGTTCGCGGTCGCCTTCGGCCTCTCCACCGACTACGCGGTGTTCCTCCTCTCGCGGATCAAGGAGGCGCGCGACGCGGGCGCCTCGGACTCCGAGTGCGTGGCGATCGGGCTGGAGCGGACCGGTCGCATCGTCACCGCGGCGGCGCTGCTCTTCGCCGTCGCGATGCTCGCCTTCGCCACCTCGAAGATCATCTTCATCAAGGAGAACGGGGTCGGCACGGCGCTGGCGGTGCTGATCGACGCCTCGATCATCCGCGCCCTGCTGGTCCCGGCGCTGATGGAGCTGCTCGGCCGGTGGAACTGGTGGGCGCCCGCCCCGCTGCGCCGGCTGCACGAACGGTTCGGGATCAGCGAGGACGAGGCCGACGCCGAGGGCCGCGAGCCTGAGCCCGCCGGCGCCTGAGGAGCGCCGCGGGACGAACCTGGAGGCGCGCCCGCCGCGCCGTTCCCCAGCATCTCGATCGACTTCGGCAATTGTTGACCTGAAGTAAGGTTATTCACGGCTCCGTTACAGGAGGCGCACGCAGGTCCCTTTAGATCGGGGGGAATTGCACTACGTATGGCTAGCCCTGCTCGGCCTCGTGGTCGGCACCTTCGGGACCCTGGTCGGGGCGGGCGGCGGCTTCATCCTCACCCCCGTCCTGCTGGTCGTCTATCCGGAACTGACGCCGGCGCAGATCACCTCGATCAGCCTCCTCGTCGTCTTCTTCAACGCCCTCTCCGGCTCGATCGCCTACGCCCGGCTGCGGCGGATCGACTATCGGTCAGGGCTGCGGTTCGCCGCCGCCGGGATCCCCGGCTCGATCCTCGGGGCGCTCGCCGTGCACCTGGTCCCGACCCGGGTCTTCGACGTGATCATGGCGGTGGTGCTGGCGATCCTCTCGGTCGCCGTCATCCGCCTCCGCCCCCACGCCGAGCGGGGGATCCCGCGCGGCAGGACCAATGTGCGCGAGCTCGTCGACGCCCACGGCGAGGTCTACCGCTACCACGTGCCGCTGGCTCGCGGCACCGTCTACAGCGCCGGGGTCGGCTTCCTCTCCAGCTTCCTCGGGATCGGCGGCGGGGTGATCCACGTGCCGCTGATGGCGGGGGCGCTCGGCTTTCCCACCCACATCGCCACCGCGACCTCCCACTTCGTCCTCGTCTTCATGTCGGGGACGGCGAGCGCGACGCACCTGATCGGCGGCACCCTCACCGTCGGCCACGGCCTGCGGCGGGCGATCGCCCTCTCGGTCGGCGTCCTGCCCGGCGCCCAGCTCGGGGCCCGCCTCTCGCGACGCTTCACCGGGCCGACGATCCGCAAGCTCCTCGGCGTCGCGCTGCTCGGCCTGGCGCTGCGCCTGCTCCTCGCGGCGCTCTAGTGCGTTCGCACTTATCACCGCTATGCGGTGA
>DATJUK010000006.1:0-11459 GCA_035502495.1 Solirubrobacterales bacterium
CACGGGGCCGGGTGGGTGGCGACGGGGGCTGGGATCGCGGAATTTGACGAGGGCCCGACCCTTGTGGGAGGGCGCGTGGGGCGCCGTTGCCTTCGATCTCTCGCGGGCTCACCGTCCCGGGCGTCTCGGAGGCGGCCTCAGCCTGCCCGGGTCGCCTCCGAGACGCTCGGGCCTGGCGGCGCCCGGCCCCCGACGCACGCGCCCTCGCCGTGCGGGCCGCCGGCTCCGCGCCGCCGGCCGCAGGACGACCGCTACGCCTTGCCCTCGAATTCGAATTCGCGCAGGAAGCCCTCGAAGAGGCGTCGGTGGCCCTGCTCGTCTTTGAGGATCGCGATCACCATGTCCTGGGTGACGTGATCGACGCCGTCGGTCTCCTCGACGATCCGGGTGTAGTGCTCGATCGCCCCGGTCTCGGCCTCGATCACGCCGCGGATCACGTGGACGAGGTCGGTCTGGCGCTCGGGCGGCTGCAGGTAGCTCTGCTCCGGCTTGAACTCCTGCGAGCCGGGGACGACGCCGTAGAGCTCCTTGATCCGGTCGGCGAACTGCTGCGCGTGGCCGAGCTCCTCCTGCACGTCGGTCGCCAGCGACTCGCGGATCTCCTGCGCGCGGATGCCGTCGACGTTGACCGAGTTGGTGATGTAGCTGATCACGGTCTCGATCTCCATCCAGTAGGCCTGCTGGAGCAACTCGACGATGTGCTCGCGCTCCTCCTGGTGGTCGCTCGAGAGGATGCCCTTGCTGTAGGTCTTGGTCTCGCTCATGAGCCTCGGATACCCCAGCCATGGGCGCGTTAACCCGGCCCGGTAGGGTCCTCCCCCGATGGGCGTCATCGACGAGCTGCTCAGCAACAACGAGGCCTTCGCGGCGCGGGTCGAGGAAACCCACCTGCCGGTCGAACCGAGCCGCCACCTGGCGATCGTCACCTGCATGGACTCGCGGCTCGACGTCTTCGCCGCGCTCGGGCTCGGCGACGGCGAGGCGCACGTGCTGCGCAACGCGGGCGGGGTGATCACCGACGACGTGATCCGCTCGCTGGCCCTCTCCCAGCGCAAGCTGGGGACGCGCGAGGTGATGCTGATCCACCACGACGACTGCGGCCTGCAGAAGATCACCGAGGGCGGCTTCCGGGCCGAGCTGCAGGAGGCCTCGGGCGTCACCCCCGCCTTCGCGATCGAGTCCTTCACCGACGTCGAGGCCGACGTGCGCCAGTCGATCCTGCGCGTGCGCCGCTCCGACTTCCTCCCCCACCGCGACGCGGTGCGCGGCTTCGTCTACGACGTCGACACCCACGCGCTGCGCGAGATCACCGCCGAGGAGCCCGGCGCCGGCCCGGAGTCGGAGCGCGACTGAGCGTGGCCGAGGCGGCGCCCTACGGGTCCTGGCGCTCGCCGATCGATCCCGCCACGGTGGCCCGCGGCGGGCGTCGCCTGGGCGGCGCCACCCTGGCCGCCGACGGCGCCGTCTGGTGGGCCGAGGGCCGGCCGGAGGAGGGCGGCCGCAGCGTCCTGATGCGGCGGCCCGAGGGCGGCGCGCCGGAGGAGGTGACGCCGGCGGGCGCCAACGTCCGCACCCGGGTGCACGAGTACGGCGGCGGGGCCTGGAAGCTGCTCGGCCCGGAGCTGGCCGTCTACGTCGACTTCGCCGACCAGCGGGTGTACCGGCTGGAGCCGGGCGGCGCGCCGGTCGCGATCACCCCTGAGCCCGACGAGCCCGCGGCGCTCCGCTACGCCGACTTCGAGCTGACCCCGGACGGCAAGACGCTCTTCTGCGTGCGCGAGGTGCACGACGGCGGGCCGGAACCGCAGAACCAGATCGCGATGCTGCCGCTCGACGGCTCGAAGGCGCCGGAGGTGGTCGAGGCGGGGCGTGACTTCTACTCCTACCCGCGGGTCTCGCCGGACGGGCTCTGGCTCGCCTTCACCTGCTGGGACCACCCGAACATGCCCTGGGACGGGACCGAGCTGTGGGTGACGCCGGCGCACGCGCCGGGCCCGGCGCGGCCGCTCGCAGGCGGGGTCGGGGAGTCGATCTTCGCCCCGGCCTGGGACTCACAGGACCGCCTGCGCTTCGTCTCCGACCGCGACGGCTGGTGGAACCTCTACCGCACGGTCGCCGACCTCGGCGCCCCGGACGCCGACCGGGACCTGCCCCGGGTCGAGCAGCTGAGCGCCGATCGCGCCGACCTCGGCCACCCGCAGTGGGTCTTCGGCATGCAGACCCACGCCGAGCTCGCCGACGGGACGATCGTCGCGATCCGCACCGAGGCGGCGACCGAACGGCTCTTCGCCCTGGAGCCCGGCGGCGGCGCGCTGCGGGACCTCGGCCTCCCCTTCACCTCCTTCGGCGCCCCCTCGCTGTCGGCGCGCGGCGGCAAGGTCGCCTTCGCCGCGGCCTCGCCGACCCGGGAGCCGGTGATCGCGGTGGTCGACCTCGCCGCGGACGAGGCAGGCGCGGGCGGCGAGGCGGCGGGCGCGCCGCGCGTCGAGACGATCCGCGCCGCCTCCGAGGAGTCCGTCGACCCCGCCTACGTCTCGACCCCACGGGCGATCGAGTTCCCGAGCGGCGACGGCGACACCGCGCACGCCTTCTACTACCCGCCCGCCAACGCCGGCTTCGTCGGGCCGCAGGACGAACGGCCGCCGCTGATCGTGGTCAGCCACGGCGGTCCGACCGCGCACGAGACGCCGGCGCTCGACCGCGAGTTCCTCTTCTGGACCAGCCGCGGCTTCGGCGTCGTCGACGTCAACTACCGCGGCTCGACCGGCTACGGACGCGCCTACCGGGAGAAGCTGAAAGGCGCCTGGGGCGTCGTCGACACCGAGGACTGCGTCGCCGCGGCGCGGTTCCTGGCCGCGAGCGGCGAGGTCGACGGCGGGCGGCTGGCGATCCGCGGCGGCTCGGCGGGCGGCTACGCGACCCTCTGCGCGCTGGTCTTCCACGACGAGTTCGCCGCCGGGGCGAGCTACTACGGCGTCGCCGACACCGAGACCCTGGCCCGCGACACCCACAAGTTCGAGGCGCGCTACCTCGACGGGCTGATCGGCCCCTATCCGGAGCGCGCCGACCTCTACCGGGAGCGCTCGCCGATCCACTTCGTCGACCGCCTGAGCGCCCCGGTGATCCTCTTCCAGGGCCTCGAGGACGCGATAGTCCCGCCCAACCAGGCGGAGGCGATGATCGCCGCGATGGCCGCCAACGGCATCCCCCACGCCTACCTCGCCTTCGCGGGCGAGCAGCACGGCTTCCGCCGCGCCGAGACCGAGATCCGCTGCCTCGAAGCCGAGCTCTACTTCTACGGCAAGATCCTCGGCTTCCAGCCCGCCGACGACCTGCAGCCGGTGGCGATCGAATCCTGAGCGCCCGCGAGCGACGGTCGCCCCCGCCCGGTGGATGGGCCGAAAACTCCTCTATATCTGGAGTTTTCGGCCCATCAACCGGGGTGCACGGGGGGAGCTCTTCAGCTGACCACGCATCTGGCGCCGCCGGGGGAGGTGCCCTTGGCGGGGAAGGCGTGGGCGAGGGCCTGGGCGATGAGGGCGGCGCGGGCGGCGTAGCCGGGCGAGGTGAAGTGGATCCCGTCTTCGATGAACCAGGCGTCTTTGACGTCGCCGGCCCAGTTGTAGATGCGCATGTTGGGATAGCGAAAGCACGCTTTTTCGAGTTCTTCGTCCCACTTTTTCATCCCTGACTCGGCGTAGAATTCGGTCGCGTCGGGGAGCGTCTTGACGTTGACCCAGAGGACCGGTTCGTCGCCGATGATGTTCATCATTTTTTCGATCCGTTCTTCCAGGCCGACGTTCGAGCCGGCGGCGACGTCGGCCGCCTCGTTCGTCCCCAGGGCCAGCACCCAGCACCCTTTGTAGCCTTCGGCCTTCCACGCCTCGGCCACTTCCTGGGCGTTCGGTTCGCCTTCGAAGCGCTCTTCGATCGAGCGCGCGCCCTGCACCTCCATGTGCGTCTGCTTGACCCCCACTTCGGCGTAGCGGCTTTCGATCCGCTCTTTCGGGTTGGGCAGGTATTCGGCCGAGTCGAGGCCCTCCGAGGTCGAGTCGCCGATGTGGACCACCGCCCGGCAGGAGGTCTTCTGCGAGTCGGCCGCCTGCGCCTTGGTCAGCGGCACCGGGCCGTTGGTCCCGGCGGCCACCGCTTCCTTGACCCGGATCTGTTCGCCTTCCGCCTGGGCGGCGTTGAGGCCCGCCATGCCGGCGATCGCGATCAGCAAGAGGACGCCGAGGCTGACCAGGACGATCCGCCCCTCGGGCGAGAACGTCGCCCAGCTCCAGCCGACCCGGCGGCGGCGGGCGAGGAGCCGGCCGATCGCCCCGTGGCGGATCGGCTCCTCGACGAATTTCCACGACAGCGCGGCGATGCCGAAGATCGCGGCGACCTGGAGGACGTCGCGGACGAGGCTGTGGCCGTGCGGGTGCCGGGGCGAGGTGAGGACGATCACCGGCGTCTGCCAGAGGTAGATCCCGTAGGAGCGGACGCCGATCCAGCGCAGCGGCTTGGCGCCGAGCACGTTGCCGAGCCGGCAGGCCGGGTGGGCGAGCGGCATCAGCACCATCACCGTCGCCAGCGAGAGCACGACGAAGCCGCCGCGGTAGAGGAACTGGGAGAACTCGCCGGTCCGCCAGATCATGATCGCGATGATCAGCAGGCCGAGGCAGCCGATCCCGTCGAGCGTCTTGCGCGCCTGCGGGGTGATCCGTCGGCTCAGGTGGCGGCTGGGCCAGACCATCGCCAGCGCGGCGCCGAAGAGGAGCCCGGCGGCGCGGGTGTCGGTCCCGTAGTAGACCCGCGAGGGGTCGAGGCTCGGGTGGTACAGGACCGCCATCAGGATCGAGGAGAGGATCGCCAGGACCAGCGTCGCGAGGGCGAGGTGCGGCCGCAGCCCCTTGCCCTGTCGGTCGCGGAAGAGCTTCAGCCCGAGCAGCAGGATGAACGGCCAGAAGATGTAGAACTGCTCCTCGACCGAGAGCGACCAGAGATGGTTCAGCGGCTGTTCCGGCGCGAAGCGGGCGAAGTACGACACGTTGGCGGCGATCTGCTGCCAATTGTTGACGTAGAAGATCGCCGAGACGACCGACTTGCGGAACTGGTCGGGCTGGGCGGGGCCGAAGACCGTCACCCAGACGAGCACGATCAGCAGCATCAGGAAGAGCGCCGGCAAGAGGCGCCGGGCGCGGCCGAGCCAGAAGCGGCCGAGGTGGATCATCCCCCGCCGGTTGAACTGGCCGAGCAGGATGTCGGTGATCAGGTAGCCGGAGAGGGTGAAGAAGATGCCGACCCCGAGCAGGCCGCCGGGGGCCCAGCCGAAGCCGAGGTGGAAGCAGATGACCGCCAGGACCGCGATCGCGCGCAGGCCGTCCAGCCCTGGCATATAGCGCTCGCCGCGCGTGATCGGTTCGGGCATCGGACCCACGCATGGTAGGGACGGGCGAGGCTGATAGTTTGGCCGCCCGATGCAGGTGCTTTCCCGATCCGAACCGCGCCGAGGCCGCATCGCCGTCCTCGCCTTGGTCGGGCTGCTGGCCGCGCTGGGCCTGGCGCTCGTCGCCCGCCCCGCGGGCGCCGCTCCGGCGGCGGCGAATCCGACCACCTGCCCCGGCTTCAATGTGCTGCACGACGACCGCATCGGCGCCGCCACCTTCCCGGCCGGCAGCTACACGCTGACGCTGCAGGACACCAGCCTCGACTGCAAGTCGAGCGCCGCGCTCTTCGCCCGCTTCCTCGAGGACTGGGACGGCAACCTGCCGAAGCCGTGGACGGTCGCCAACGAAGGGCCCGGCAAGGCCTCCTTCGTCCGCGCGATCACCGGCGGCACGATCCCCGGCTTCTCGGTCGAACTGACCGCCAGGTCGAAAGGCGAATCGGGCGGCACCAACCCCGACCTCGGCAAGCTCTGCCCCGGCACCTTCACGGTCAACTCGACCACCGTGGTCGGCCCGCTGCGCTTCACCAAGGGCGCCTTCCTCGTCTACCTGCCCGCGGGCTCGGGGATCACCTGCAACCGCGCCGCCGTCCTCTTCGCCAGATTCCTCGGCGCCGGCGGCACCCTGCCGCGGCCGTGGAAGGTGCTCAACCAGACGGCGACCTTCTACAAGCCGTCGAACCCGAAGCGCTCCGCCTTCCGGATCGAATCGCCGAACGGCGCCGGCCGGCGTTAGCGCTCTCCGCGGGCCCCGGCGCCGCGGCCCCGCCGCGACCCCGCGCGAACCGTCTGCCCGCGAGCGGGCAAGTAAGGGTGTGAACGCGAACCGGACCGACGGCGAGGCGATCGCCGCCTCCCTCTCAGAACCGCGGGCCTTCGGCGTCGTCTTCGAACGCCACTTCGACCCGATCCTCCGCTACCTGCGGCGGCGGCTCGGCGACGGGCCCGGCGAGGAAGCGGCGGCGCAGACCTTCTTCGTCGCCTTCGATCGGCGCGCAAGCTTCGACCCCGAGCGGGGCGACGCGCGGCCCTGGCTCTTCGGGATCGCGACGAACGTCGCCCGCCGGCACCGGCGCGGCGAGGTGCGCGAGCTGCGCGCGATCGCGGCGCTCGGCTCGGAGACGAGCGCCACCGGCGACCGCGCCGAGGCCAAGGTCGACGCCGAGCGCCTGCGCGTCCCGCTCGCCCGCTGCCTGGCCGAGCTGCCCGCCGAGGAGGCGGACGTCCTCTACCTGCTGGTCTGGGCGGAACTGGACCAGCCCGAGATCGCCCGCGCCCTGGAGGTGCCGCTCGGCACGGTGAAGTCGCGGCTCTCCCGCGCCCGCGCCCGCCTGCGCGAGGCGCTCGACCTTCCCCACGCCGACGCGTTCCCTGCCGACCCGACCCCTACCCGGAGATGACCATGGACGAGCTGACCCTGTTGCAGAGCTTCCGCGCCGAGCGCGACACCGATCCCGCCCCGGCCCGCCAGGCGGTCTGGCGCGCGCTGGAGGCGCGGATCGAGGCCGCGGCCGAGGAGTCGCGCGCCTTCGGCGAGCGGGTCGCCGCCACCGGCCCGCGTCCCGCCGCGGTGCGCCGCCGGCGCGGCCTCGGGACGGTGCGACGCCGCCGCCTCGTCGCCTTCGCCGCCGCCGTGCTCGCCGTGATCGTCGGCGGCGCCCTGGTCCTCGAGTCCGGCCCGACCGCCCAGCCCGCCTCGGCCGCCGAAATCCTCCACGAAGCCGCCGACGCGGCGACCGCCGCCGGCGCCCCCGCGGCACTGATCCCCGGGCCCGGCCAGTTCTACTACCGCAAGGAAGCGCGGCTGAACGTCACCGGGTGGACCTCCCCGGTCCCCGGCCCGCACGCCGACGCTCCGGTCGAGACCTCGGGCGGCACGAGCGACGGCCCCGACGACTACAACGCGATCGTGCCGACCACGGTGACGATGTGGACGGCGACCGACGGCAGCGGCCGGGTGCGCGAAGAAATCGGCCCGCTCCGGTTCTGGAGCCAGGCCGAAGAAGCGCGCTGGAAGAAGGCGGGCTCGCCGCTGCCGCCGCCCTTCAACCCCGAATACCAGCAGCTCTACAAGAGCGCCTTCCGCAACGCGACCGAGCTCGGCCCCGAAGCGCTCGACTACAAGCTCGACGGGTTCGGCAGCTCCTTCCACTTCCCCGATACCTCGAAGCTGCCGACCGATCCGAAGGCGCTCCGCCAGGCGGTCGAAGCCAACGCGATCGAAGTCGGGGGCTTCAACCTGCTGTACCCGAAGGCCACCCACCTCGACGTCGAACAGACGGCGGCGGAGCTGCTCAACGTCCTCTTCGAAGGGACGCCGACGCCGCGCCTGCAGGCGGCGATCTTCGACGCCCTGGCCGAACTGCCGGGGATCGAGGTGACCGCGACGACCGACTCGCTCGGGCGCGAAGGCGACGCGATCGCCTTCGGCCCCGAAGACGGGGTCCGCCGCGAATACCTCTTCGACCCGGCGACCTCCACCCTGCTCGCCGAACGCGGCGTGCTGGTCGATCCGGCGGCCTCGCGCGGCTACCGGAAACTGCCCGCCGGGACGGCGATCGGCGAGCGCGACTTCCTCGAATCGGGGGTCGTCGGCTCGACCGCGGAAACCGCCGGCGAGGCGGCAGCGCGAGCCGCGGCGAAACCCGGGAGCGAAGCGAGCTAGCGCTGCTCGAGGGCGAAGGGGGTGCCCTCGGAGTCGCGGCAGATCGTCCACCGCTCGCCCGGGTGGACGATCGAGCCGCCGAGGTCCTCGACCTTGCGCACGGCGCTCGTCATGTCCACCACCGGAAAGTAGGGCAGCGAGGCGGTGTCGCCGGGGCCGCGGCCGCGCGCGTGGACGCCGACGCGGACCCCGCCCGAGTCGGCGACCCAGCCGGCGCCCTCGCCGGGGCCGCGCTCGCGCAGGTCGACCTCGAGCAGTTCGCGCCAGAAACGGCGGGCGCGCTCGGGGTCGTCGGCGGGGAACTCGATCAGCGCCGCCACGGTTTCCTCCAGCGCGAGGCGCGGCCGGAGCCGTCCGTGGTCCCGCCGATGAAGCTGTTCTCGCCGTTGCCGAGGTAGGAGGTTTCGCGGCCCAGCAGCTGCTCGAACTCGCCGCGGTCGAGGAAGATCCCGTGGCACTTGCGGCACTGCTCGATGGTCACGCCGTTGCGCTCCACGGTGTGCATCTCGCCCGCGCATTTGGGGCAGGTCATCGTCGCCGTTTCCGTCGTGTCGCTCACGAGGGCACCTCCTCGGTAAGGGTCGCGTAGGCATCGGGCCGCCGGGTGGTGAGGAAGGGGAAGAGCTCCAGCCAGTCGCCGCGCTGGTCGAGGTCGAGGTCGCAGACCAGCACCGCGGGCTCGTCGCGCGGCGCCTGCACCAGCACGCGGCCGTAGGGGTCGGAGACGAAGGAGGAGCCGTAGAAGGTGAGCGGGTCCTCCACCCCGGTCCGGTTCACCGCCACCATGAAGGTGCCGTTGGCGATCCCGTTGGCGACGATCACCCGCTCCCAGAGCGGCTGGGTGTCGAAGTCGGGGTGGTCGGGCTCGGAGCCGATCGCGGTCGGGTAGATCAGGACCTCGGCGCCGGCGAGGCTGTAGGCGCGGGCGAGCTCCGGGAACCACTGGTCCCAGCAGGTCGGCAGGCCGAGCCGCGCCTCGCCGAGGGCGATCAGCGGGAACGGCGCGCCCTCGGCCGGGCCCTGGCGGAAGTACTTGTCCTCGTAGTAGCCGGCGGTGATCGGGATGTGGAGCTTGCGGGTCTTGCCGACCAGGGTGCCGTCGGGGGCGACGACGATCGCGGTGTTGAAGCCGAGGCCTTCGTCCTCGGCCCGCTCGTAGAGCGAGGCGTGGACGTGGGCGCCGGTCTCCGCCGCCAGCGAGGCGGCGAACTGGAAGGTCGGGCCGCCGGGCAGTTCCTCGGGCACCGCCCCTACCCCCTCGGGCCCGGCCGGATCGACGGCGAAGTAGGGCGAGAGGGTCAGCTCCTGGAGGCAGACGAGGCGGGCGCCGCGCGAGGCGGCGAGGCGGATCCCGGCGGCGAGCGCCTCGCGGTGCTCGTCGGGGTCGGGGTGCCAGCGCTCCTGCACGGCGCCGATGCGGAAGGGCGCCCGGCCGGGCGCCCGGGTGCGGGCGAGCGAGGGCTCGACCTCGGTCTTCTCGATCAGCTGCGGCGCGGACACCACCCCCGACTGTAGGCGGTCGACCCGGTCGGGGACAATCCCCGGATGGCGCGCCCGCTCGACTCGACCCCCGCCGCCGACGGCTTCCGCATGCCGGCCGAGTGGGAGCCGCACGCGGGCTGCTGGATGGCCTGGCCCGAGCGTCGCGACAACTGGCGCGCCGCGGCCGGCCCGGCCCAGGAGGCCTACGCCGCGGTGGCGAGCGCGATCGCGGGCTCCGAGCCGGTGACGATGGCGGTCTCCGACCGCCAGTTCGAGCACGCCCGGGCGATGCTCCCCGACGCGGTCCGCCTGGTCGAGGTCTCCACCGACGACGCCTGGCTGCGCGACACCGGGCCCACCTTCGTCGTCGACGACAAGGGCGGGCGGCGCGGCGTCGACTGGCGCTTCAACGCCTGGGGCGGCCACGACGGCGGGCTCTACGCGTCCTGGGAGCGCGACGACCGGGTGGCGGCGACGGTGCTCGAGGTCGAAGGCGACGGCCGCTACCGGGCGCCGATCGTGCTCGAGGGCGGGGCGATCCACGTCGACGGCGAGGGCACCGTGCTGAGCACCGAGCAGTGCCTGCTGAACCGCAATCGCAATCCGGAGCTCGACCGGGCGGCGATCGAGGCCGCGCTCCATTCCTACCTCGGCACCGAGAAGGTCGTCTGGCTCGGCGAGGGGGTCTTCGAAGACGAGACCGACGGGCACGTCGACAACCTCGCCGCCTTCGCCCGACCGGGCGTGGTCCTGCTCACCTGGGTGGAGGACCCGGCCGACCCCCAGCACACGATCTCCCGCGACGTGCTGGCGCGCCTGGAGATGGCGACCGACGCGCGGGGCCGCCCCTTCGAGGTGATCAAGGTCCCGGCGCCGGGACCGCTGACGATCGAGCCCGAGGAGGCGGCCGGGGTCGAACCGGTCGAAGGCACCCAGCCCCGCCGCCCCGGCGACCGGATGGCGGCGAGCTACGTCAACTTCTACCTCGGCAACTCCCGCCTGGTCTTCCCCCTCCTCGACCCCGCCCGCGACGACGAAGCCCACACGATCCTCGCCGCCGCCTTCCCCGACCACGAGGTGATCGGCGTCCCCGCCCGCGAGATCCTCCTCGGCGGCGGCAACATCCACTGCATCACCCAACAGGTGCCGGCGGTCGGCCGGAGGTGCGAGGGGTCGGCGGGGGACGGTTAGGGACGGAGGCCGGGCGGCGGGACGGTTGGGGACGGAGGCCCTGGCGGCGGGACGGCGTGGTTCGTGGCCCGGGTGGCGGAACGGCGCGGTTCGTGACCCGGGTATGTGGGGACGGCTCGATCCGTGGCCCTGGCGGCGGCGCGGCGTACTCCGTGGCCCGGGCGGCCGGGGACCGGCGTCCCGGGCGTCTCGTGGCGGCCCGGGCAGGCTGTGGCCGCCACGAGACGCCCGGGACGTGAGGCTCTCGCAAGGAATGACACAGGGAACGGGGCCTTCCGTGGGAGTTCCCACCGCTCAGATGCACGTGACCGACTTTTTGGCCCCTATAGGGGCCAAAAAGTCGAGAGCGCGTCGCGGCGCCCGGGAGGTGGTCGAGAGGTGGGCGGACGGGTGGTGGGTGGCGGAGAGGTGCCCCCGCGCCCCGAGGAGGTGCCTGTGGCGAGTTGTTCTCGCATAGCGAGAGCAACTCGCCACAGCAAGGTGCCGACCGGTGGGGGATGCCACGTAATGGTGGGAGTTCCGCACGTCCCGGTGTCGATACGCACGCCTCCGTCAGGGGCCTCACGTCCCCCCGCGCCTCCCGCCCGCCTGGGGCGCCCCCCGTCTCCATGGCGCGCTCCTGTCCTCGCGGCGCCTTCCGCCCGGGCGCCGCGAGTCCCTACGGCGCCTCCCGTCCGCCTGGCTCCT
>DATJUK010000007.1:0-10307 GCA_035502495.1 Solirubrobacterales bacterium
CCACCGCACTGGGGGTGGCGGTGGCGGTGGTTGCCGTGGGGCTGTTGGCGCCCGCGGTGGCGGCGGCGCACGCGCGGCTGGAAGGGACCAGCCCGCCGCAGGGCGCGGTGGTGAAGAAGGAGCCGGGCGCCGTCGTCTTCACCTTCGACGAGCCGGTCGAGGGCAACTTCGGCGCGGTCCGCGTCTACGACGCCGCCGGTGAACGGGTCGATGAGGGCGACGCCTTCCATCCGGACGGCGAAGGGCCGAAGCTCGGCGTCCACCTGAAGCCGGGCCTGCCCGACGGCAGCTACACCGCCACCTACCGCGTCGTCTCCGCCGACGGGCACATCGTCTCCAGCGGCTACGTCTTCTCGATCGGCAAGGCGGGGGTGGCGCCGACCGAGACGGTCGGCGAACTGATCGGCGGCTCCGGCAACGGCAAGGTCACCGAGGTCGCCTACGGGCTGGCCCGCGGCCTCGAGTACACCGCGATCGCCCTCGCCGTCGGCGGCGTCGCCTTCCTCCTCTTCTGCTGGCTCCCCGCCCTCGGCGCCGCGGCGGGAGCAGGGGGGGAGTCCC
Organism: Solirubrobacterales bacterium; assembly: GCA_035502495.1. GTDB lineage: Bacteria > Actinomycetota > Thermoleophilia > Solirubrobacterales > 70-9 > VAYN01. Next base: position 562 of record DATJUK010000007.1, read on the forward strand.
GCCGCCTCGCGGCCGCCGCCTTCGCCCGTCGCCTGCGCCTCGTCCTCTGGGCCGCCGCTGCGCTCGGCCTGACGGCGACCGCCGCCCAGATCGTCCTCGAGGGCGCCGAGGCCGCCGGCGTCTCCGGCTTCTCCGCCCTGACCAAGACGATCGTCGAAGAGACGCTGGAAACCCACTTCGGCACGATCTGGGGCCTGGCTCTCCTGGCCTGGCTCGCGATCGCCCTGCTCGCGCCCCTCACGGCGCGAACCCCCGCACCCGGACCAGCCCCTCGCGCCCCCGACCCGTCGCCGGACGGCCCACGAGCCACCCCGAACCCCCGCCGGCGCGCGCAAGGGGAGCCGATGGACCCCCGAACGAACCTCCGCGCCGTCCGTGAGCGAGGGGGCCCATCGGCTCCCCGCCTGGCAACGCTCTCGATCGTCCCGCCGCTCGCCTACCTGGTCCTTTGCCCCGCGCTCTCAGGCCACGGCTCCAGCCAGCCCCCGATCGCCCTCAACTTCACCGCCAACGCGCTCCACGTCGCCGCGATGGCGGTCTGGCTCGGCGGCCTCGCCGCGCTGCTCCTGGTCCTGCCCGCCGCGACCCGCGCCGCCACCGTCGCCGCCGACCGCGGCCGTCTGCTCGCCGGGCCGCTCGCCCGCTTCTCGACCCTCGCCCTGGCGATGGTCGCGCTGATCATGCTCACCGGGCTGGTCCAGGCCTACGTCTACGTGCGCCACCTGGACGACCTGCTCTCGACCGGGTACGGCCGCGCCGTCCTCGCCAAGTTCCTGCTGCTGCTCGGCGTGATCGCGATCGCCGCCTATAACCGGCGCACCTCGGTCCCCCGCCTCGAGGCGATCGCCGCCCGCGGCGAGTCGCCCGGCCGTCCCGGCATCCTCCTGCGCCGCGCCCTGCGCGCCGAGGTGGCCCTGCTGGCGGTGGTGATCGGGGTCACCGCGGCGCTCGCGAGCTACGCGCCGCCGGTCTCCGCCGCGGGCGGCCCGTTCTCGACCACCACCACGCTCGGCCCGACCACGCTCGAGATGACGGTCGACCCGGCCGAGGTGGGCGCCAACCAGATCCACCTCTACTTCTTCGACGCGAAGACCGGCGCCCAGTACGCGAAGGGCAAGGAACTGACCGTCACCGCGACCCTGCCCGACAAGCGGATCGGTCCCTTGCCGCTGACCGTCCAGGACGCCGGCCCGGGCCACTACATCGTCCAGGACGCGCTCCTGAACGCCCCCGGGACTTGGGAGATCGACCTCGTCCTCCGCGTCTCCGAATTCGACCAGTACGAAAAGGAAATCGAGGTCGGGGTGAGATGACCGCGCGCCTGCCCATCGTGCGGGACCCCTGCCCGTCGGCGTGGCGCGCGGGCCGGGCCGAGGAGGCGAGGTCGTGACCTTCCTCTACTACGCCCTTCCCGCGCTGGCCCTGCTCGCCGCGCTCATCCTCGGCCACTACCCGGGCGAGCGCCTGCTGCTCGCGGTCGCCGAGCGCCGCCGCAGGCCGCCCCGCGCCGCGGCCGCGCTCCCGCCGGCGCGCCACCTGCTCTTCGTCCGTCGGCACCTGCCGCGGGGAGGCGCCCTGCTCGGCGCCGCCCTCGCCGGCCGCGCGCCGCCGTCGGCGCCCCGCGCCGCCCGCGCGGCGCAAGCCGACGTCACACGCGAAGAAAGGATTCAGATGAAAGCCAGAACGCTGGTCCCGGCGGCGCTGCTCGCGCTCGCCCTGCTCGCCCCCGCGGCGGCCCAGGCCCACGTCACCCTGCAGCCGAACGAAGCCCCCGAAGGCGCCTACACCGTGCTCGACGTGCGGGTGCCGAACGAGAGCGCCGACGCCAACACCACGAAAGTGGCGGTCCGGTTTCCGGAAGGGTTCGGCGACGTCTCCTACCAGGCGGTCCCCGGCTGGCAGGTGAAGGTCGTCCACGACAAGCTGAAGAAGCCGATCCAGACCGACGACGGCCCGGTCACCGAAGGGGTCAGCGAGGTGATCTTCAGCGGCGGCAAGCTGCCGCCGGGGGAGTTCCAGGATTTCCCCCTGTCGGTGCAGATCCCGGGGAAGGCCGGCGAAGAGCTGACCTTCAAGGCGGTCCAGACCTACGACGACGGTGAAGTCGTCCGCTGGATCGGGGCGCCGGAAACCGAACACCCGGCCCCGCAGGTTCTGGTCACGCCTCCGAAGGAAGCGGGTCAGGCGACGACCGCGGCGGACACCAGCGAAGGCGCGGCGGCGAACTCGACCGCGTCGTCGAGCTCCGGCTCCGACGACAAGGGCCTCGCGATCGCGGCCCTGGTGGTCGCGGTGATCGCGTTGCTGATCGCCGGCGCCGCGATCTTCGGCACCCGCCGAGGGGCCGCGTGACGGGCGCCCTCGAGGCCGCTGTGGAGCCTTACCGCCACCGTGCGGCGGTAAGGCTCCACGCCGCGAGGCCCGGCGGCCGGCTACGGCAGGCCGGGGTCGAAGCTCACCGACCAGACGCTCATCCCCGCTTCGGGGATGAGCGCCACCCGGTGGGCGCCGTGTCGCTCGTGCTCGGCCAGCTCGTAGATCCCCGGCCCGGGGATCTCGAGCGTCCCCCGGTCCTCGCCGTCGACCGCGACGGTCAGCCCGCCGCGCCCCTCGACCGTCGCCCAGGAGCCGCCCGCCTCGTATTCGACCACCAGCTCGTCGGCCTCCTCGCCCGCGACCCAGGGGCGCTCCCAGCCGCCGCCCGGGAAGACCTCGGCGCTCGGCGCCATCACCCGCGCGTTCGGGGCGTCCTCGGGGCGCAGCGGCGCCATCGGCTCGGGCAGCGGCCGCAGCGCGTCGGCCTCGCGCAGCTCCTCCTGGATCGCCATCTCGGTGCCCAGGTAGTCGCCCTCGCCGAAGTGGATCCAGCTGAGGGCGCCGCCGGTGGCCCAGAGGAAGAGGCTCGGCCAGCCTTCGCAGCCGTAGGCGCCCCAGAGCTCCCGCTCGGCGTCGATCGCGACCGGGAACTCGATCCCGAGCCGTCCCAGCCCGGTGGCGACCGCGTCGCGCTCGGCACCGAAGGGGAAGCGCGGCGCCTGCACCCCGATCACCGACAGCCCCGCCTTGCCGTAGCGCCGCGCCCACTCGGCGACGTAGGGGAGGGTGCGCACGCTGTTCAGCTGCGCGAAATCGAGGAAGTGGACGATCGCCGGGCCGCCCGCGGTGAGCGCCGGCATCGAGTCCGGTTCGGCGCCGATCCACTCGAGCCCGCTCGGCAGGTCGGGTGCGGCGATGTTGTCGCGGCCGGGGCGCACGGGCGGACGCTATCGAGGAGGCTGCCGCGATGAGCGTCACCCTGCCCTTCGCCCACGCGCTCGTCGCCAAGCAGGACCTGCCGATCCCCGCCTGGCTCTTCGCCTGGGCCGCCTCGATCGTCCTCGTCGTCTCCTTCTTCGCCCTCTCGGCCGCCTGGCGCAAACCGCAGTTCGAGGACGAACGCTGGCGCCCCTCGGCCGCCTGGCTCTCCCAGGTCCTGCGCTCCTGGCCGCTCCAGATCCTCTGCGGCGGGCTCGGCGTCTTCCTGCTCGGGGTCGGCATCTATGCCGGCATCCACGGCACCGAAGCTCCCGACCGCAACTTCGCGATCACCTTCTTCTTCGTCACCGCCTGGATCGGCTTCCCCTTCGCCTCGGCGCTGTTCGGCGACGTCTTCCCGATCTTCAACCCGTGGCGGGCGATCGCCCGGGTCGCGGGGGGCGCCTGCGCGCTCCTCGCCCGGCGGCGGATGCGCCACCTCGCCTACCCGGAGAAGCTCGGCCGTTGGCCCGCCGCGCTCGGCCTGCTCGGCTTCGTCTGGCTGGAGGTCGTCTACGGCTCGAGCGGCGGCGTCGCGGTAGGCCTCGAACCGCACGCGGCCGGCGTCGCCGCCTGCGTCTACACCGGCTACACGCTGGCGATGATGGCCCTCTTCGGCACCGAGGTCTGGTGCTCGCGCGGCGAGATCTTCTCGGTCTTCTTCGGCATGTTCGCGACCCTCGCCCCGTTCGGCGCCAAGGACGGCCGCATCGGCCGCCGCCGCCCGCTCACCGCGGCGGCGCGCTGGGTCGCCGCGGTCCCGGGCTCGACCGCGGTGGTCGTCGCCTCGATCGCCTCGACCAGCTTCGACGGGGCCGAGGACGGCGCCTATAAATCGGGCCTCGAACATGTGGGCAGGTGGTTCTCCGACGCCGGCGTCGGCCCGCTGGCGACGATCCGGATCACCGACTCGATCTTCATGGCGGCGACCGTGCTCGCCGTCGCCGGCGTCTACCTCCTCGGGGTGAAGGGGATGCGCTCGGTGCCGGGAGCCCCCCCGTTCCGCGAGCTCCAGCGCGGCTTCGCCCACACCCTGATCCCGATCGCCCTGGCCTACCTGGTCGCCCACTACTTCAGCCTCTTCGTCTACCAGGAGCAGGCCCAGTTCACCTACCTGCTCTCCGATCCCCTCGGCACCTCGACGACGAACCTCTTCGGCACCGCCGAATACGGGATCGACTTCAGCGCCCTCAGCCCCAACGTCATCTGGTACGTCCAGGTTGCCGCGCTGATCGCCGGCCACGTGCTGGGGCTGACCCTGGCCCACGACCGGGCGCTCGTCTACTGGCCCGACTACCGGCGCGCCTCGCGCTCCCAGTACTGGATGCTCGCGGTGATGGTGGCGTTCACCTGCTTCGGCCTCTACCTGCTCTCGGTGGGAGGCGCCTGATGGGGGAGACGACGATCGCCGCCCTGATCCTGCCCCTGGCCCACATCGGCCACTGGCTCTGGGTCTTCTACGTGCTGCCGGTGCTGATCGTGATCGGCGGCATCATCCGCTCCACCCGCGCGGAGAAGAAGCGCGAACGCGACGAAGAGGGTAAGAAGCGCCGCTGAGGACCTGGCCTGACCTTTGTCCCCCGGGGGATCGGAAGGACCGGCCGGCAGGAGTGGGGGCGAGGCGCTAGAGGATCTCGGCGAGGCGGGACTCGAGCGCGGCGGAGATCTCGTCGCGGACCGGGCCCTCGGCGAGCCGTTCGACCAGCGCCTCGAGGAAGCCTTCGATCACCAGGGACTTCGCCGCGGCCTGGTCGAGGCCGCGGGAGGTGAGGTAGAAGAGCTGGTCCTTGTCGACCTGGGCGATCGCCGCGGCGTGGGTGCAGCGGACGTCGTCGGCGAGGATCTCGAGGCCGGGGATCGCGTCGGCGTGGGCCTCCGGTGAGAGCAGCAGGTTGCGGCTCTCCTGGAAGGCGTCGGTCTGCTGGGCGCCCGGATCGACCTTGATCATCCCGCGCCAGACCGCCGTCGAGCCGGCCGCGAGGACGCCGCGGAAGGCGAGGTCGGAGTTGGTGTTCGGCGCCGCGTGCTCCTGCGTGGTGTCGTAGTCGAGGTGCTGGCCGGGGCCGCCGGCGTAACCGCCGGTCACCCGCGCCTCGGAGCCGGGGCCCGCCAGCTTGGTCTCCATCCGCACCTTGCCGCGGCCGGAGCCGAAGCCGAGCGCCGACCAGTCGAGCCGGCCGTCGCGCTCCACCTGAGCGCGCTGGGTGGCGAAGATCCAGGCCTTCTCGGAGAGGTCCTGGGTGTTGATGTAGCGCAGCGTCGCCGCCTGGCCGACCGCGAGCTCGACCACCGAGTTGAGCAGCGCGTCGACCTCGTCGTCGGGCGAGGACCAGTGCTCCCAGACCTCGGCCTCGGCGCCCTCCTCGAGCACGATCAGCGTGCGCCAGCTGACCGCCGCGCCGCTCGCCTCGACCGGAACCTCGATCCGCACCGGCTCCGCCAGCCTCACCCCGCGCGGCACGTGCACCAGCACGCCGTCGCGCCAGTCGGCCTCGTTGCGGGCGACGAAGGGGTCCTCGACGGGGACCAGCGACCCGAGCGCCCGCTCGAGCAGCTCGCCGTGCGACTCCACGGCCTCGGCCAGCGAGACGACGGTAGCGCCCTCGCCGCCGCTCACCTCGACCGCCGCGGCGGCGCCGGCGTAGGACCCGAGGTCGAGGCTCGCCAGATCGGTGAATTCCCAGCCCTTCGACTTGTGGTCGGGAAGGGGAAGGGTCTCGACCAGCGCGGCGCCCTTCTGACGCCGCTCCTCCAGCCAGGCGGGCTCGGTCGCCAGCTCAGCCAATGGAACCCTCCATCTGCAGCTCGATCAACCGGTTCAGCTCGACCGCGTACTCCATCGGCAGCTCCTTGGTGACCGGCTCGATGAAGCCGTTGACGATCATCTTCGAGGCCTCCTCCTCGTCGAGCCCGCGGCTCTGCAGGTAGAAGAGCTGCTCGTCGCCGATCTTCGAGACCGTGGCCTCGTGGCCGACGTCGGCGTCGTTCTCGTCGATGCGGATCGTCGGGTAGGTGTCGGAGCGCGAGTCCTCGTCGAGGAGCAGCGCGTCGCAGACCACCTTGGAGCGCGATTCGCTCGCCCCGTCGGCGATTTCCATCAGGCCGCGGTAGGTCGCCCGGCCGCCGTCCTTGGAGATCGACTTGGAGAAGATCGACGAGGACGTCTTCGGCGCCGCGTGGATGATCTTGCCGCCCGCGTCCTGGTGCTGTCCGGCGCCGGCGAAGGCGATCGAGAGGATCTCCCCGTGGGCTTCCTCGCCCAGCAGGTAGATCGACGGATACTTCATCGTCAGTTTCGAGCCGAGGTTGCAGTCGACCCACTCCATCGTCGCCTTTTCGTGCGCGACCGCGCGCTTGGTGACGAGGTTGAAGACGTTCTGCGACCAGTTCTGGACCGTCGTGTAGCGGACGCGCGAGCCGGGCTTGGCGACGATCTCGACCACCGCCGAGTGCAGCGAGTCGCTCGAGTACACCGGCGCCGTGCAGCCCTCGATGTAGTGCACGTCGGCGCCGTCCTCGGCGATGATCAGCGTGCGCTCGAACTGGCCCATGTTCTCGGTGTTGATCCGGAAGTAGGCCTGCAGCGGCATCTCCACCTTGACCCCGGCGGGGACGTAGACGAACGAGCCGCCCGACCAGACCGCCGAGTTCAGCGCCGCCAGTTTGTTGTCGTTGGGCGGGATCACCGTCGCCCAGTACTCGCGCAGCAGGTCCTCGTGCTCGCGCAGCGCGGTGTCCATGTCGGTGAAGATCACGCCCTGCGCCTCGAGCTTCTCGTTCACCTGGTGGTAGACGACCTCGGACTCGTACTGGGCCCCGACCCCGGCGAGGAATTTGCGCTCCGCCTCCGGGATCCCGAGCCGGTCGAAGGTGTATTTGATGTCCTCCGGCACCTCTGACCAGTCGCGCGAGTTCTTCTCCGAGGCGCGGACGAAGTAGTGGATGTCGTCGAAGTCGATCTGGTCGAGGTCGCCGCCCCATTTCGGCGTCGGGCGTCCTTCGAAGTGCTCGAGCGCCTTCAGCCGGAACTCGCGCATCCACTGCGGCTCGTCCTTGAACTCGGAGATAGTTTCGACCACCTCACGGGTGAGCCCCTTCGGCGCTTTGTAGGCGTAGCCGGTCTCCGGATCGTTGAAGCCGAACTTCTCCTTGTAGTCGGCGTTGATCCCGGCAAGCTCTCTTTTCTCGGCGAGTACCTCGGGCGACGTAGCCATGCTTTATGCGACCTCCAGGGTGACGGTGTCGTCCGCGACGGCGGTCGCGAACGTCTTCACCGGCTTGAACGCGGGGAGCGTCTTCGGCCTGCCGGTGGTCAGGTCGAAGAGGGAGCCGTGACGGGGGCACTCGACGGTGCAGGCGGCCTGGTCGAACTCGCCCTCGGCGAGCGGGCCGTCGTCGTGGGAGCAGCGATCCTCGATCGCGTAGATGGTGCCGTCGCAGTTGAAGACGCCGATCGTCATCCCCTCATGCTCGACCAGGCGTCGCGCGCCGGGCGGCAGCTCGGCCACGGGGCACACTGAGATCGTCGTTCCTGCGGTGTCGGTCAAGAGGATGCTGCTTCCTGGGGCGGCTCAAGGCCCCGATGAGACGAGGTGGGATTTAAACCTACTTACGGGGTCGGATTTTACAGGTCGAGCGCCGCGCCCCTGGCCACGTCTCGCAGATTTCACGTTTTGGCGATTAGTTTGGGACGAACGGGTGGTCTTATGAGGCAAGAGACCTTGGGCATCGGCCCTGCGAGAGGAGCGAGAGATGAGTGAGAGGACCAGCTACGAACCCGGCACTCCCTGCTGGGTCGAACTGAGCGGCACCCCTGACGTCGACGCCGGCGAGCGCTATTACCGGGAGCTGCTCGGCTGGGAGATCCCGGAGCAGCCGAACTCGGCGGAACTGGGCGGCTACCGGCGCGCCAAGCTGAACGGCCGCGACGTCGCCGGCGTGATGGGGAAGATGGACGACGCCCAGCCCTGCGTCTGGGCCACCTACGTCTCGGTGGTCGACGCCGAGGCGACCCTGGCCGCGGTCCGCGAGGCCGGCGGCTCGGTGATGGTCGAGCCGCTGGACGTGATGGGGATGGGCAAGATGGCCGTCTTCACCGACCCGACCGGGGCCGTCTGCGGGATCTGGGAGCCCGGCACCTTCGTCGGCGCCGAGCTGGTCAACGAGGACGGCAGCTTCGGCTGGAACGAACTCGTCACCCGCGACGTTCCCGCCGCCCGCGAGTTCTACGGCAAGGTCTTCGGCTGGACCGTCGAAGAGCAGGAGATGCCGGGGATGGGCACCTACTACGTCTGGAAGGACGGCGAGCACGTCCGCGGCGGCATGATGGACATGACCGGCATGGCCCCCGACGAGGCGCCGCCCCACTGGCTCGTCTACTTCACCGTCGCCGACGCCGACGCGGCGGCGGAGACGACCAAGGCCGCCGGTGGCCAACTGCTGAACGGCCCCGTCGACATCAGCATCGGCAGGCTCGCGGTGCTGATGGACCCGCAAGGGGCGACGTTCGCGGTGATGGCGCCGACCGACGAGACCCGCGAAAACACCCCGTAGTCCGGGCCACCAGATCCGAGGAGGACATCGATGAGCAAAGTGACGAGCTACGCGCCGGGTACGCCGTGCTGGGTCGACATCATGTGCGCCGACCTGGAGGCCTCGCAGGCCTTCTACGCCGACCTGCTCGGCTGGCGGTACGAGCCGATGGTCGGCGAGAACGTGCCCGGCTACCCCCTCGCGACGTACGAAGGCGACCGGGTCGCCGGGCTGATGCCCGCGATGGGGCACGACGGTCCGCAGATGTGGAGCACCCACATCTCGGTCGCCGACGCCGACGAGTCGGCGGCGAAGGTGACGGCGGCGGGCGGCAAGGTCCTGGCCCCGCCGTTCGCGGTCTTCGACCTCGGCAGGGCGGCGGTGTGCGCCGATCCGGGCGGCGCCGTCTTCGAGCTCTGGGAGCCGGGCGGGTTCGCCGGCGCCGAGCGCGTGAACGGCCCCGGTGCGCTCGCCTGGAACGAGCTCGGCACCCGCGACGTCGAGGGCGCCAAGGCCTTCTACGGCGCCGTCTTCGGCTGGACCGCCGAAGAACACGAGCTGCAGCGCGCCGACGGCGGTCCCGGCCCGGCCGTCTACGTCGAGTGGAAGCTCGACGGCAAGGACGTCGGCGGGATGATGGACATCTCCGGGATGCTCCCGGCCGAGGTCCCGGCCCACTGGCTCGTCTACTTCGGCGTCGAGGACGCCGACGCCGCGGTGGAGAAGGTGAAGGCGGCCGGGGGAGAGGTCCGCTTCGGCCCGGTCGACATCGCCGCCGGCCGCTTCGCCGTGGTGACCGAGCCGCACGCCGACCCCGGCGTCTTCGCCGTGATCAAGCTCCCCGACTGACGCGCCTGGACCGGCGCATCTCGGTGTCCTCGGTCGCTCGGTTCGGGTCACGCACTGGAGTGCGCTCCCCT
>DATJUK010000008.1:0-3286 GCA_035502495.1 Solirubrobacterales bacterium
TAGGCCATGTTCGCCTTGTCGGTCTCGATCTCGACCAGCTCCTCGCCGACCGCGACCTGCTCGCCGACCTGCTTCAGCCACCGCAGGACGACGCCCTCCTCCATCGAGTCGGAGAGGCGCGGCATGACGATCTGGGGCATCGCTGCTACTCCTCCCGGCTCAGGCGGCCAGGTCGAGGACGCGCAGGGCGGCGCGCTCGATCCGGTCCTCGGTCGGCATCGCGGCCAGCTCCAGCTCCTTCGCGTAGGGGAGCGGCACCTCGGCCATCCCCACCCGCTCGACCGGCGCGTCGAGGTCGTCGAAGCAGGCGTGCTGGATCCGGGCGGCGAGCTCGGCGCTGACCCCGTAGCTGGGCCAGCCCTCCTCGACGCAGAGCGCCCGGTTGGTCTTCGCCACCGAAGTGGCGACGGTCTCGACGTCGAGCGGCCGCAGGCTGCGCAGGTCGATCACCTCGATCGAGACGCCGTGGTCGGCGGCGAGCTTCGCGGCGACGTGCAGCGCCCGCACGGTGGCGAAGGAGTGCGAGACGAGGGTCAGGTCCGCGCCCTCGCGGGCCACCGCGGCGCGCCCGATCGGCGTCAGCAGCTCCGGGTCGAGCTCCACCTCGCCCTTCTCTTTGTAGATCGGCAGGTTCTCGATCACCAGCACCGGGTCGTCGTCGCGGATCGCGGACTTCAGCAGGCCCTTGGCGTCGGCCGGGGTCGCGGGCGCGACCACCTTCAGGCCCGGCGTGCCGGCGAACCAGCCGTCGAAGCTCTGCGAGTGCTGGGCGGTCAGCTGGTTGCCCGCCCCGTTCGGGGTGCGGATGACGAGCGGGCAGCGCACCTCGCCGCCGAACATCGCCCCCACCTTGGCGGCGTGGTTCACCACCTGGTCCATCGCAACGAGGAGGAAGTTCAGCGTCATCACCTCGACGATCGGCCGCTCGCCGAGCATCGCCGCGCCGACGCCGGCGCCGAGGAAGCCCTCCTCGGAGATCGGCGTGTCGCGGACCCGGTCGGGGCCGAATTCGTCGAGCAGCCCGGCGGTCACCTTGTAGGAGCCGTCGAAGAGCCCGACCTCCTCGCCCATCACGAAGACGCGGTCGTCGCGCTCCATCTCCTGGCGCATCGCGAGGCGCAGGGCCTCGCGGTAGGTCATCGTCTCGGCGCCGGTGGCGTCGGCCGCCGGGGCCGGCGCCTCGACGACGCCGGAGCCGCTCACTTCCCCAGCCCTCCGGCGAAGACGAGCTCCGCCTCGCCGAACGGGCTGCCCGGGCGCATGCGTTCGAACTGCTCCTCGGAGCCCGGCGTGTAGACGCCGGCGGCGAGGCGTTCGACCGACGGCGCCTCGTCCCGCTCGGCGAAGGCGACGGCGCCCTCGACCTCGGCTTCGACCTCGGCCTCGATCGCGTCGAGCCCCGCGTCGGGGACGCCGCGCGCTTCCAGCAGCTCCCGGGTGCGCACCAGCGGGTCCTCGCGGCGGTGCTCCTCGATCTCCTCCTTGGAGCGGTAGGCGAGCCCCGCGTCGGCGACCGAGTGGCCGCGGTAGCGGTAGGTGACCGCCTCGAGCACCGCGGGCCGGCGCTCCTCGCGGGCGGCCCGCAGCAGGCGCGCGGTCGCCGCCTCCATCTCCTCGAGGTCGTCGCCGTCGACCCGCTCCCCCTCCATCCGGTAGGAGCCGGCGCGCTTGAAGAGGTCGGTCTCGGCGGAGGCGCGGTCGACGCTGGTCCCCATCCCGTAGAGGTTGTTGATGACGAGGAAGACGACCGGCAGCCGCCAGACCGCGGCCAGGTTCAACGACTCGTGCCAGGCGCCCATGTTGACGGCGCCGTCGCCGAGCTCGCAGAGCACCGCCTGCGGGGCAGCGCGACGGACCAGCGAGAGCGCCATTCCGGTCGCGATCGGCATCTGGCCGCCGACGATCCCCCAGCCGCCGTAGTAGCCGCGCGAGACGTCGAGCAGGTGCATCGAGCCGCCCCGCCCGTGGGCGCAGCCGTGGGCGCGGCCGAAGAGCTCCGCCATCACCGCCTCCGGCGGGACCCCGCGGGCGAGCGCGAAGCCGTGGCAGCGGTAGCCGGTGACGAGCAGATCGTCGGGCTCCAGCGCCGCCACCGCGCCGACCGTCGCCGCCTCCTGCCCCGAGGACAGGTGGCAGTAGCCGCCGATCCGCGCCGCCTTGTACTGGCGCTCCGCCGCTTCCTCGAAGCGGCGGATCAGGAACATCGTCCGATAGTGCTCGTAGAGGTCGCCTACGTCGGGGTCGACGGGGGCGGCGGTGGAGTCGACAGTCGCCATCTAGGGCTCCTCGAAATAGTCGGGGTGTTGTTCGCGGATGCGCGGGACCTCGCGCAGGACGGCTCGGAGGTGCTCGCGCAGGGAGGCCTCGGCGGCGTCGGGATCGTGGCGGCCGACCGCGTCGGCGACGGTGCGGTGGGCGGCGACCATCGTCGGCAGGTAGTCGGGCATCGAGAGGCTGAGGCGACGCAGCCGGATGAGGTGGGACTTCGCCCGCTCGTTCACCGGCCAGACCGCGGGGTGGCCGCTGAGGTCGCAGAGCGAGCGATGGAAGGTGTCGTCGAGGAGCTGCCAGGAGTCGATGTCGATCCGCTCGGTGGCGCGTTCCTGGGCGCGCAGGTTTTCCTCGAGCTGGGCCATCGACTCTTCGTCGGCGAGTTCGGCGGCGAGGCGGACCGCCGTGCACTCGAGCGCCTCGCGGATGAACTGGGCGTCGCTCACCGCGGCGGGGCTGATGCGGGCGACGAAGGTGCCGATCTGGGGGCGGACTTCGACCAGGCGGTCGTCGCGGAGGCGGCCGAGCGCCTCGCGGATCGGGGTCCGGCTGACGCCGAGGCGCTCGCCCAGCTCGGCCTCCGAGAGGCGTTCGCCGGGGGCCAGCTCGGCGCGGACTATCTGGTCGCGGAGGGCGGCGTAAAGGTAGGGGCCGGCGGGCGCGCGCCCGGGGCGACGGGCCTTTTCGGGAGCATCTCCCCCACGGATAGGAATCGGTTCCACCATCGCGTGGATACTAGTATACAAGCGGTCGGACGGAGGGAATCTCCTGGTCGGATGGCATGCGGGGCGCCGGAAGCCGGCGCCGCCGTGCCTCGGGCCGCCGGAAGCCGGCGCGCGGGTGTCCCGGGCGTCCCGGAGGCGACCCGCGCAGGCTGTGGCCGCCTCCGAGACGCCCGGGACGCGAGGTCACGCCGGCGAAGCCGGCACAAGGACGAAACCATCCACAGGGTCCGGCGCAAGGACGCCACAATCTCAAGGCATCCGTCACACCCACGCCGCCCCCCCGGGTTGAT
>DATJUK010000009.1:0-3982 GCA_035502495.1 Solirubrobacterales bacterium
CGCTCGAGCGTGTCGAAGTCGAGCTCAGCCACGACCGCGGTCTCGATGTCGGAGGCCTGAGCGACTACCAGCCCCCACGGATCCACGATCATCGAGCGACCGCCGCAGCGCGGCCCCGGCGGGTGTGGGCCGATCTGATTCGGGGCGATGACGTAGCACTGGTTCTCGATCGCCCGCGCGCGCAGCAGCACCTCCCAGTGGTCGCGGCCGGTGGCGCTGGTGAAGGCGGCGGGGATGGTGATCAGGCGGGCGCCGCGGACGGCGAGGATCCGGTGCAGCTCGGGGAAGCGGAGGTCGTAACAGACGGTCAGGCCGGCGATCAGCGCGCCGACCGGCGCGGTGACGATCTCCTCGCCCGGCTGCTCGTGGGCCGACTCGCGGTAGGAGACCCCGCCCGCGTCGACGTCGAACATGTGGATCTTGCGGTAGACGGCGAGGTCCTCGCCGTCGGGACCGATCAGGACCGAGGCGTTGAAGGGCTTCTCGCCGTCGCCGACGCGCTCGGAGATCGAGCCGGCCAGGAGGTGGACGCCAAGGGTCCGCGCCCAACCGCGGGCGGCGGCGAGGCTGGGGCCGTCGAGCGGCTCGGCGCCCGCGACCAGCTCCTCGCCGGCGGCGAGCAGGTTCCACTTCTCCGGCAGGGCGACGAGCTCGGCGCCGTCGGCCGCGGCGGCGTGGACCAGGCGCTCGGCGGCGTCGAGGTTGCGAGCCTTGTCGGCGTTAGAGTTGAGTTGGACGGCGGCGACGCGCATTTTGAGTGCGTTTTACGGGGCTTTCTCAGGAGAGAAGACCCTGATTGACTCGTCAATCAGGGTCTCAGTATAAGTGTCCTCCCCGCGAAGGGCGCAATCCCAACCCACCCCTCGATGCGTTCGCAGAAATCACCGCATACCGGTGAAAAGTGCGAACGCACTGGGGGGGGTGCTAGGAGTCGGGATCGGGGGGCTTGGGGAAGGCCATCGCGCGGGCGATCGCGCGGTCGAGGATCGGGGTCGGCACCAGGGGCTTCAGCCGTGCCATCACCTGGGCGTCGATCCCGATCAGGTAGCGGGCGCGGGGCCGCCGCGTCTCCAGGGCGTGCTGGATCCGCGCCGCGACCTTCTCGGCGGGGATGCCGCGTTCGGCGGTCTCGCGGATCACCTGGCGGTAGCGCTCGATCGTCGCCGCGTAGAGCTCGCGCATCCGCGGCGGCGCGTCCTCGAAGATCCGCTCCGCGTCCTCCTCGCCGCGGGACCAGATCGGCGTGTCGATCGACCCCGGCTCGATCAGCACCACCCGGATCCCCCACGGCGCCAGCTCCTGGCGGAGGCTGTCGCCGATCGCCTCGAGCCCGAACTTGGCGGCGTGGTAGGCGCCGGTGATCGGCAGGGCGACGCGGCCGCCCACCGAGCTGACCATCACGATGCGGCCCCGGGCGGTGCGGATCGCCGGCAGCATCGCCTGGGTGACGGCGAGCTGGGCGGTGAGGTTGAGCTCGATCTGGCGGCGGAAGTCCTCGATCGGCAGCGCCTCCAGCGGCCCGGCGACGGCCCCGCCCGCGTTGTCGACCAGGCCGTCGAGGCCGCCCGGCTCGGCCCCGATCCGCTCCGCCGCGGCGGCGATCGCCCCGGCATCGGTGACGTCGAGCATCAACGGCTCGAGCAGCGGCGAGGACTCCTCCCGCAGCGCCGCCGCGTCCTCCTCCTTGCGCACCCCGGCGAAGACCCTCCACCCCGCCCGGTCCAGGCGGCGCACGGTCGCCCGTCCGATCCCCGAGGAGGAGCCGGTGACAAGGACGGTCTTCATCGGCCGAGGATACGAGGATCGGCCCGCCGCGGATCAGCCCGGGCGGGCCGGCTCACCGGCGGCGCTCTTCGAGCTCGGCGACGAGCAGCTTGGTGTGGAGCGAGGCGATCAGGTCCTTCAGCGGCTGGGCGCCCGATTCGAGCATCTCGACCACGCGCTCGGGAGGTACCTCGCCGGCGAGCCGGCTCATCACCATGTCGACCTCCTCGCGGACCAGGGCCTCGAGGGCGGTCTTGTAGCGCAGGGTGTCGTAGACGGTGAAGCCGATCTGCTCGTCGTAGCCGCCGGCGCGGAAGCGGCTGATCGCCTCGATGATCGTCACGTCGGAAGGCGAGTAGCCGCGCCTCGTAGGGGTGAGGACGCCGATCTCGGCGAGCCGGTCGAGCACCTCCTTGGGGACGCCGTAGCGCCTGCGGACGTCGGCGGCGCTGGTCCGGGTCCGCTCCCCGGCGAGGGCGCGGTCGAGGATCTGGTCTTCCAGCGCGAGCAGCGCCTCGGCCCGATCGGTGCCTTCGTCGAGCACCCCCTTGATCGCCTTCAAGGGCATGAAGCGCTCCTCCTGGAGGCGCTTGATCAGGCGGATCCGGTCGACGAACTCGGGCGGGTACCAGGCCATGTTGCGGCTCGTCTTCACCCCTTCGGGCAGGAGCCCCTCGCGCAGGTAGTGCTTGATCGTCGGCGCCGGGACGCCGCTGGCCTCGGCCAGCTCCCCCATCCGCAGCAGCCCGGTGGCCTCGGTCGCCATCGCGGGCGCCCCTTAGGCGGTCGCGGCGGGCGAGCGGGCGGTGAGGCCGAGCAGCTCGCGCGCCTCGGCGGCGGTCGCCGGGCGGCGGCCGACGTCTTCGGCCATCTGGCGCGCCTTGCCGATCAGGTCGCCGTTCGAGCGGCACATCGTCCCGTCCGGCAGGTAGAGGTTGTCCTCGACCCCGGCGCGGACGTTGCCGCCGAGCACCAGCGCCGCGCCGAGCAGCTTCCACTGGTCGCGGGAGATGCCGATCACCTGCCACTGGTTGGGGCCTTCCGGGCCGCCGGGGATCTGGTCCGACATCACGGTGACGTTGCGCGGGGTCGGCCGGATGCCGCCGGTGACGCCCATCACCAGCGAGATCTGCAGCGGCGGCTCGAGCAGCCCCATGTCGAGGAGCGGGTCGAGGTTGGCGACGTGCCCGGCGTCGAAGCACTCGTGCTCGGGCTGGATGCCGAGGTCCCGCATCGCGGTGAGGAACTCGGTGATCGTGTCGAAGCTGTTCTCGAAGACCGCCTTGAAGACGAAGTCTTTGCGCCGGCGCGAGTACTTCGCGTAGTTCATCGAGCTCATGTTGAGGGCCGCCACCTCGGGTCGGCACTCGCGCAGGTACTCGAGCCGCTTCTCGATCGGGATCCCGATCGCGCCGGTCGAGTAGTTGATGATCACGTCGTCGACCGCGCCGCGGATCGCCTCGGTGATCGCCTTGAAGTCCTCGACCTCATAGGAGGGCGTGCCGTCCGGCTTGCGCGCGTGGATGTGGATCTGGGACGCCCCCTCCTCGACCGCGCGGCGCGCCTCCGCCGCGTACTCCTCCGGCGTGTAGGGGATCGCCGGGCACTGGTCGCGGTTGGCGATCACGCCGCTGATCGAGCAGCTGATGATCACCGGGTCGTCGTAGCGGCTCATACAGGCATCACCCCGTGTCGTTTCGGTGGCTTCGTGACGTGTTTGCTGCCGGCCATGCGCAGGGCTTTGACGATCGTGGGACGGGTCTCGCGCGGATCGATCACGTCGTCGATCATCGCGTTGCCCGCCGAGATGTAGGGGTCGATGTTCTGGCGCACCGCGTCGAGCATCGCCTCGCGGGTCGCCTCCGGATCGTCGGCGGCCTCGATCGCCGAGCGGCCGATGATGTTGACCGCGCCCTCGGCGCCCATCACCGAGATCTCGGCGCCCGGCCAGGCGACGATCAGGTCCGGCTCGTAGGCCTTCCCGCACATCACGTAGTAGCCCGCGCCGTAGGCCTTGCGGACGATCACGGTCACCTTCGGCACCGTCGCCCGGCTGACCGCGTAGAGCATCTTCGCCCCGTGGCGGATGATCCCGGCGTGCTCGACCTTCGAGCCGACCATGAAGCCGGGGACGTCCTGGAGGAAGACGAGCGGGATGTTGAAGGCGTCGCAGAGGTTGATGAAGCGGGCGGCCTTGTCGGCGGAGTCGTTGTCGAGG
>DATJUK010000010.1:0-16033 GCA_035502495.1 Solirubrobacterales bacterium
TAGGCCATGTTCGCCTTGTCGGTCTCGATCTCGACCAGCTCCTCGCCGACCGCGACCTGCTCGCCGACCTGCTTCAGCCACCGCAGGACGACGCCCTCCTCCATCGAGTCGGAGAGGCGCGGCATGACGATCTGGGGCATCAGGCCATCGCCCCCTCGAGCGTCGCCAGCGCGGCGCTGACGATGTGCTCCTGGTGCGGGATCGCCGCCTGCTCGAGGCGTTTTGAGTAAGGCATGTGGACATCGGCGCCGGTCACCCGCTGGGGCGGCGCGTCGAGGTCGTCGAAGGCCTGCTCGGTGATCAGCGCCGAGAGGTTGGCGCCCACCCCGCCGTGCGGCCAGCCCTCCTCGACGATCACCGCCCGGTTGGTCTTGCGGACCGAGGCGAGGATCGTGTCCAGGTCGAGCGGGCGCAGGGTGCGCGGGTCGATCACCTCGGCCGAGACGCCGTGCTCGCGCTCCAGCGTCGCCGCCGCCTCCATCGCCACGTTCGCCATCTTCAGGATGCCGACGATCGTCACGTCGGTGCCCTCGCGGCGGATCCGCGCCTCGCCGAACGGGACCAGCTCCTCGCCACCGTCGACCTCGCCCTTGACCCCGTAGAGGCTCTCGTGCTCGATGAAGACGACCGGGTTGTCGTCGCGGATCGCCGACTTCAGGAGGCCCTTGGCGTCGCCGGGTGTCGAGGGGCAGGCGACGAGGAGGCCGGGCACCTGGAGGTAGAGGGCCTCGAAGCTGTGCGAGTGGGTGGGCCCCAGCTGGTGCCCACCGCCGCCCGGCATCCGGATCACCATCGGCACCTTCGCCTGCCCGTTGAACATGTAGGGGATCGCGGCGGCGTGGTTGATGATCTGGTCGAGCGCCAGGAGGGAGAAGTTCACCGTCATCAGCTCGACGATCGGCCGCAGCCCGTTCATCGCCGCGCCGACGCCCGCGCCGACGATCGTGTTCTCGGAGATCGGCGTGTCGCGCACGCGGCGCTCGCCGAACTCGTCGAGCAGCCCGTCGGTCACCTTGAAGGCGCCGCGGAACACGCCGACGTCCTCGCCCATCACGAACACCGACTCGTCGCGCCGCATCTCCTCCGCCATCGCGTCGCGTAGCGCTTCCCGCATCCGCATCTCGGCCATCAGTCTTCGCGCTCCTCGGTGCGGTCGACCTCGCGAGCGCGGCGCGGCTCGCCGAAGCCGCCGGGATCGGTCGCCGCCTCCGTGTCCGCGCCCTGCGTCTCCGGCCCGACCTCCCCCCGGCCCGCCGGATCCCGCTCCGCCTCCGCCTCCGCGCCCGGCCGCTCGCCCTCCAGCTCCGCCGGATCCGGCCCGGTCCGCGAGGCGGTGTGGTCCTGGGCGTCGCCCGCGACCGCCGGGTTCGGCCGCTCGCCCTCCTCCTCGACCTCGGCGTACGCCGCGCCGGCCTCGGCCAGCTCGCGCGCCCGCTCCGGCATGTCGGCCTCGTGCTCGCCGCGGTGCGGCTCCGGGCTGCGCTCGTCGACCGCGTACCAGCCGCCCGGATAGTCGGTGAGCGCGTAGAGGCTCTCGTACATCGTGTCGAGCGCCGGCTCCGGCGAGGCATCGGCGAACTCGACCGCCGCCCGCACGACCTCCTCCGCCGCCTCGCGCGCCTGGCCGACCTCCCGTTCGCCCAGCACGCCCGCCTCGACGCAGCGCCGGGCGAAGCTCTCGATCGGGTCTTTCTCCCGCCACTCCTCGACCTCCTCGCGCTCCCGGTAGACCTCCGGGTCGGCGGCGGAGTGGCCGCGGTAGCGGTAGGTGACGACCTCGATCAGCGTCGGCCGTTCTTCCTCGCGCGCCGCGCGCAGCCCCGCGCCGACCGCCTCGCGCACCGCGACCACGTCCATGCCGTCGATCCGCGTGCCGGGCACGCCGTAGCCCTCGGCCTTCTTCGAGAGGTCGGTCTGGGCGGAGTGGCGCTCGATCGCCGTCCCCATCCCGTAGAGGTTGTTCTCGACCAGGAAGAGGACCGGCAGCGTCCAGAGCGCCGCCAGGTTCATCGTCTCGCCGAAGTTGCCGGCGTTGGAGGCGCCGTCGCCGAACATGCAGACGGTGACCGCGTCTTCGCCTTTGTACTGGGAGGCGAGGGCGAGGCCCGCGGCGATCGGCAGGTTGCCGCCGACGATCCCGTAGCCGCCCATGAAGCGCCGCGCGGCGTCGAAGATGTGCATCGAGCCGCCGCGCCCGCCGCTGGTGCCGTCGACGCGGCCGAAGAGCTCCGCCATCACCGCTTTGGGGTCGGTGCCGCGGGCGATCGCGTGGCCGTGGGTGCGGTAGGTGCCGATCAGGAAGTCTTCCTCGCGCATCACCGAGGTGGTGCCGACGATCGTCGCCTCCTCGCCGATCGCGAGATGGAGGAAGCCGCCCGCTTTCGCCCGCTGGTACTGCCGCCCCGCCTCCTCCTCGAAGCGGCGGATCAGCGCCATGCGCGCGAGCAGCTCGTAACAGGTCGCGGCATCAGGGAGGTCGGGCACAAGCCCAGGTTAGCCCGGCCGAGGCGCGGTCGTCCCAAGCCCCGCCGTCATGCGCCGTCGTCGGTGCCCATCGCCGCCATCCGCCGTCGTCCCCAGCCCCCGCCACCATCCGCGATCGTCCTGAGTCACCCCGCCCAGGGCGGTCGTCCCAACCCTCCCGCCCCCACACCCGCGGTCGACCTGAGTCACCTTCCCCGAGCGCGGTCGACCTGAGCTCCGCTATGCGTTACTCAGGTCGACCGCGGGTGTGGGGTCCGTTACTCAGGTCGACCGCGGTGTGGGGGCCTGTTGCTCAGGTCGACCGCGGGGATGGACCCGCTGGTTAGGTCGACCATGGGTGTGGCCTCACCGGTCAGGTCGACCGGGGTCTGGCCTAACCGGTTGGTCGACCGCGAGTGCGCTCCGCTGGTTGGTCGGCCGTCAGACGAGCCGCGCTTTATGTCGACCGCCGGCGCGGCTCGGGTCGACCGTGGATCGTGGTCAGGCGACGCTTGCCGCCTCGACCGCCTCCTCGAGGCGATCGTCGCCCCAGAAGACCTCCTCGCCGACCCGCACGCTGGGGACGCCGAAGACGCCGGCGGCGGTCGCCGCGTCGGTAGCCTCGCGCAGTCCGTCTTTGACGATCTGGGTGCGGACCGCCGCTTCGAGCGCCCGCGGGTGGAGCTCGCAGGCCGCCGCGGCGATCAGCACGTTGTCCGGGACCGACAGGTCTTTGCCCGCCGCGAACTGCTGGCGGAAGGCGGCGAGGCTGAAGGAGACGGCGCGGCCGGTCTGCTTGGCGAAGGTGGCGACGCGCATCGCGTTCAGCATTTCGCCCGGCCAGGGATCGGGCCAGACAAGCGGCGGCAGCCCGTAGGCGGCGGCGCGCCGCTCCACCTCCGCGATCCCCTCGGCGCGCGCCTCGGTCAGCGCCCAGGAGCCGCGGTCGAAGTGCCGGAATAGCCCGCCGAGCAGGATCGGCTGCCACTCCGGCTGCTCCAGCCCGGCCGCGGTGAAGAGCCCCGAGATCCGCTCCGCCGACAGGTACGCGTACGGCGACCCGAGGTCGTAATAGAAGGTCGCCCGCTCCACCACGCCGGATTATCCCGCCCCGCCAGACACCGAGCTGAGCGGCCGAAGATCAAGCAGCTCAAGCACGCAGGGAAGCCCGCCGAGGGGAGCGCACTTCGGTGCGTGACCCGAGGCGGCCGACCGAGGACGCAGAGATGCGCCGATTTGCAGGCCGCTCAGGCGTGGATGGCCCAGCCGTCGACGGCCCGCGCCGCATCCAGGACCGCCTCCGACACCGTCGGATGCGGGTGCACGATCCGGGCCAGCTCCTGGGCGCCGCCCTCGAGCGCCATCACGGCGACCAGCTCGGCGATCTTGTCGCAGGCCCGGTTGCCGACGATGTGGGCGCCGAGGATCTCGCCGTACTTCGCGTCGACGACGAGCTTGACGATCCCGTCTTTGTCGTCGTAGACGGTGCCGGCGCCCTCGCCGGAGATTTTCTGTTTGCCGACCTTCACCTCGTGGCCCGCCTCCTTGGCCGCCGCCTCGGTCAGCCCGACGCTCGCCACCTGCGGGTGGGTGAAGGTGGCGCCGACCAGCAGCTCCTGGTTCACCGGCTCGGTCTCGACGCCCGCCGCGGTCTCGACCGCGACGACGCCCTCCTCCTCGGCCTTGTGGGCGAGCGCCTTGCGGTTCACCAGGTCGCCGATCGCGAAGACCTTCGGGTTGGTGGTCCGCTGGAACTCGTCGACCTTGATCTTGCGACCGCCCTCCTCGAGCGCCACGCCCGCCGCCTCGAGGCCGAGCGCCTCGGTGTCGGGACCGCGCCCGCCGGCGACGCAGAGGTAGTCGACCTCGGCCGACTTGTCGCCGTAGGTGAACTTGACCGAGCCCTCGCCGACCTCGACGTTCTCCACCGGCGCCCCGGTCGAGACCTCGATCCCCTCTTTCTTGAACACCCGTTCCACCACTTTCGCGATGTCCTTGTCCTCGGCCGGGAGGATCTGCGGCAGCATCTCGATCAGGATCACCTCGGTGCCGAGGCGGGCGTAGGCGGAGGCAATCTCCGAGCCCGACGCGCCCGCGCCGACGACAGCGATCTTGCGCGGCTGCTCGGTCAGCGACCAGGCGCCCCAGGTGTCGACGACGCGCCCGCCGAACTCGACGCCGGGGATCGGCAGCGCCACCGAGCCGGTCGCCAGCACCACCGCCTTCGCCTCGTGCACCTCACCGTTCACCGACACGTTGCCGTCGGCGGTCAGCGAGCCCTCGCCCTCGATCTTCGTGATCTTGCCCTTGTCCCAGAGGAATTCGACCCCTTTGGAGAGCGATTCGGAGACTTTCGCGCGGCGCGCCTGCAGCGCCGGCCAGTCGATCGCCACCTCGCCGGTGATCCCGAGCTCGGCCCCGTTCTTGGCCTCGTCGAAGATCTCCGCCGTACGGAGGATCGTCTTCGCCGGGATGCAGGCGTAATTGAGGCAGCGGCCACCGGCCTTGTCGCGCTCGACGACGGCGGTCCTCTGTCCGAGTTGGGCGGCGCGGATCGCGGCGACGTAACCGCCCGGGCCACCCCCGATCACGATGACATCGAAGCTCTCTGGCATAGGAAATTGAGCCTATAGAAGGGGCTGCTCCGGCCTCCTACTCGTATACAAGACCCCCCGATCGGGGACCGCCGCGCGCTGGTTCTCGCCCTGCGGGACCGCCGGCTCCGCTATCGCGGCGGCAGCCGTTCCGGCATCTGGATCCGCGCCATCGCCTTCACCATCAGCCAGAAGAGCGTGCCGGAGACGGCGAGCAGCCCGACCGTCACCGCGAACCCGGTCACCGAGTTCGCTTCCACCAGCAGCGCGTAGACCGCGGCGAAGATGAGGAAGACCAGCACCGCCTGGAAGCAGACGACCGCCCAGTAGCGCGCCCGCCACATGCCCCAGGCGAGGACGCCCATGATCAGGGCGGGGGCGATCGCGGTGCTGAAGGCGGGGGTCGAACCGTTCACCTTGACCCCGGCGGCGTAGGTGACGACGATCGACAGCGCGACCAGGGCGGCGAGGATCGCGCTGACGGTGACGACGGTCGGCCGCTCGCCGGGGCCGAGCGGCACCAGCGCCTCGCGTGCCGCCTGGTTGCGGACCTCGGCCTTGGCGTAGCCCGCTTCCATCCGCTCGCGCGGGGTGGGGCGAGGACGGGACCCCGCCGCGCCGCCGCCCTCACCGCCCGCCGCCGCCGCGCCGCGCTCCTTGCGCTTGCGCCGCTCCTCAGCCACCGGGCGCCACCGCTCCGCGCCGCTCCTCAGCCACCGGGCGTCACCGCTCCGCGCCGCTCCTCAGCCACCGGGCGCCACTCCCTCAGCCACCGGGCGCCACGCCCCTCCGCGACCCCGCGGCGTCGAACGCCCGCCGCAGCGCTTCCGCCGCGACTTCGGGGTGGGGAGCGTCGCGGATCGCCCGCACCACGCACATCCGCCCGGCCCCCGCCGCGACCACCTCGCCGGCATTCAGCGGGCTGATCCCGCCGATCGCGAAGAACGGCTTGCGCGCCACCTCGGCGGCGTGGGTCACCAGCTCCAGCCCGACCGCCGGCCGCCCCGGTTTGGTCGGCGTCTCCCAGACCGGGCCGACCGCGAAGTAGTCGATGTCGCGCCCCCCGGCGGCCGCGATCTGCTCCTCGGAATGGGTCGACTGGCCGACGATCGCGTCCGCCCCGAGCGCCGCCCGCGCCTCCTCGACCGAGGCGTCGTCCTGGCCCACGTGCACGCCGTCGGCGTCACAGGTCCGTGCCAGGTCCGGGTCGTCATTGACGATGAAGAGCGCCGAATAGTTGTCGGCCATGCGTCGAAAGGTCGCCGCCGCCCGTTCGATCTCCGCCCGCCCGAGCCGCTTCTCACGCAGCTGGACGATGTCGACGCCGCCGCCGAGCGCCGCCCGCAGCAGCGGTTCGGGATCGGCCCCGTGCGGCCGCGCGTCGCAGACGAAGTAGAGCCGCGCCGTGCGCAGGCGCTCGCGCCGCAACGGTCCTTGGCCCTCGGGAGGGGAGAAGCTCACCCCCCGATTATGGCCGGCGGCGGCGAGCGGGTAGCATCCGAGGGGAACGGGAGCCCGAGCAGGAGGGCTGAGAGGGTGGCAACGAGGTCACCGACCGTCTGACCTGATCCGGGTAATGCCGGCGGAGGCAATGGAGTGAGCGGCAAGAGTGGTTCCGACAGTTTCGATGCGGTGTTCGTCGGTGGCGGCGTGATCGGCCTCGCCGCCGCCTGGCGCGCGGCGCGGGGCGGGGCGCGGGTCTGCGTGCTCGAGCGCGCCGAGCCGCCCGCCGGGGCGACCAACGTCGCCGCCGGGATGCTGGCGCCGGTCGGCGAGCTCTCCTTCGGCGAGCCCGAGCTGCTGAGGATGATGCTCGCCGCCGCCGAGCTGTGGCCCGGGTTCGTCGCCGAGCTGGAGGCGGCGAGCGGGGTGGGGACCGGGCACCGGCGCAACGGGGCGCTCGTCGTGGCCCTCGATCGCGACGAGGCGGGCGAGCTGCGCCGCCGGCACGAGCTGCAGCGGGAGCTCGGCCTGGAGACCGACTGGCTGACGCCGCGCCGCTGCCGCGAGCTCGAGCCGGGCCTCGCGACCTCCTTCGTCGGCGGCGTCCTCGCCCCCGGGGACGCCTCCGTCGATCCCCGCCGCCTGGCCCTCGCCCTGGTCGCGGCGCTGCGCGAGGCCGGCGCCGAGCTCCACACCGGCACGGAAGTGATCGACGGCCTCTGGGACGGCGAGCGCCTCGTCGGCGTCCGCACCACCCCGGCTGCCGCCGACGCTCTTGTCCTTTGTCACCCACAGGGTGACAAAGGACAAGAGCGCGACGTCCACGCCGACGCCGTCGTCCTCTGCAACGGGGCCTGGTCGGGGCAGACCCCCTGGCTGCCGGCGGCGGCGCGGCCGCCGGTGCGGCCGGTGAAGGGCGAGGTGATCGAGCTGAGGCCGCGCGAGGAGGGGCCGCCGGTCGCCGCCCGCAACGTCGCCTCCGAGCGCATCTACCTGGTGCCGCGCGACGACGGCCGCCTGGTCGTCGGCGCCACCCAGGAAGAGCGCGGCTTCGACACCACCGTCACCGCCGGTGGCGTCCTCGAGCTGCTGCGCGAGGCCTACCGCGTCCTCCCCGACGTCGCCGAGATGGAGATGGCCGGGACCATCGCCGGCCTGCGGCCCGGATCCCCCGACAACCTGCCGATCGTCGGCCGCGGCGCGGTCGAGGGCCTCGTCCTCGCCACCGGCCACTTCCGCAACGGGATCCTCCTCGCCCCGATCACCGCCGAAGCCATCGCCGCCACCCTGGCCGGCACCGAGCTCCCGGCCGCGATGGCGAAAGCCGACCCCGCCCGCTTCGCCGCCGCCGCCCGCCCCGCGCCCGCCGCCCCCGACCCGTCGACTCCTGCCGCCCAGAGGCCCACCAACCTCAACCGGTCGGCCGCGAACCCTTCGGGGGTCGGACGATGAGGATCGAGCTGAACGGGGAGACGGTGGAGCTCGCGACGGGCGCGACGCTCGCCGAGGCGGCGCGCGCCGCCGGCGCCCCGGAGTCCGCCCGCGGGATCGCGGTCGCGCTCGACGGCGAGGTGGTGCCGCGCTCCGAGTGGGAGTCGACGCCGCTGCGCGACGGCGCCGCGGTCGAGGTCCTCGCCGCGATCCAGGGCGGCGCCGAGACCTGGACGCTCGGCGACCGCGAGTGGTCGTCCCGGCTGATCGCCGGCACCGGCGGCTTCCGCTCGCTGGAGCAGATGGAGGCCGCCCTCACCGCCGCCGGCACCGAGATCGTCACCGTCGCCCTGCGCCGCATCGACCCCGCCGCGGGCGGCTCGGTCCTCGACGCGATCGACCGCCTCGGCCTCTTCGTCCTCCCCAACACGGCGGGCTGCTACACCGCCCGCGACGCCGTCCGCACCGCCAAGCTCGCCCGCGAGGCCTTCCAGACCGACTGGATCAAGCTCGAGGTGATCGGCGACGACCGCACCCTCTTCCCCGACGCGGTCGAGCTCGTCGACGCCGCCGAGCAGCTGGTCGCCGACGGCTTCACCGTCCTCCCCTACACCAATGACGACCCGATCCTCGCCCGCCGCCTCGAGGCCGCCGGCTGCGCCGCCGTGATGCCCCTCGGCTCCCCGATCGGCTCCGGCGCCGGCATCCGCAACCCCTACAACATCGCGATCATCACCGAGCGCGCCGAGGTCCCGGTGATCCTCGACGCCGGCATCGGCACCGCCTCCGACGCCGCCCTGGCGATGGAGCTCGGCTGCTCCGCCGTCCTCGCCGCCAGCGCCATCTTCGGCGCCGCCGAGCCGACCGCGATGGCCCGCGCCCTCCGCGCCGCCGTCGAAGCCGGCCACCTCGCCCGCCGCGCGGGCCGCATCCCGCAGCGCACCTACGCCGAGCCCTCCACCGCCTACGAGGGCATCCCCGACCTCTCCTGACCCGAGCCGCCCCGACGACGCGCCGCCCTCGCCCCAAGGCCGTCTACGATGAGCGCTTCGCCCCTGTAGCTCAGTTGGTTAGAGCGGCGGCCTTTTAAGCCGCGCGGCGCGGGTTCGAGTCCCGCCGGGGGCACTGCCGCCGCCGGCTCTGCCGCTTCCCGGGCCCGACTACGTCGATTGAGGTGCGGGCCGGGCGGGTCCCGCACGGTCCTCGTCGGCGCTCCCGCGCCGCGCCGCCGCCCGACCGAACGCGGCGACCACCTCGGGGTCGAACTGGCTGCCCGCGCCGCGCCGCAGCTCTTCGAGCGCCCGCTCGGGGAGCATCGCGACGCTGTGGGGCCGTTCGGTGATCATCGCCGCGTAGGCGGCGCAGACCGCCACGACGCGTGAGCCGAGGGGGATCTGCTCCCCCGCCAGGGCGTCGGGGTAGCCGCCGCCGTCCCAGCGCTCACCCACCGAGCGCACCAGCCGGGCTACCGGCACGAGCGCCGCGGCCGAGCCGATGATCCGCTCGCCGATCAGGGGATGGCGGTGGATGAACTCCCACTCGGAGTCCTCGAGCGGACCGGCCTTGTTCAGGATCGCGTCGGGCACGGCCATCTTGCCGACCTCGTGGAGCTGGGCGGCGCGGCAGGTCTCGTCGCGCTCCTCGGCCGAGAGCCCCAGCTCCTCGGTGACCTCCGAGGCGAGTTCGCCCAGGTCGATCGCCTGCTCGGCGAGCTGGGGCCGGCGCTCGCGGAGCGCGGTCAGGAGGACGTCGCGCGACTGCGAGCCCGCCGAGGTCCGCTCGCTCACCTTGTCCGCGTACATCCGCCGGTCGGCCAGCTGCATCGCCGCGGTCGTCGAGTCCGCCTCGCTCGGGATCAGGACGCTGCCCTGGGAGGCCGAGATGTCGAAGCCCTCACCGCGCTCCGACAGCGCCGCCAGCGCCCCGGCGACGATCGGCTCGACCTCGGCCGGGCTGCATTCGCAGAGCAGGCAGAACTCGTCGCCGCCGAGACGGTAGGCGCGTCCGTGCGCCGCCGCGAAGCGATCGAGCCGACCGCCCAGCCGCGCCAGGAGGGCGTCGCCGGTCGGGTGCCCGAAGGTGTCGTTGTAGAGCTTGAAGCCGTCGAGGTCGAACATCGCCAGCAGGTGGGAGCTGCCCGGCGCGGGCGCCCCTCCGACCGCCGCCTCCAGGTCCGCCGTCAGCGCCCGACGGTTCGCCAGCCCGGTCAGCTCGTCACTGCTTGCCTCGCGCTCGGAGGCGGCGAGGTTCTCGCCCGCGCGCCGCAGCGCCAGGGCCAGCCGGGCGATCACCAGCAGCAGGGTCGCGAAGGCCAGGACTTCGGCGGCGGCGGGAAGGTGGCCGCTCCGTTCGGCGGCGAGCACCCCCATCGCCAGCACGGCCGCCGCCACCGGGACCGCGGCGACCCGCATCCCGCGCGGCACCACCCGCCGGGTCGCGGGCGGGTGAGCCCAGGCCGCGCCGGCCAGCAGCAGCGCGCCGAGCGGCCAGGCGGCGTCGAGGGAGCCGCCTTCGACGTAGGTGCCTTGGGCGGACTGCAGCAGGTAGGCGACGTCGGAGCCGGCGAGGACGATCATGCCCGCGCCGAGGAGCGACCAGGTGGCGCCGGGGCGCCAGCCGGTGAAGGCGGCGGCGGTGACGACCAGCGTCAGCAGGGTCAGGTCGCAGATCGGGTAGGCGAGGTTGGTCGCGGTCGCGAGGCTGGAGCCGCCGTCGGAGGCGGCGGCGATCGGCCCGAGGGCCAGGGTGGCGACGAGCGCGGCGACGGCGAGGCCGGCGATCAGGCCGTCGAGCCAGCGGGTGAACGGGAAGCTGCCGATCCGCTCGCGCAGCAGCACGATCAGCCCCGCGTAGGTGAGCGGGTAGAAGAGCAGGTAGCCGGCGTCGGCGGGGGAGGGGATCGGCACCGAGCCCGTGAGCGAGAGCGACGCCTCGTAATAGATTTCGCCGCCGGTCCATATAAGGAGGCCGGCGCCGATCAGCAGCCAGGCGGGGCGCTCTCGACGGACGAGGGCCGCCCGGGTGAGGCAGGAGGCGGCGGCGCCGACCATCACCGCGCAGTAGATCCAGGTGCCGAAGAGGGTTTCGCCGCCGAGGCCGGTGAGCGCGTGGAAGGCGAAGGCGGCGAAGCCGAGCAGGACCAAGGCGCCCGCGGCGCGCAGGGCGATGCGTCGTTTCCGGGTCAGCTTGGCCATCGCTCTCATATACATCGAGCGCGCCGCCGCCGAACTTGATGCCGGCACCGATTCTTGAATCGGCGCTCAGCGCTTGGTCGACTTGAAGGTGACCTTGATGGACTTGAGCTGTTTGGGCTTGCCCTTCGCCCGCTTCTGCGACGCGTGCAGGGTGGCGTGGAGGACGCCGTCGCGCTTGAGGATCCGGCGCCCCTTCGCGTTCAGCGTGATCACCACCCGCTTCGTGCTCCCGCCGGCGATCGTCACCGTTTTGGTGGCGACGACCACCCGCTTGGTCTTGCGGGCGCCGGAGGCGGTGGCCAGGCGCGGTTTCGTGCCCGGGAAGCCGGTCACGTATTCGCCCGCGTCGAGGAGGTAGACGACCGCGCAGGGCTCCGCCGGCGGTCCGATGCAGATCTGGTTGACCGTCAACGATTCGCCGGAGACGGTCGGCGTGCCCACCCTGGCGACGCCGATGCTGCCGGGCTTGACGACGAGCGCGCCGGGCGCCGGCGCGGGCCCGGGCGTCGAACCGCCACCGGTCGGGCCGCCACCCGTCGACCCGCCACCGGTCGCCCCGCCGGCGCCTGACCCGCCGCCGTCGGTCGGCGCGCCGACCACGCCGCCGAGCCTGCCGATCGAGCTGGTGACGTCGGAGACGCCGAACCAGACGCTGCCGTCGGCCGCGGGCGCCAGCGAGATCGGCGCCTTGCCCGCGCCGAGCGGGTAGACCGTCGCGGTCGGCGGGTCGGTGGGCACGATCCGGACCAGCGCGTTGGCGGCCGGGTGCAAGATGAAGCCCCGCTCGGCCAGCCACAGGGTTCCGTCGGGCGCTGCCCGGATCACCCGCGGTTCGCCGCCCGACAGGCTCGGGTCGAGCGCGGCCAGGCTGTACTGGGTGATCGTCGAGGTCTCCAGGTCCAGCTTGCCGAAGCTGTTCTTGAGCAGGTTGGTGAACCAGATCGTCCCGTCGGGCGCCGCGGCGATGCTCAACGGCCCCTGGCCCACGTTGGATCCCGAGCACGGCGGGCTCGGTTCGCACGGCGTCACCATGTACTCGTGGTATTCGTCGCCGCCCCAGGCGCGGGCGATCCGATACCCGGGCAGCCCGGCGGTCGACTCGGTGAACCACGGCACGTCCCCCTCGCCGATCGTCATCCCGGTCGGCTTCGCGTCGTAGCGGGAGGAATCGGTGCTGCCGACCTGGTGCCAGAGGTCCGGGAACTCGTGGATCGAGAGCCCGCGGTCGATCCAGGCGATCCGGTTGCCGGGGTAGGGCGACAGGTTGTAGGCGCTGGACTCGGCGTACCAGGCGATGCCTTTCGAATCGATCGCGATGTCGCCGAGGTCGGGGAAGCCGGGGGTCGTCGCCACCTGCATCCCGCCCGAGGTGCCAGGGCTCATCTGCGCCGGCACGCCGAAGCCGACGGCCCCGGTGCTGCGGGTGAACCAGACCCGGCCGCCGTCGGTCGGGTCGAAGGCGACGTCGCGGATCATCCGCGCGCAGCAAGGTTCTTCCGCCACCGCCGGGGTCGGGTAGTAGGCGATGCCGTCGCTCTTGCCGTCGGCGACCAGCGCCGGCACCAGCCGGCCGAGCGGCGGCACGTCGGCGAAGGTGGGACCGTTCGCCCCGAACCAGACGTCGCCGGCGCCGTCGACGGTCATCCCGCCGCCCAGCCCTCGGCCTTCCGGCAGGGGGAAGTATTCCGGCGCCGCGGCGGTCGTCGTCGCCGGCGCGAGCAGCGCGAGCACGACGGTCAAGCCGATGATGAGTCTCCCCAGACGGCGCATCGCGGCGCGAGTCTACGGGACGCGGCCGTCGATGTCGGCTGCCGCCGAAGTCGGCGGGGGGTTCTTACCCATCTCCCACTTCGGGAGCCGGGGGCAGAGGCAGGATCGCGGTCAATACGATGCGCGCGTGGACCAAGGCAAGCCAGCCGCGACGTCTTCCCAGCGTGCCGCCCGCCGCCGGCGGGCGTGCCTCGGGTGGGCCGTGGCTGCCCTCCTCGCGCTGTCGGCGACGGCGCTGCCGGCGACCGCGGCGGCGGAAATCTACAACCCGACGACCGCCGAATACATCCCGACGAGCTATTACTACCCGCCGCCGTCGCCCTCCTACGACCCACCACCGCCGTACTTCCCGCCGCTCGAACTGAGCTTCGCGGGCGGCGGCGGCGGGAGCGAATCCACCACCGGCGGCGACGCCCGGTCCGCCCGCGAAGAGCGGATCCTCGGCTACGCGCGCTCGGCGAAGGTCAGTCGTCAGGCGAACCGCCAGATGGCGGCGGTGTTCGCGCGGCGCCTCGGGAAGGGGAACTTCGACCGCGCCCGCTTCGTCAAGGAGGCGGACAAGGGCACCTTCCGGGTCGCCTTCCGCAAGCTGGTCCGGCCGCTCGGCTGGTCGGACACCGACTACGCCGACGCGATCGCCGCCTACTCGGTCTCCTCCTACATGATCGCCAACGGCATCGAAGAACTGACCTTGACCGAACGGATCGGGGCGGGCTCGGTGGACCGGCGCGTGCGCGAACGGCTTCTCGGCGACGCGCGCATGCGCAAGATCTCGGCGCGCGGCAAGCAGATCGCCACCGAGCGATTGAACACCGTCACCGTCGTCCAGCTGGTCCAGTTCGCCGCCGGCGACCCCACCGCCCGCGCCACGCAGCAGGAGGCGACCCGACGCGCCGGCCTGAAGACCTTCAAGGGCGACCTGACCACGGTCCAGCTCGGCGCGGACGGCTTCGAACCGCGCTCCGGGTAGTCGGGCGTCCGCGTCCCCGCCGCGCTCCGGGTGGTCGGGCGCCCGCGCACCCGCCGCGCGCCCGCGTCGGGCGTCCGCGCACCCGCCGCGCGCCGGCGTCCGGCATCCGCGCACCCGCCGCGCGCCCGCGCGAGGCGCCCGCGTCTCCCCGCCCCGGCCTAGTGCCGGAAGTGGCGGTGCCGGGTGAAGACCATCGCCACGCCGAGGGCGTCGCAGGCGGCGACCACCTCCTCGTCGCGGATCGAGCCGCCCGGCTGGATCACGGCGGTGACGCCCGCCTGGATGCCCAGCTCCGGCCCGTCGGCGAAGGGGAAGTAGGCGTCGGAGGCGAGCGCCGAGTCGGCCAGCAGCGCCGCCGCCTCGGCGCCGCGCGCCTCACGGCACTTCTCGACCGCCAGCCGCACCGAGTCCACCCGGCTCATCTGGCCGGCGCCGATCCCCAGCGTCGCCCCGTCCTTGGCGATCACTATCGCGTTCGAGCGCACCCGCCGGCAGACGGTCCAGGCGAAGAGCATGTCGTCCCACTGCCGCTCGGACGGCTTGGTCTGGGTGACCGCCTCCATCGACTCGCGCAGGTCGGGCCCGTCGTCCAGCTCCTGGATCAGCACCCCGCCCTGCACCCGCTTGTAGTCGCGCTCGGTCGCGTCGGTCCGCCGCCGCTCCTCTTCTGAGAGGATCCGGATCGGCTCCTTCTGCTGCAGGATCGCCAGCGCCTCGTCGTCGTAGCCGGGCGCGATCACCACCTCGACGAAGGTCGCGTGCAGTTCCTCGGCGATCTCCTTGTCGATCGGCCGGTTGAAGGCGAGCACGCCGCCGTAGGCCGACATCGGGTCGCAGGCGCGCGCCTTGCGGTGCGCCTCGCCGAGGTCGCCGCCGATCGCCACCCCGCAGGGGTTGTTGTGCTTGACGATCACGCAGGCGGGCGGCTCGAAGTCGGCACAGAGCGAGCGCGCCGCGTCGAGATCGAGCACGTTGTTGAACGAAAGCGGCTTGCCGTGCAGCTTCTGCACGCGCGAGAGGACGTGGCTGCGCGCGCTCGCGTCGGAGTAGAGTGCCGCCCGCTGGTGCGGGTTCTCCCCGTAGGAGAGGTCGAGCACCTTCTCGTAGGCGACCGCGAGGTGTTCGGGGAAGTCCTCGTAGGACATCGAGAACCAGCGGCTGATCGCCGCGTCGTAGCGGGCGGTCTGGGCGAAGGCCTCGTTGGCGAGCCAGTGGCGGGTCGTCGCCGAGACCTCGCCGCCGCTCTCCTCCAGCTCGGCGACCACCGCGTCGTAGGCCTCCGGCTTGACCACCACGGCGACCCCTTCGTGGTTCTTCGCCGCCGCCCGGATCATCGTCGGGCCGCCGATGTCGATGTTCTCGATCGCGGCCCGCGCGTCGACGTCGGGGTCGGCGACGGTCTGCTCGAAGGGGTAGAGGTTGACCGCGACCAGGTCGATCGGCTCGATCGCCTCGGCCGCCAGCGTGTCCATGTGGGCGGGGTCGTCGCGCCGCGCCAGGAGCGCCGCGTGGAGGCGCGGGTGGAGCGTCTTCACCCGGCCGTCGAGGATCTCCTCCTGGCCGGTGAACTCGGCGACGTCGGTGACCTCGAGCCCGGCGTCGCGCAGTGCCGTCGCGGTGCCGCCGGTGGAGAGGATCTCGACGCCGAGCGCCGCCAGCGCCTTGGCGAAGTCGGCGACCCCGGTCTTGTCGGAGACCGAGATCAGGGCGCGGCGGACGCGGATCGCGCCGGCCTCGCGCCCGGCGCCGTCGACCTCGCTGTTGGTGTCCGCGGTGGTGTCGCTCATCGGTCGGCGACCCGGAGATCGTCCGCGTCGATCCTAGCTTCGCCCCGCGCCAGCATGCGTATCGCCTCCGGGTAGAGCTCGTGCTCGACCGCATGGAGCGCCATTTCGAGCTCCTCGCGGTCGCGCGCCGGGGGCACCGGGACCTCGCGCCGCAGGATCGCCGGGCCGGTGTCCATCCCCTCGTCGACGAAGTGCACGGTGACCCCGGTGACGTCGACTCCCGCCGCCAGCGCCTGGCCCACCGCGTCGAGCCCGGGGAAGTCGGGGAGCAGGGCGGGGTGGACGTTGACGATGCGGTCGCGGAAGCGGCCGACGAAGGCGGGGCTGAGCAGCTGCATGTAGCCGGCGAGGACGACGAGGTCGGGCGCGAGCCCCTCGATC
>DATJUK010000011.1:0-9020 GCA_035502495.1 Solirubrobacterales bacterium
CCGCTTCGCGGGAGTTCCTGGCGAGGGACTCCCGGCGGACGCCTGCGAGCCCGCTCAGTCAATACGCTGGGGTCGATGGCGACTCCTCCTGAAGAGCTGACTACTCCTTCCACCGAGCGGCTCAGACGCACTCCTTTCTACGAGCAGCACGAGGAGCTCGGGGCCAAATTGGTGCCTTTTGCCGGCTGGGAGATGCCGGTGCTCTATGAGGGGATCCGAGAGGAGCACACGGCGGTGCGCACCCATGCGGGGATGTTCGACGTCTCGCACATGGGCGAGGTCGAGGTCGAGGGGCCGGGGGCGCTCGCCTTCCTGCAGCTGGTGCTCTCCAACGACGTGTCGAAGATCGCCGTCGGCGGCGCGCAGTACTCATGCCTCTGCGACGAGTCGGGCGGGGTGATCGACGACCTCTTCTGTTACCGCCTCGGCGGCGACCGGTACCTGATCGTCACCAACGCGGCCAATCACGAGACCGACCTCGCCTGGCTCGGCCGCTGGTCGCGCGACCACGACGTCGCCGTGCGCGACGTCGCCGACCGCTACGCGATGCTCGCCGTGCAGGGCCCGCACGCCCGCGCGATCCTCACCCGGGCGCTCGGCCTCGACCTGCCGGAGCGCTTCCACGTCGCCGCCCACAGCGTCGGTCGCCGGCCGGCCCTGATCTGCGGCACCGGCTACACCGGCGAGGACGGGGTCGAGATGCTGATCGATCCCGAGGTGGCGATCCCGATCTTCAAGGAGCTGCGCGACGCCGGCGTCGTCCCCTGCGGGCTCGGCGCCCGCGACACCCTGCGGCTGGAGGTCTGTTACCCGCTGCACGGCAACGAGCTCTCGCCCGCGCGCAACCCGATCGAGGCCGACCTCGGCTGGTGCTGCAAGGAGGCGACCGGCTTCCTCGGCTCGCCCGCGGTCGCCGCCGCCCGCGCCGCGGGCACGCCCGAACGCCTGGCCCCGTTCACGATCGAGGGCGCCGGGATCCCCCGCGACGGCAACCCGGTGCTGGGCGCGGGCGGCGCGGTGGTCGGCACCGTGACCAGCGGCACCTTCGCGCCCTCGCTCGAGCTCGGCGCCGGGATGGCCTACGTCGAGAGCGCGCTGGCCGAGCCCGGCACCGAGGTCGAGATCGACGTGCGCGGCAGGCATCGTCCCGCCCGGATAGCTTCCAAACCTCTCTACCGAAGGAGCTGAACCTTGGCCGAGGCCAACTACCCCGAGGACCTGCGCTACCACGACCAGCACGACTGGGTCCGGGTCGAGGGCGACTCGGCCACCTTCGGGATCACCTGGTACGCCCAGGACACGCTCGGCGAGGTCGTCTTCTACGAGCCGCCCGAAGCGGGGACGACGCTGACCAAAGACCAGCCCTACGCCGAGGTCGAGTCGGTGAAGGCGGTGTCCGACGTGATCGCGCCGATGTCCGGCGAGGTGACCGAGGTCAACGACGCGCTCTCCGACAGCCCCGAGCAGATCAACGCGGACCCCTACGGCGCGGGCTGGCTGGTGAAGGTGACGCTGTCGCACCCGGAGGAGGCCGAGGCGCTCCTCTCCGCCGCCGAGTACCAGAAGCTGTTGGATCGCTGAGGCCGGCGCGTCCGCGCCGCTTCCCGCGCCGGCGCCCGGCGCCCCGCGGAATGGCCGCATTTTGGGACCAGGTAGCCCGGCCGAGCCCGGCCACCTCGTTCCCTAGCCTGTAACGACGTGAGTCGCTACACCTCCGCAACCCCTGACGACCGCGCCGAGATGCTCGCCGCGATCGGCGTCGACTCGGTCGACGAGCTGTTCGAGCAGATCCCCGGCCCGCTGCGGCTCGGTCGGCCGCTCGAGCTGCCCGCCGGGATGAGCGAGGCCGAGGTCTACGAGCGCCTCGCGGAGCTGGCCGGGCGCAACGCCGACGCCGAAGCCGAGGTCTGCTTCGTCGGCGCCGGGATGTACGACCACTACGTGCCGGCGATCGTCGACGCGATCACCTCGCGCAGCGAGTTCCTCACCCCGTACACGCCCTATCAGCCGGAGATCTCGCAGGGCGGCCTGCAGGTGATGTTCGAGTTCCAGACCGCGATGTCGGAGCTGACCGGCCTGCCGGTCTCCAACGCCGGGCTCTACGAGGGGCCGTCCTCGGTCGCCTCGGCGGGGTACCTGGCGATGGGCGCGACGAAACGGGCCAAGTTCGTCGTCTCCCGCGGTGTCCACCCGCACAGCCGCGAGACGCTCGCCACCTACGCGGTCGGCTACGGCGCCGAGGTGGTCGAGGTCGGGCTCGCGGACGGCGTCACCGACGCGGCGGCGCTGGCGGCGGCGGTCGACGACGAGACCGCCGCGGTGATCCTGCAGAGCCCCAACTTCCTCGGCGCGGTCGAGGACGTCGAGGCGCTCGGCGCGGCGGCCAAGGAGCACGGCGCGCTCCTGGTAGTCGCCTGCGACCCGATGACGCTGGGGATCCTGAAGCCGCCCGGCGAGTGCGGCGCCGACATCGCCCTCGGCGAGGGCCAGCCGCTCGGCAACCGCCTCGACTTCGGCGGCCCCTCGTTCGGCTTCTTCTGCGCCACCGAGGCCCAGATCCGGCGGATGCCGGGACGGATCGCGGGCGAAACCGAGGACGTCGACGGGCGGCGCGGCTTCGTCCTCGCCCTGCAGACCCGCGAGCAGCACATCCGCCGCGAGAAAGCCACCAACAACATCTGCACCGCGCAGGCGCTGAACGCGCTCGGCGCGATGGTCCACCTGGCGTGGCTCGGGCGGGCGGGCTTCCGCGAGCTGGGCGAGCTGCTGGTGCGGCGCACCGCCTACGCGCGCGAGCGCCTCGCCGCGGTCGAGGGGGTCGAGCTCCTGCACGACGCCCCGGTGGTCCGCGAGTTCGCGGTGCGGCTCGACGCGCCGGTAGGGGCGGTCCTCGACCGCGTCGCCGAGCGCGGGATCGCCGCCGGCTACCCGCTCGGCCGCGAGTACCCGGAGCACCAGGACGGGCTGCTCGTCGCGATCACCGAGCGCCGCACGCGCGAGCAGATCGACGAGCTCGCCGAGGCGCTCGGCGCCGCGATCGCCGCCGAGCGTGGAGCGTTGCTCTCGGATAGCGAGAGCAACGCTCCACAGGGGGCGGTCGCATGAGGTCGGCGGCGCGGTGTGGAGAGAGGCCGCGGCGTGGGGACGGTAGGGCTCCACGGGGGGTGGTGAGGTGAGTCCGCTCGCCGAGGCGCCGATGCAGCGCGAACGCGCGACGACGATCTACGAGAAGTCGAAGGCGGGGCGGCGCGCGGCGGTGCTCCCCGACGCCGGCGTCCCCGAGGCGCCGATCGAGGACCTGATCCCGGTCAACCTCCTGCGCGCCGAGCCGCCGAACCTGCCCGAGGTCGCCGAGCCGGAGATCGTCCGCCACTACAACCGCCTCAGCCGCCGCAACTTCGACCTCGACTCGGGCTTCTACCCGCTCGGCTCCTGCACGATGAAGCACAACCCGCGGCTGAACGAGCGGGTCGCGGCGCTGCCCGGCCACGCCCGCCTCCACCCGGCGCAGGACCCGCGCCGCGCCCAGGGCGCGCTGGAGCTGATGTACCTGCTGCAGGAGAGCCTGTCGGAGGTCTGCGGCCTGCCCGGCGTCAGCCTGCAGCCGTCCGCCGGGTCCCATGGCGAGCTCGCCGGCCTGCTGCTGACCCGCGCCTACCACGCCGACCGCGGCGAGGTGCGGACCAAGGTGCTCGCCCCGGACACCTCCCACGGGACCAACCCGGCCTCGGTGACGATGGCCGGCTACGAGGTGGTCAAGGTCGCCACCAACGAGCGCGGCGGCGTCGACATGGACGACCTGCGGGCGAAGATCGCCGAGGACCCGTCGCAGATCGCCTGCCTGATGCTGACCAATCCGAACACGCTGGGGCTCTTCGACGAGAACATCGAGGAGATCGCGGCGCTGATCCACGCGGCGGGCGGGACGCTCTACTACGACGGGGCGAACCTGAACGCGATCATGGGGCGGACGCGGCCCGGCGACATGGGCTTCGACATCGTCCACCTGAACCTGCACAAGTCCTTCAGCCAGCCGCACGGCGGCGGCGGGCCGGGGGCGGGGCCGATCGCGGTGAGCGAGCGGATCGAGCCGTTCCTGCCGCGCCCCCAGGTGGTCCGCCGCGAGGGCGCCAACGGGCACGGCCCGAGCTTCGACCTCGACTTCGAGCGGCCGAAGTCGATCGGGCGCCTGCGCGGCTTCCAGGGGAATTTCGGCGTCTTCGTGCGCTCTTACGCCTACATCCTCAGCCTCGGCGCCGACGGGCTCACCGAGGCCTCGGAGACGGCGGTGCTGAACGCCAACTACCTGAAGGCGCGGCTCGCCGCCGGGCGGGCGGGGGAGAAGCTGCCGGTCGCCTTCGACCGCCACTGCATGCACGAGTTCGTCCTCTCCGGCCGGCCGATGAAGAACGAGCTCGGTCTCGCCACCCTCGACCTGGCGAAGCGCCTGCTCGACTTCGGCTTCCACCCGCCGACCGTCTACTTCCCGCTGCTGGTCGACGAGGCGCTGATGGTCGAGCCGACCGAGACCGAGACGAAGGAGTCGCTCGACGCCTTCGCCGACGCGATCGAGGAGATCCTCGCCGAGGCCGAGACCGACCCCGAGGTGGCCAAGAACGCCCCGTACTCGACCCCGGTGCGCCGCCTGGACGAGGTGCGCGCGACCCGCCGACCGGTCGTGCGCCAGGCCTTCGGCGCCTAGGGCTCCGGCAGCTCCTGTTCCAGCTCGAGCACCGGCGCGAACAGGTCGCCGTGCCGCTCGACCCGGTCGATCACCGCGTCGGCGGCGAAGACCAGCTTCTTGCCGTCACCGGAGTCGGCGACCGCGGCGACCTCGTCCCAGGTCAGCGGGGTGGAGGCGGTCTGGCGTTCGCGGGCGCGCAGGCTGTAGACGGCGACGGTCGTTTTGCTCGGGTGGTTCTGCGACCAGTCGACGAACACCTTGCCCTCCCGTTCGACCTTCTTCATCTTCGAGAGCACCTGGTCCGGGGTCTGCTTTTCGAGCAGCTGGGCGATCGCTTTGGCGAACGGTTTGGTCAGGTCGTAGCTCACCTTTTTCGAGTTGAGCGGGACGTAGACCTGCATCCCCTTCGAGCCCGAGGTCTTGGGGAAGCACTCGACCCCGAAGTGGCCGAAGAGGTCGCGCAGGCGCAGCGCCACGCGGCAGCAGTCGACGACGTCGGCGGGCGGGCCCGGGTCGAGGTCGAAGGCGAGCACGGTTGGCCGTTTCGGCGCCCGCGCCCTGGAGAGGGAGGGGTGGAACTCGACCGTCGCCAGCTGCGCCATCCAGATCAGCGTCGGCAGGCCGTCGCAGACGCAGAAGTCGATCTTCCCCGCGTCGGGGCCGGCGGCGACGCGGGCCGTCTTCACCCATTTGGGACGGTGTTTGGGGCAGCGCTTCTCGAAGAAGGCGGAGTCGGTGTCTTCGACCCCTTCCGGGAAGCGGCGCAAGGTGACCGCGCGGCCGCT
The DNA here is from genome assembly GCA_035502495.1 of Solirubrobacterales bacterium. Taxonomy (GTDB): domain Bacteria; phylum Actinomycetota; class Thermoleophilia; order Solirubrobacterales; family 70-9; genus VAYN01. Next base: position 5,470 of record DATJUK010000011.1, read on the forward strand.
CAGGTGGGGGATCATCACCGGCGCCACCTTGGCGTAGTAGTCGATCATCTCGCCCTTGGTGAACCCGCTCTTCGGGTAGAGCACCTTGTCGAGGTTGGTGAGCTTCAGCTCCCGACCTTCGACCTCGACCTGGCGGCTGGTCGGCACCGGCAGGGCCTATTTCGATTTGGCTTTCGCCCGTTTTTTCGCGGGCGATTTTTTGGCTTTCGAAGGGGCTTTTTTGCGAGTTTTCTTGGCCGGTTTCTGGGCTTTGCCGCCCTGCGCCGCGGCGATCGACTCTTCCAGCGCCGCCATCAGGTCGGGGGCTTTGGTCGCCTTCGGAGCCTCCGCCTCGGCGGCGACGATCTCTTTCCCTTCCGCCTTGCGTTCGATCAGTTTCAGCAGTTGCTCGCGGTACTCGTCGCGATAGGCGTCCGGGTCGAATTCGGTGGAGAGCGAGTCGATCAGCTGCTCGGCCATCTCCTGCTCGCGTTTCGCCGGTTTCTGCGCTTTCTCGGGGACGATCTCGAGCTCTTTCGCCGGCACCACCTCGTCGGCGAAGCGCATCGTCGTCAGCGTCAGCACCTCGCCGTTGCTGCGGATCGCCGCCAGGTGCTCTTTGTTGCGCAGCACGAAGCGGGCGATCGCCACCTTGCCCGAGGCCCCCATCGCCCGCGCCAGCAGCGCGTAGGCCTTCTCGGCGCCGTCGGCGGGCCCGAGGTAATAGGGGCTGTCGAAGTACATCGGGTCGATCTCGTCGAGGTCGACGAAGTCGGAGACGTCGATCGCCCGCGTTTTTTCCGGCGCCAGCGCTTCCATCTCCTCCTTGCTCAGCGGGACGTACTGGCCGGGGGTCAGCTCGTAGGCTTTGATGATCTCGTCGTAGGGGACCTCCTCGTCGGTGCCCTCGGCGAAGCGCCGGTGTTTGATCCGGGCGGAGTCGGATTCGCGGATCTCGCGCAGGGCGATGTTGCGCCGCGCCACGGCGCTGTACATGCGCACCGGGACGTTCAGCAGCCCGAAGCTGATCGAGCCGGACCAGATCGCTCTCGCCATTACGACATCACCTACCCGCGATTGTTCCGGGTCACTCGGGAGAATGGGAGGTCGATCGGCGCGCGGCAGCGGATCTTGCGCGGGCAGCACCAGCCGCCCACGGTCGGCAACGGCGCCCTCGCTGCCTCGCGGAACGCGGCGGTGACGCCGGTCATCGCCCTGCCCGCGGCGGCGCCGGGCGGCACGAGGAGCCACTCGTCGAAGCTCGGCCAGGTGACCAGCAGGCGGCCGCTGCCGCGGGGCGCCGAGGAGACTTCGGTCAGCCGGCCACGCGCTCATACGCACGGGCCCGCCCCGGAGGCCCCGCTTCCTAGACTCGGGTCGTGTCTCGGCGGCAGCGCCTCACCCTGGTCGCGACGATCCTCGGCTCGACCGTCGTCTTCCTCGACGCGACGATCGTCAACGTCGCGCTGCCCTCGATCGGGCGGGAGCTGAACGCGGGCCTGGCCGGGCAGCAGTGGGTGGTCGAGGCCTACATGCTGACGATGGTCTCGCTGCTCCTGGTCGGCGGCAGCCTCGGCGACCAGTTCGGGCGGCGGCGCCTGTTCGTGATCGGGCTGGTCGCCTTCGGGGTCACCTCGATCCTCTGCGCGCTGGCCCCGAGCGAGGAGTTCCTGGTCGGGGCGCGGGCGCTGCAGGGGATCGCCGGGGCGCTGCTGGTGCCCGGATCGCTGGCGATCGTCGCCGCCACCTTCGCGGGCGAGGAACGCGGCAAGGCGGTCGGCACCTGGACCGCCTGGACCGGGATCGCGACCGTGTTCGGGCCGGCGGGCGGCGGCGCGCTGGTCGGGCTGATCTCCTGGCGGGCGATCTTCTGGGTCAACATCCCGCTGATCGCGGTCACGGTGGCGCTGGCGCTGCGGGCGATCGAGGAGTCGAGCGACCCGCAGGCCTCACGGGGAGTCGACCTGCCCGGCGTGCTGCTCTCGGCGGCGGGGCTGGCGGGCCCGGTCTTCGCCCTGATCGAGCAGCCGACCCACGGCTGGGGCGACCCGCTGGTCTGGCTGCCGCTGGTCGCCGGGGCCGCCTGCTTCGCCGCCTTCGTCGCCTGGGAGGCGGTGGCGGCGCGGCCGATGCTCGACCTCTCCCTGTTCCGCATCCGCAACTTCGCCGTCGCCAACCTGACCACGCTGAGCGTCTACGCCGGCCTCGCCGCCGGGCTTCTCTTCGTCGGCCTCTACCTGCAGCAGGTGGTCGGCTACAGCGCCTTCGAGGCGGGCCTGGCGACGACGCCGATCTCGCTCTGCCTCTTCCTGCTCTCGCCCCGCTGGGGGAAGCTCGCCTCGGGGGTCGGGCCGCGGCTGCCGATGACGCTCGGGCCGATCGTCGCCGGCGCCGGGACGCTGCTCTTCATGCGGGTCGACGCGGGGGCGAGCTACGTCGCCGAGGTGCTGCCCGCGGTGCTCGTCTTCGGCCTCGGCCTCGCGGCGACGGTGGCGCCGCTGACCGCCACCGTGCTCGACTCGGTGGCCGAGCGCCGCGTCGGGATCGCCTCCGGCGTCAACAACGGGGTCTCGCGGGTCGCCGGGCTGCTGGCGATCGCGGTGCTCGGCGCGGTGATCTCGGCCCACTTCGGGGCGCGGCTCGACGCCGAGCTGTCCTCGCGGCCGATGGCGCCGAGCGCCGCCTCGGCCCGGACCCCGGCGGCGGAAGGCGCGATCGCCGAAGCCAAGGAACAGCCGCTCGGCGTCCCCGACACGAGCGGGCTCGGGCCGCTCGAGGCGCGCCGTGTCGTCGCCGCGTCGACCGACGCCTCGACCGCGGCCTTCCACCTCGGCGCCTTGCTGGCCGGCCTGCTGATGATCCTCGGCGGGATCGTCGCCGGGGTCGGCATCGAGAACCCGCGCCGCGGCGCGCAGGACGCCGACGCCGCCGAGAAATTAGATTTGACGGCCGATGGCTGACCAGCGCCCGATCATCTTCTCCGGCATCCAACCGACCGGCCGCAAGCACCTCGGCAACTACATCGGCGCGATCCGCCAGTACGTCGAGGGCCAGGACCGCGGCGATCCGGCGATCTACTGCGTCGTCGACCTGCACTCGATCTCGGTCCCCTACGACCCCGCCGACCTGCGCGAGCGGGTACTGGACACCGCAGCGATCCTGCTCGCCGCCGGGCTCGACCCGGAGCGCTGCATCTTCTTCCGCCAGTCCGACGTGCGCGAGCACACCGAGCTGACCTGGCTGCTCTCGGCGGTGACCTCGCACGGCGACCTCGACCGCATGACTCAGTTCAAGGAAAAGACCGGCAGCGCGCGGGAGCTCGCCTCGGCGGCGCTTTTCTACTACCCGGTGCTGATGGCCGCCGACGTGCTCGCCTACCGGGCGACCGAGGTGCCGGTCGGCGACGACCAGCGCCAGCACGTCGAGCTGATGCGGGAGATCGCGCGCCGCTTCAACGCCCGCTTCGGCGAGGCGCTGGTGGTGCCGGACCTGGTCGTGCCGGAGGTCGGCGCGCGGATCATGGACCTGCAGGAGCCGGGGACGAAGATGTCGACGACCGGCGGGACCGAGCA
>DATJUK010000012.1:0-22807 GCA_035502495.1 Solirubrobacterales bacterium
CCGTCGCATTGCGAGCAGGCGCCGCCGGTGCGCGAGCCGGGCGCCGCGCTCGACCAGGAGCCGCTGCTGGACGTGCTGCCCGAGTCCAATCGCAAGCCGTACGACATGTACGACGTCATCAAGACGATCGTCGACGACGGCGAGTGGTTCGACCTGAAGCCGCGCTTCGCCCGCAGCGTCATCACCTGCTTTGCCCGCTTCGGCGGCCAGCCGGTCGGGATCGTCGCCAACCAGCCCAAGCACCTGGCCGGCGTGCTCGACCTTCGAGCCGACCATGAAGCCGGGGACGTCCTGGAGGAAGACCAGCGGGATGTTGAAGGCGTCGCAGAGGTTGATGAAGCGGGCGGCCTTGTCGGCGGAGTCGTTGTCGAGGACGCCGGCGAGGTGCTTCGGCTGGTTGGCGACGATCCCGACCGACCGGCCGCCGAAGCGGGCGAAGCAGGTGATCACGCTTTTCGCGAACTTCGGTTTGAGGTCGAAATACTCGCCGTCGTCGACGATCTCGGCGATCACCTCGTACATGTCGTACGGCTTCCGCGACGAGTCCGGGACGATTTCGAGCAGCTTCTCCGACATCCGGTCCTCGGGATCGGCGCTCGGCGCGATCGGCGGCTTTTCTTCCCAGTTCGAGGGGAAGTAGGAGAGGTAGGACTTGATCGACTGGATGCAAGCCTCGTCGCCCTTCACTTCAAGGTCGCCGACGCCGCTGATCCGGGTGTGGACCTTGGCCCCGCCGAGCTCCTCCATCGAGATGTCCTCGCCGGTCACCGCCTTGACCAGGTGCGGGCCCGCCAGCGCCATCGCGCCCTGGCCGGCGACCATCGGGACGAAGTCGGAGAGCGCCGGGATGTAGGCGGTGCCCGCCGCGCAGGGGCCCATCATCGCGGCGACCATCGGCACCACTCCCGACATTTCGACCTCCTCGCGGAAAAGGTGGCCGGAGCCGGCGAAGAGCGACCCCGCCGCCTCCTGGATGCGGGCGCCGGCCGAGTCGAGCAGCCAGACGAAGGGCATCCGCTTCTGCAGGGCCATCTCGCGCAGGCGGCCCACCTTGAGCTCGCCGGTCATCCCCATCGAGCCGGCCATCACGGTGAAGTCGTAGGCGGCGATACAGCAGGGGCGGCCGTCGATGTCGCCCCAGCCGGTGATCACGCCGTCGGCGGGAGCGTCGACGTCGTCCATCGCCCGCTGGGCGAAGTGCGGGCGGCCGTGGAGGCCGAGCTCGACGAAGGTGCCCGCGTCGACGAGCAGGTCGATGCGCTCGCGGGCGGTGAGCTTGCCGCGCTCGTGCTGCTTGGCGATCTTCTCCTCGCCGCCGCCGAGCCGGGCCGCGGCGCGGCGCTCGTGGAGCTGGGCGTTCAGCTCGCCGAGCGGCGCCGTGCCGGGCAGCAGATGGCGCTTCTCGGTGCCGGGATCGCCCGCCATCAGCGGCCCTCCCACCTGGGCTCGCGCTTTTCGAAGAAGGCGGTGACGCCCTCGCGCAGGTCATCGGTGGTGAAGGTCAGCGAGAGCTGCGAGCGAAGGAACTCGAGCCCGTCTTCGATCGCCATGTCCTGCTGGCGGTACATCGCGTCGTGGCCGATCTTCATCAGCAGGGGGCTCTTCGAGGCGAGGCGGGTGGCCCAGTCGCCGACCGCCTCCTCGAACTGGTCGGCGGGGACCACCTTGTTGGCGAGGCCGAAGGTGACCGCCTCCTCGGCGCTCAGCCGGTCACCGAGCAGCATCATCTCGTTGACCTTCTTGCGCGGAACGTTGCGGTAGATGAGCGCCATGATCATGTAGGGGAAGGCGCCGACGTTGATCTCGGGGGTGCCGAAGGAGGCTCCCTCCTTGGCGATCACCAGGTCGCAGGAGAGGGCGAGGCCGAGGCCGCCGGCGAGCACGTGCCCGTTGGCGGCGCAGAGGGAGGGCTTGCCGAGGCGCGGCATCAGCCGGAAGAACTCGAGGAAGAGGTCGGAGGCGTAGTGCTTCTGGACCAAGGTCGCGTCGGCGGCGAACCCGCCGAGGTCGGCACCGGCGCAGAAGACCTTGTCCCCCGCCCCGGTGAGGACGACCGCGCGCACCTCGTCGGAGTCGCGCGCCATCTTCATCGCCGCGAGCGCCTCGGAGAGCATCGTCCCGGAGAGCATGTTGCGCTTGTCGGGGTCGTTCAGCGTCACCGTGGCGACGCCGCCTGAGACCTCGTAGAGGATCTTGTCGAAGCTCCCGGCACCCATGCGGTCGGGAACCATAGCGCTTTATCGGAAGTAGGAAGTTCTACTTACTGCTTGGCCCGCCGCGCGCCAGGCCCGTCACTGCCTCAGGGTGTCGTGCCCGCCGCCGCCGATCAGCGTGTCGCGGCCGGGGCCGCCGATCAGGACGTTGTCGCCGGCGTCGCCGATCAGCCTGTCGGCGAAGCGCGAGCCGGTCAGGTTCTCGACCGCGCGCAGCGAGTCGTGGCCGGCCGACTCGAGGCTCCTGTGCCCGGCCAGGTCGACGACCACGCCGGCCGGTTCGGTCGAGTAGTCGACGGTGTCGGAGCCGGGGCCGCCGTCGACGGAATCGTGTCCCTTTTCGGGCAGGATCGTGTCGCGGCCGGGGCCGCCGCTGAGCGTGTCCCAGCCGATCCCGCCGCTGATGTAGTCGTCGCCGGGGCCGCCGGACAGGGTGTCGATCCCGCGTTCGCCGAGGATGTGGTCACGGCCCGCGCCGCCGAGGACGGTGCCGTCGCCGGCGTTCTCGTCGAGATGATCGGCTCCGCCCCCGCCGGAGATGAAATCGTTGCCGCGTTCGCCCTTGATGTGGTCGCGGCCGCCTTCGCCGAAGAGCCGATCGTTGCCGCGGCCGCCGAAGACCCGGTCGGCGCCGCTCCCCGCGCAGATGCGGTCGTCGCCGCCGAGGCCGTGGACGACGTCGTCGCCGGGACCGGTGACGATCACGTCCGGCGCCCTGGTCCCGGTGATGTCGTCGTCCCCGGCGGTCCCGACGATCGTCGCCGGCCTGCCGTCGCAGAGCGGTCGCATCTGGTGGGAGCTCGCGCCGACGGGGAGCGCGAGCGACGCGAGGGCGGCGACCCCCACGGCGAGCAGGCGGATGCGAGCCATGCATCCGAGGTTAGGGACGAGGCGCCATCGGCCTCGCGCAACCGGGACCCCGACCACCCTTCGAGGGGAGCTCGGCCGCGGGGCCCCGCGGCGTCACGTTGTCGAAAGTAGGAAGTGCTACTGTCCACTCGCCTTCGGGGCGGGCACGGGAGCGCCCCGGCAACCGACCAGAGGAGAGAACCGTGGCGACCGCGACCCCAGACGGCTCCAGCGTCATCAAGCCCGACCACGCGGCAGGGCGCAAGCACTTCATCTTCAGCCAGGAGCACGAAGACCTGCGTGAGTCGATGCAGGCCTGGGTGAAAAACGAGCTCTACCCCCACCGCAACGAGTGGGAGGACACCTACTGGCCCACCTCGGCGATGGAACGCGCCGGTGAGCTCGGCTACCTCGGCCTCTGCTTCCCGGAGGAGTACGGCGGCCAGGGCGGCGACTACTTCTACTCGCTGGTGCGGGCCGAGTGCATGAGCTACTCCGGCTCCGGCGGGACCAACATGGCCTTCGCGGTGCAGTCCGACATGGTGCTGCCGCCGATCCACCTGCTCGGCACCGAGGAGCAGAAGAAGCGCTACCTCGAACCGGGGCTGAAGGGCGAGAAGGTCGGCGCGCTGGGGATCACCGAGCCGGGCGCCGGGTCAGACGTCGCCGGGATCCGCACCACCGCGATCCGCGACGGTGACGAATTCGTCATCAACGGCTCGAAGACGTTCATCACCAATGGACCGCGCGCCGACTTCATCGTCCTCGTCTGCAAGACCAATCCGGAGGAGCGCCACGCCGGCATCACCCTCTTCGTCATCGACCTGAAGGACTCCGACGGGAACCTGGTGCCCGGGTTCAGCGTCTCGGCCGAGCTGGAGAAGATGGGGATGCACGCCTCCGACACCGGCGAACTGGCCTTCGAAGACGTCCGCGTCCCGGCCGACTCGATCCTCGGCGAGGAGGGCAAAGGCTTCTACCACATCGCCTGGGAGCTCCAGGGCGAGCGCCTCGTCGCCGCCGCGGGCTGCCACGCGGGGGCCGAGCGGATGATCGAGAAAGCGATCGAGTACGCGCAGGAGCGCGAAGCCTTCGGCCGCCCGATCGGCAAGTTCCAGGCGCTTCGTCACAAGATCGCGGAGATGGCCACCAAGACCGAGGCGGCCAAGCAGTTCACCTACGCGACCGCCTGGCGCTTCGCCAACGGTGAGTACCCGGTGCGCGAGATCACGATGGCGAAGCTCAACGCCTCGCGGGTCGCCTGCGAGGTAGCCGACGACACGATCCAGATCTTCGGCGGCTACGGCTACATGAAGGAGTACGAGGTCGAGCGCGCCTACCGCGACGTCCGCCTCAACCGGATCGGCGCCGGCACCGACGAGGTGATGCTCGACGTGATCGGCCGCAGCTATGGGCTGTAGGAAGAGCTGTCTACTTGGCGGTCAGCGGCCGCCAAGTAGGACGGTCGCGATCACGACCACGAAGCCGATCAGCATCGATCCCCAGAGGTAGCAGACGAGTTGGCGTAGCTCTTTGAGATCGCCCTCGACGCGGTCAAACTGCCTGTCGATGCGGTCCATCGCATCGTCGATCCGCTCGTCGGTCCACCTCGTTCGCCACATGCCTCGACCGTACTCCCCTCAGGCCCAGAATCCTCGGTTCGTTACAGAGAATTTGCACTTGGTCACGCCATGAGCGATTCGGTGGTCAAGGACAGCGGGGGCGCGGGCGGTGCTGCCGCCGTTCGGGGCGGAGCACGAGGAGCTGCGCCAGACGGTGGAGCGGTTCGTCGCCGCGGAGGTGGCGCCGCACGTCGACGAGTGGGAGGAGGCGCGCGAATTCCCCCGCGAGCTGTACCGGCGCTGCGCCGAGCTCGGCTTCCTCGGCCTGAAGTTCCCGGAGGCCTACGGCGGCCAGGGCGGCGACCACCTGCATGACGCGGTGTGGGTGGAGGAGCTGGCGCGCTCCGGCGGCTCCGGCGGCGTCGCCGCCGGGCTGAACGCCCACGCCTCGATCGCGCTGCCGCCGATCTTCAACTTCGGCGACGAGGAGCAGCGCCGGCGCTGGCTGGTGCCGGGGATCGCGGGCGAGAAGGTAGGCGCGCTGGGGATCACCGAGCCGGGCGCCGGCTCAGACGTCGCCGGGATCGCGACCACCGCGCGGAAGACCGCGGGCGGCTACGTCGTCAACGGCTCGAAGACGTTCATCACCAACGGCGTCCGCGCCGACTTCCTCGTCTGCGCCTGCAAGACGACCGAGGCGGGCGGCCACGGCGGCATCTCCTTCCTCGTCCTCGAGCGCGAGATGCCCGGCTACGAGGTGGCGCAGAAGCTGGAGAAGCTCGGCTGGCACTCCTCCGACACCGGCGAGCTCTCCTTCACCGACGTCGAGGTGCCGGCGGCGAACCTGCTCGGCGAGGAGAACGAGGGCTTCAAATTGATCATGGCCAACTTCGCCTGGGAGCGGCTGCTGATGGCGATCGGCGCCGTCGGCGGGATGCAGCGCCTGCTCGAGACCGCCGTCGCCTACGCCACCGACCGCGAAGCCTTCGGTCGCCCGATCGGCAAGTTCCAGGCGATCCGCCACCAGATCGCCGAGATGGCGACCAAGGCCGAGGTCTCCCGCGCCCTCACCTACGACGCCCTCCGCCTCTTCCACACCGGTCAGCCCTGCATCCGCGAGGTCTCGATGGCGAAGCTCCTCAGCCAGCGCACCGCCCTCGAGATCGCCGACCAGACCCTGCAGATCCACGGCGGCTACGGCTACACCCGCGAGTACGGCATCGAGCGGGCAGTGCGCGACGCCCGCCTCGGCCCGATCGGCGGCGGCACCGACGAGGTGATGAAGGAGATCATCGGTAAGACGATGGGCCTTTGACGGAGCTCGGACAGCGATTCGCGCCTCCGCGACCTGCGTCTGCGTGAGGCCAGGATCTGTTTTTTCCCGATCGGGGAAAATGAGCGAAAAGAACGCCGGAAATGATCTATCTGCTGCGACATGGAGAGGCCGAGGAGGCGGCGGACGATGACGCGAGTCGGCGGCTGACCGAGAAGGGCGAGCGGCAGGCGCTGGCGGCGGGGTCGGCGCTGCGGGAGCTGGGGATCGCGATCGATGCCTGCCTCGCCTCGCCGAAGGTGCGGGCGCGGGAGACGGCGCGGATCGCCTGCGGGGCGCTCCGGGCCGAGGTCGAGGAGACCGAGGCGCTGCGCGGCGGACCGTTCGACGCGCTCGAGCTCGCCGCCGGGCGCGGCGAGGTGCTGCTGGTCGGGCACGAGCCCGACTTCTCGGCCGAGGCCGGGCGGCTCACCGGGGCGAACATCACGCTCAAGAAGGGTGGGATCGCGGTCGTCGACGGGCCGGTCCTGGTCGCGCTCTGGCGACCGAAGGAGCTGCGCCGGATCGCCGGCCAGGCGAAGCCCGCCTAGTTGGCGATCAGGAAGACGGTCCCCCTGACGATCAGGAGGAGGCCGAGGACGAGGGCGACGCGGCCGCCGGCGCGCGCGGCGTTGTGGGCGATCCACTCGCGGAAGCGGACCACGGCGCGCTCGGTCCACTCCGGCGCCACCCAGAAGCCGAGCAGGGGCAGCTCGAGCAGGAGCTGCTCGATCAGGCAGAAGACGATCACGGTGAGGGCCGTGGTCGAGGCGGGCCACTCGAGCTTCGCGATCTTGTTCAGCGCGACCAGGTAGGAGGCGCCGGGGAGCGAGAGGACGGCGCCGACGGCGAAGGTGATGCGGGCCGAGCCCCTCCCCAGGAGCCGATCCGGCAGCGACTCCTTCTGCTCCGCCGGCCCGCGCTTCTCTTCCTTCCGTTCGCGCCGGTGCTGTTTCAGCGCGCTCGCCCGCCCCGAGAGCACCACCCAGCCGACGATCGCCAGGATCGCCCCGAAGACGAGGTCCTCGAGCGGGCTCAGGGTCTTTTTGCTCGATTCCACCTCCGACGTGTCGTGGAGGGAGAAGACGATCGCCAGCCCCAGGCCGATGCTGGCGAGATAGGCGCCCATCAGGTATCCGGCGATCAGCTTCCGCGGCTCCGGCAGCAGCATCATGATCGTCACCGCCGCCAGCAGCGTCGGGTTGAACATCGCCAGCAGCGAGAGCAGGAAGATCGAGAAGAGCTCGTGCACGGCGCGATTCTCTCGGCGTCCTGCGGACGTGACAACCGCGGCAGATCGAAAACTGGCCGGCGAGCCAGGATTGCCCCGGCCGTGTAGCCTCCGCGCCGACTTTCACGAGCAAGGAGAGAGGAACTGATGGGACTTCTGGACGGTAAGGCCGCGATCGTGACCGGATCGGCGCGGGGGATCGGGCGGGCGACCGCCGAACTCATGGCCGGCGAGGGCGCCAAGGTGCTGATCAACGACCTCGACGCCGACGTCGCCGAGCAGACCGCGTCCGAGATCGACGCCGAGACCGCGGTCTTCGCCGGCGACCTGACCAAGGAGGGCGCCTGCGACGAGCTGGTCGCGGCCGCGAACGAGGCCTTCGGCCAAGTCGACATCGTCGTCAACAACGCGGGCTACACCTGGGACGGGGTCGCCCACCGGACCACCGACGAGCAGTTCCAGGCGATGCTGGACATCCACACGATCGTGCCGTTCCGGGTGGCCCGGGCGCTCGCCCCGCACTGGCGCGAGGCCGCCAAGAAGGAGCGCGAGGAAGGCGTCGAGGTCTTCCGCAAGCTGATCAACACCTCCTCGACCACGGGGATGTTCGGCAACCCGGGCCAGATCAACTACGCGGCCGGCAAGGCGGGCGTGGTCGGCATCACCAAGACGCTGGCCAAGGAGTGGGGCCAGTTCAAGATCAACGTCAACGCGGTCGCCTTCGGCTTCGTCGAAACCCGCCTCACCGCCGCCAAAGAGGAGGGTGGGGAGATCACCTCGCCGACCGGCGAGAAGATCGAGCTCGGCATCCCCGAGCAGATGCGGGCGATGGCCCAGGCGGTCATCCCGCTGGGACGGGCGGCGACGCCGACCGAGGCCGCGGGCCCGGTCCTGTTCCTCGCCTCGCCGCTCGCCGACTACGTGCACGGCCAGGTGCTGAACATCACCGGCGGCATGTTCGGGGGGATGTACACCTGACGCCGCCGACGGCAGCCGGCGAGAAGCCGGAGCCGCTCTACCTCCGCTACGCCGACCAGCTCTGGCCGGTCACCAACCGGCTGGCGGGCGCCCACACCTTCCTCTACCGGAGGACCGGTGGGCGCCTCGGCGCGCGGGTGCCGGGCGGGCGGGGGCGGATGCTGCTGCTCGACCACGTCGGTGCCAAGAGCGGCACCCTGCGCACCTCCCCGCTGCTCTACGTGCCTGACGGGGCGGACCTCGTCCTCGTCGCCTCCAAGGGCGGCTTCCCGAAGAACCCGGCCTGGTTCCACAACCTGCGCGCCAACCCGCTGACCTACGTGCAGGTAGACGGCGAGCGCCGGCGGGTCAGGGCACGGGTGGCGACGGCGGCGGAGCGCCCGCGCCTCTGGGACCTCGCGGTCGCCGTCTGGCCCGGCTACGAGGACTACCGTCGTCGCACCGACCGCGAGATCCCGCTCGTGGTCCTCGAGCCCGCGGGCTGAGCCCGCGCGGGCCCGACCGCCGGCACGGGTCCCCCGCCGTTCGTCGGGTCTCCCGCCGCGCCAGTAACCGCCCCTGGCGACGAGCGTAGTGACGACCACGGGGACGCCCGTCCCCGCCCTCGCCCATGCCCGAGATGAAGCCACAGGTCTACCTCGACGACCGCCCGGCGGAGTACTTCGACCAGTTCCACGCCTCGGCGCGCAAGGGAGCGGGCTGGACCTACACCCTCGCCCGCGTCGTCGTCACGATCCCGACGATCCTGCTCTACCGGGTCACCGCGGTCGGCCGTGAGAACGTCCCCCGCAAGGGCGCCGCGGTCCTCGCCCCCAACCACTTCAGCCAGGCCGACCACTTCTTCGTCGGCGTCTACCTCTGGCGCAAGGTGCGCTTCATGGCCAAGTCCCAGCTCTTCGGGCCGCCGGTCCTCACCTACATCCTCAAGGTCGGCGGCGTCTTCCCGGTGCGCCGCGGCCATCGCGACGAGAAGGCCTTCGAGACCGCCTACGAGCTGCTCGACCAGGGCGAGCTGCTGCTGGTCTACGCCGAGGGCGGCCGCTCGCGCTCGGGCGAGCTGGGGAGCGCCAAACCGGGAATCGGGCGGATCGCCCTGGAGACCGGCGTGGCGATCATCCCCACCGCGATCCACGGCTCGGCCGGGGTGCGCGGCTGGAAGCGGCTGCGCTTCCCGCGGGTGACCATCGAGTACGGGGAGCCGATGACCTTCCCGGTCGAGCGCGAGCCGAGCCGCGAGCGCCAGCAGGAGGTCGCCGACCAGATCTTCGCCCGCGTGCGCGAGATGTACGAGGGGATCGCTACTCGAAGCGGGGAGCGACCCGGGCGTAGAAGTCCGGATCGTGCCCGGGCGTGATCGTCGCCCCCGGGAACTGGGCGTGGAAGAGTCGCAGCTCCTGCAGTGAGCGGCGCAGCATGTGAGCGTCGAAGGGGCGCGGGGGCAGCGGTTCGGTCCCGTCCAGTTGCCCCGCCATGTACATCGCGTCGCCGCCGACGACGAAGTCCTCGCCCGCCAGCCGGCAGATCACCGAGCAGTGCCCGGCGGAGTGGCCGGGGGTGAAGGCGAGGCGCACCGAGCCGTCGCCGAAGAGGTCGAAGGTGCGCCCGAAGGTCGCGTAGCTGCCGACCGCCTCGCCGTCGAAGTCGACCGTGCGGTAGTCGAAGGCGAGGTCGAAGTGGGCGCGGCGGTAGCCGTTCAGCGCCGGTTTGGAGCCGTGCGCGGCGTCCTGCCACTCGGCGGCGCTGACGACGAAGGTCGAGTCGCGGAACTCGGAGATCGCCGAGGAGTGGTCGAGGTGCAGGTGGGTCATCACCACGACCGGGACCTGGCGCGGCTCGATCCCCTTGGCGCGCAGCTGCGAGGGCACGTCTTCGCCGGGCTCCAGCGAGGGCCGGCCGAAGCGGTTGGCGAGGCCGCCGAAGTTCTCCGAGCCGCCGCTCGCGATCGAGGGATGGAGGCCGGTGTCGACGAGGATCGGGCCGACGCTCGGGTGGTGGATCAGGAAGGCGGGGACGGGGACCGACTCGGCCGCCTTGGCGGAGGTGATCGCGCGCGCCAGCCGCAGGGTCTTGAAGCTGCCGCCTTGGTCGACCATCGCCGCCCGCGGGAAGTCGACGTGGCCCGCGACCAGCGGTTCGACGGCGACGGTGGCACCGGCCTGCCCCCCGGGGAGCGGGCCGTTCAGCGGCTGCGGTTCGACGTGGACTGCCATGAGATCCCAACAGTACGGGGGTGGATCGCGACTGTAGGGTGCCGGCGATGGCTGAAAGCTCGCGTTCGCAGGTGTTCAGGGACGGTCTGCTCGACGGCGCCGTGGTCGTCGTCTCCGGGGCGGGCAGCGGATTCGGCCGCGAGACGGCGCTGGAGATGGCGCGGCTCGGGGCGACCGTGGTCGGCTGCGGGCGGCGCGAGGAGCCGCTGGCCGAGACGGCGGAGCTCGCCGCCGGGCTGCCGGGCGCCTTCGCCCACGAGACCCTCGACATCCGCGAGGAGGAGCCGGTCGACGCCTTCTTCGCCCGGCTGCTGGAGCGTCACGGGCGCCTCGACGTGCTGGTCAACAACGCCGGCGGCCAGTTCCTCTCGCCCGCCGAGGCGATCTCGCCGAAGGGCTTCCGCACGGTGATCGAGCTGAACGTCACCGGCACCTGGCTGATGTCCCACGCGGCGGCGACCAAGGCGTTCATGCCGGGCGGCGGCGGCAAGATCTTGAGCGTCACCCTCTCCCCCCACAACGGGATGCCGGGGATGGTCCACTCGGGGGCCGCGCGGGCGGCGGTGGAGAACATGATGCGGACGCTGGCGATCGAGTGGTCGCGCTTCGGCATCACCACCTGCTCGATCGCCGCCGGGCAGTTCGCCACCGAGACGCTGCTGACCAAGTATCCGCGCGAGGTGGTGGAGAACCTCGAGCACTCGATCCCGCTGGGCCGGACGGGGCGCCCCGAGGAGATCGCCTGGCTGCTCGCCTACCTCGCCTCGCCGGCCGGGGACTTCTACTCGGGCACGACGATCACCATCGACGGGGCCCGCGACAACTGGGTCGGCCCGTGGCCGCCCGAGCAGGTGAGGAGCGCGAGCGGCAGCTTGCCGGCCGAGGAGCGACGCAACGCCGGTTAGGGGGCGTGGAGCGAAACCGTCCCCATGCGGCGGAACGGCTCCACGGCCACTCAGCGCCGGAAGGCGCGGGAGGCGGTGACGAGGGCGAAATCGCGGAGCTGGACGGCGCGGTGGAGGAAGCCGGCGGCGTCGCGGCCGGTGGCCCGGTGGGAGAGGTCGATCTCGTACTCGCCGATCCGGTAGCCGGCGCGGACCGCGTCGACGGTCATCCCGATCTCCATCCCGAAGCCGCGGGCGAACGGCAGGACGGCGCGCAGGGTCTCGGCGCGCAGGGCGCGCTGGCCGGAGATCGGGGCGCGCGCCTCGAAGCCGCAGAGGCGCCGCTCCGCCCGGCGGGCGAAGCCGAGCGCCACCCCGAAGCCGCCGCCGACCTT
This sequence comes from Solirubrobacterales bacterium, assembly GCA_035502495.1. Lineage (GTDB taxonomy): Bacteria > Actinomycetota > Thermoleophilia > Solirubrobacterales > 70-9 > VAYN01. Next base: position 11,635 of record DATJUK010000012.1, read on the forward strand.
GCGCGCGAACTCGGCCACCGCGAGGTCGCACTCGCCCGCCCGCACCGCCGCCACCAGCGGCCCCAATCGTCCGGCGCTCTCGCCCAGGTCGCCGTCGCAGAGCAGCACCAGGCGCGGCGCGGGCGCGGCGCTCAGCGCGGCCTCGCAGGCCGCGGTCACGTTGCCGCCCTTGCCGTGGGGCCGGCGTCGGGTCACCACCTGCGCCCCGGCGACCATCGCCCGCTCGCCGGTCCCGTCGCGGGAGGCGTCGTCGGCGACCCAGATCGCCGCCCCGGGGAAGGCCTGGCGCAGCGCCGCGACGGTGGCGGCGATCCGCTCCGCCTCTTCGTGCGCGGCCACCACGACCGCCAGCCCGTCGCCGGCGGTCATCTTCTCCTCCCCCGCACCGGCCGGGCGGGCGGGGCGCTTGGCGGCGTCGATCCCATCGGCTCCCATTCTCGCCTCGGCGGCGGCTATTGTCCCCGCCGATGCCGAACGTCGAGGCACACATCACCGGCAACGTCTGGAAAATCGAGGTCGCGGTCGGCGACTCGGTCAGCGAGGGCGACACCGTCGTCATCCTCGAGTCGATGAAGATGGAGATCCCGGTCGAGGCCGAGGACGACGGCACGGTGAGCGAGATCCGTTGTGAGGAGGGCCAAGCGGTGAGCGAAGGCGACGTCCTCATCGTGCTCGAGTAGGCAGGCGATGCCGGAGCGCTCGGCCGGGGGGCCCGGGAGCGAGGCTGGTGACGGCGCGGTGGAGCGCCTGGCGGGCGGCAAGCTGCTGCTCGACCGGCCCGCCGAGGCGGTGGCGCGGCTGCGCATCGCCAACCCGGAGCGCCGCAACGCGCTCGACCACGAGATCCTCGCCGCGATCGCGGCGACGCTGCCGCGGCTCGACGAGGGCATCGCCACCCGCTGCGTCCTGATCACCGGCACACCGCCGCTCTTCTCCGCCGGTTACGACATCGCCGAATTCACCGAGGAGGCCTTCGAGGACGAGGCCGAGGCGCTGGTCGCCCATCCCTTCCAGGCGGCGATGGAAGCGGTGGTCGCCCATCCCTGGCCGACGGTCGCCGCGATCGACGGGCTCTGCCTCGGCGGCGGGCTCGAGCTGGCGGTCAGCTGCGACCTGCGGATCGCCGCCGCCGGGGCGAAGCTCGGCATGCCGCCCGCCAAGCTCGGCCTCGTCTACGGGCACACCGGGCTGCGCCGCTTCCTCGAGACGATCGGCCTCCCCCGCACCCGCGAGATGTTCTTCACCGGTCGCAATCTGTCCGCCGCGGAGGCGGAGCGGATCGGGCTCGTCAACGAAGTGGTCGACGACGCCGAGATCGAGGCGGCCGGGGTGCGGCTGGCGGGCGAGATCGCCGCCGCGGCACCGCTCTCGACCCGCGGCAACAAGCGGGTGATCGACGTGCTGGCCGCCAACCCCGTGCTCTCCCCCGCGCAGGAGGAGGAGCTGGTCGAGCTGCGCCGCGCCTGCTTCGGCTCGGCCGATTTCCGCGAAGGGGTCCGCGCCTTCGCCGAGAAGCGTCGCCCGGCCTGGACCGGGGAATGAGGGCGCGCCGCCGGGAGCGCCGCTGATGCCGCGCAAGAGCGCCCAGGCCCGCCGCGAGGAGCTCGCCGCCTCCGACCCCGTGATGGCCGACCTGATCGAGCGGCTCGGCCCACTCGACTTCGCCACCCGGCTGCGGCGGCGCAAGGAGGAGCGGCCCGCCGACGCCTTCGGCGCGCTGCTGCGCTCGATCGTCGGCCAGCAGCTCTCGACCAAAGCGGCGCGGGCGATCTACCTGCGGATGCTCGACCTCTACGACGGCCCGCCGACCCCGGCGGCGACGCTGGCGCTGACCGAGGCCGAGCTGCGCGGCGTCGGCTTCTCGCGGCGCAAGGTCGAGTACGTCCACGACCTCTCCGCCCGGGTGCTCGAGGGCGAGCTGGAGCTGGACCGGATCGGCAAGCTCGGCGACGCGGAGGCGATCGAGGAGATCTCGGCGGTGCGCGGGCTGGGCCGCTGGACGGCGGAGATGTTCCTGCTCTTCCACCTCGGCCGACCCGACGTCATCTCCGGCGGAGACCTGGGGATCCGCAAGGCGATCATGATCGAGTACGGCCTCGAGGCGATGCCGACCCCGAAGGAGGTCGAGGAGCGGGGGGCGCGCTGGAGCCCCAATCGCAGCCTCGCCAGTCTCTATCTCTGGGAGTCGCTCCACGCGATGCCGGTCTAGGCGCCTGCCCGGCCCGGCCCTCCCACTACGCATTAGCCCATCCGTCCGGCAACTCCCCACCCGCGGCAAAAGGATGGGGCCGCATCGCCGAAGATAGGCAGATGCGCCTTCGTTATTGGATCGGACTGCTCGCCGCGATCGTGGTCGGCGCCGGTGCGGTGGTCTGGGCGATCCTCGCCTACCAGCACGACGAAAGCGAATTCCACACCCGGCAGAAGGAAGAGGCGGTGCGGGCGGCGCGCCAGGCGCAGTCGGTGGGGGCGCTCTCGGTCGGCGAGCTGGCCGCGGCGGCGGCCTTCATCAAGGCCGACGGCCACCTTTCCAAGCACGAGTTCGCGGTGATGGGCCAGGCCCTGGTCACCGAAAACGTGCTCCACGCGGCCGTCTTCGTCGACGTCGTGCCCTTCTCCGAACGGCCGAGATACGAACGCGAACACGGCTTCCCGATCATCGAACGCGGCCCCGACGGCCGGCTGGTGCGGGCGAAGCGACGGCCGGTCTACTACCCGCTCACCTACACCGCCTCCCACGACGCCCGGCTCGCCGCCCAGGCGCGGGGCTTCGACGTCGGCACCGACCCGGCCCGGGCCCCGTACCTGATGCGCGCCGCCGACGACGGCCGCGCCACCGCGACCGGGGTGATCCCGCTGCTCGTCGGCGGCACCGGGATCAACGTCTACCGGGCGATCTACCGCGACGGCGCCCCGACCGCGACCGTGGCCGAGCGCCGCCGCGCCCTGGTCGGCTTCGCCGCCGGGAGCTTCCTGCTCAAAGACCTCGCCTCGGCCGCCGTCGGCACGCTGCCGGGCGACGTCACCGCGCAGCTGCAGATCGCCGACCACACCGTGGTCGGGCCGCAGGGGGCGCTCGAAGACCCGGCGCGGGCGCAGATCCAGATCGCCGACCGCACCTGGCTGCTGGTCGTCCACGACCCCGACCGTCCGGACGTCAGCGTGCCGATCCTCTTCGGCGCCGCCGGGATCGCGCTCGCCGCCGTGCTCGGCTCGCTGATCTACGTCTGGAGCCGCGAGGAGCGGATCCGCAAGCTGCAGCGGGAGGCCGACGAAGACTCGCTCAGCGGGCTGCGGACCCGGCGGCGCTTCGAGGAAGAGGTGCGGGCGGCGATGGCCCGGGCGCGGCGCGACGGCACCACCGGGGCGCTGCTGATGCTCGACCTCGACGACTTCAAGTCGGTCAACGACTCCTACGGCCATCCGGCCGGCGACCGCCTGATCAAGGAGGTCGCGGCGGTCCTGCGCCGCCGCACCCGCGAAGGCGACGTGCTGGGGCGGCTGGGCGGCGACGAGTTCGCGGTGGCGCTGCCGAGCTGCCGGCCGAACGAGGCGAACATCGTCGCCGAGGCGATAGTCGGGGCGATCCGCAGCCACCAGCCGGAGGATCCGGACGTCGGCACGGTGACGGTGAGCGTCGGCGTGGCGTTCTTCGGGGCCGACCCGGTGATGAGCTACGCGACCCTGGTCTCCGAGGCCGACACGGCGATGTACGCGGCCAAGGACGCGGGCGGCGACGGCTTCCGCGTCTTCCACCCTGACGCCCTGCGCCTGCAGACCGGCGGCCACCTGAACTAGGCCCGGCGCATCCGCGCAAGGCGCAGGCCGGCCGGCGGCGCCGCGGAGCCCGGGTGCGAGGGGACGTTTGCTGAGTTGACCCCACCCGGGCGTGGTCAACTCAGCAAGCGACGGCGTGGCCTGGGGGCCGTGCGTGGGTCCGCGCTCGGGGCGGGGGTCAGCGATGCGCGAGTTCGCGGCGCAGGCGCAGGACGCGGCGGGCGGCGGCGCGGAACGGGGCGCGCTTCAGTCCGCCCTCATGGAGCTGGGCGACCAGCGCGGCGTGGCCGGCGAGGGCGCTCGGCAGGTCGTCGAAGAGCAGCAGGTCGTCACCGGCGGCGGCTCCGTCGACCGCCACCTCGCGCCGGCCACCGAAGGCGGCGACCGCGGCGGAGCCGAGGCTGTCGGTGATCGTGACGCCCCGGAAGCCGAGCCGGCGGCGCAGTTCGCCGGTCACGATCCGGTGGCTGAAGGCGGCGGGGCGGGGCGAGAGCGCCGGGTAGGTCGCCGTCGCCACCATCACCAGCCGGCCGCCGGCCTCGACGTAGGCACGGTAGGGAGCGATGTCGGTGTCGCGCAGCTCGCCCTTCGGCAGGGGCAGCGCCTGTGCTTCGAAGTCGGTGTTTTCGGCGGCGGCGCCGAGGCCGGGGAAGTGCTTCGCGGTCGCCGCCACGCCACCCGCTTCGAGGCCTTCGGCGAAGGGCACCGCGGTGTCGACCACCCCGGCTGCGGTACCGGCGAAGGCGCGACCGGTGGCGGCGATCACCCCGCCGGGCCGGCCGACGTCGAGGACCGGGGCGAGGTCGACGGTGACCCCGAGGCTCCTCAGGTTGGCGGCGGTGAGGCGGCCCTGCCGGCGCGCGTAGGCCGGGCCCTGGCGGCCCATCGCGGCGGCCGAGGCCTGCGGCGGCCCGTCGACCCGCTTCACCTCGCCGCCCTCCTGGTCGGTCATCACCAGCAGCGGCAGGCGGGCGAGCCGGCGCGGGCGCGGGACCGCCTGCACTTCCGCGATCAGCGCGCGGCCGGCGGCGCGGCTCGGGAAGTCCGCCGCGAAGAGGACGACGCCGGCGACCTTGCCCGCGGCGATCGCCCGGCGCAGCTCCGGGGTCAGGCCGGTGCCGTCGATCGAGACGACGATCCGCTCGCCCGCCAGTTCGCCCGGCCGCAGCGTCTCGACCAGGGTCGGCCTCGATTCGGCCGTGGTCGATCCCCCGCCCCCGCCCGCGGTCGTCCCCCGGCCCGCCGGGCGGGTCTCCGTTCGCCCGCCCGAGCCGCCGCCGCCGACCAGCGCCCCGAGCGCGAAACCGACGGCGGCGAGCGCGACGAGCGCGGTCACGGTGAGTCGCCGGCGGCGCGCCCTCGCCCTCTCCATGGCGCCGATGCTAGCCCGACCGGAGCGCACGTATCCGCGCGGCGTCATAGCCTTGGAGCGGTCCGGACCCGCAGGAAAAGGAACGCCATGCCCCCTCTGATCTCCCCCGACGAAGCCCTCGCCCTCGGCCGCCTCACCGACCCCGCCGAGATCGAGGCGCTGGTGGAGCGCGCCTGGGCGGTCCGCCAGGAAAACTTCGGCGACTCGACCGACATGTGCTCGCTGGTCAACGCCAAGTCGGGGGGCTGCGCGGAGGACTGCGGCTTCTGCGCCCAGAGCCGCTACGCGGACGCCGACACGGTGATGCACGCGATGATGGAGCCCGAGCAGATCCTCGAACACGCGAAGGCCGCCGAGGCCGCCGGGGCGCACCGGTTCTGCATGGTCACCCAGGGCCAGGGGCTCTCCAAACGGGACTTCCAGAAGATCCTCGAAGGCGCCGAACTGGTCGCCGAGAAGACGAACCTGAAGCGCTGCGCCTCGATCGGACACATGTCGGCGGAGCGGGCCAAGGCGCTGAAGGACGCCGGGATCCAGCGCGTCCACCACAACGTCGAGTCGGCGAAGTCCTACTACCCGGAGGTCTCGACGACGGTCCGCTACGAGGGTCGCCTGCGGACGATCCGGGCGGTCAAGGAGGCGGGGCTCGAGACCTGCGTCGGCGGCATCCTGAACCTCGGCGAGACCGAGGCGCAGCGGGTCGAGATGGCCTTCGAGCTCTCCGAGATCAACCCGACCTCGGTGCCGATCAACCTCCTGATCCCGAAGGAGGGGACCAAATTCGGCGACCGCGAGGTGATGGAGCCGATCGAGGTGGTCAAGTGGATCGCGATCTTCCGGCTGATCATCCCGGGCGCGCTCTTCCGCCTCTGCGGCGGCCGGGTGGAGAACCTCGGTGACCTGCATCAGCTCGCGGTGAAGGCGGGCCTGAACGGGGTGATGATGGGGAACTTCCTCACCACCCTGGGCGCCGAGCCGGCCGCGGACCGGGCGATGTTCGAGGAGCTCGGCCTGAACGTGGCGCGCCAGCCCGACAACGGCTCGAACCCGCGGCCCGACAACCGCTCCGGGTGGCTCGAGGGCGAGTCTCCGCGCACGCCGATGGAGACGCTGATCGACCATCAGGACGAGGCCCCGATGTGGGATCCCTCGACCCAGCTCCGCGTGGTCAAGAAGGGCGAGCGGACGCCGAAATACCCGACCGCGGCCTAGGTGGCGCGGCGGTGACGGACGTCGCGGCCCGGCTCGAGGAGCTGCGCGAGCGCGGCCTTTACCGGCGGCTGCGGCTGATCGAGGGGCCGCAGGGGCCGCGCGTCCTCCTCGCCGGGCGCGAGGTGCTGCTGCTCTGCTCGAACGACTACCTCGGCCTGGCCGCCGACCGGCGGGTGCGCGAGGCGGCGGCCGAGGCGGCGCTGCGCTGGGGCGCCGGGGCCGGGGCCTCGCGGCTGATCAGCGGCAACATGGAGCCCCACCGGGAGCTGGAGGACCGCCTCGCCGCCTTCAAGGGCTACGGGCGGGCGCTGCTCTTCGGCTCCGGCTACCTGGCGAACTCGGGGACGATCGCGGCGCTGGCCGGGCCGGGCGAGACCGTCTTCTCCGACGCGCTGAACCACGCCTCGATCATCGACGGCTGCCGGCTCGCCCGGGCCGAGACGGTCGTCTATCGCCACAACGACGTCGAGCACCTCGGGTCGCTGCTGCGCGCGGCGGCCGGGACCCCGGCGCTGATCGTCACCGACGGCGTCTTCTCGATGGACGGCGACGTCGCCCGGCTGCCGGAGCTGCTGGAGCTGGCGCGGCGCCACGGGGCGCGGCTGCTGGTCGACGAGGCGCACGCGACCGGGGCGGTGGGCCCGGGCGGCCGCGGGGCGGTCGCCGCCGCCGGGCTCTCCGGCGAGGTCGACGTCGTCGTCGGCACGCTGGGCAAGGCGCTCGGGTCCTACGGCGCCTACGTCTGCGCGAGCGCCGAGACCGTCGACTACCTGGTCAACCGGGCGCGCTCGTTCGTCTTCTCGACCGCGCCGCCGCCGCCCGCGGTCGGCGCCGCCCGCGCCGCGCTCGACGTGCTGGAGGCCGAGCCGGAGCGGGTCGAGCGGCTGGCCGCCAACGCGCGGGTGCTGCGCGAGGCGCTCGCCGCCGAGGGCCTGGCCGCGGCCGGGTCGACCACCCAGATCGTGCCGATCGAGGTCGGCGAGGCGGAGCCGACGATGGAGCTCTGCGAGCGGGCGCTGAAGCGCGGCGTCTTCGCCCAGGGGATCCGCCCGCCGACGGTGCCCGAGGGCTCCTCGCGCCTGCGCTTCACCGTGATGGCGACGCACGAGCCCGACGAGCTGCGCCGGGCCGCCGGCCAGGTCGGCGCGGCGGCGCGGGAGATCGGCCTGCTCAAGTCCGCGACGATCGCCGCCTGATGGCGGCGATCTCGCGAGGCGTCTGGCAGTTGGCGCAGGAGAACCAGGGCGGCGAGGCGGCCGCCCGCGAGTCGCGGGCGAGCGGCGTCTTCGTCACCGCCACCGGGACCGAGGTCGGCAAGACGGTGGTCGCCTCGGTGCTCGCGCACACGCTGGCCGCCGACGGCAGGCGGGTGGCGGTCTTCAAGCCGGCGCTGACCGGCATGGACGAATTCCCGGCCTACGACGGGGGCGCCGCGCTCGCCGCGGTGGCGGCGGCGGGGGACGGCTGGCCCTCGATCGCCGGGCTCCCCGACCACGCCGCGCTGCGCGCCGCGGCGCGCTCGTCCCAGACCGACGACGAGATCGCCCCGTACCGCTTCGACCCGCCGATGTCGCCACACCTGGCGGCGGGGCTGGCGGGCGTCGAGATCGATCCGGAGCGGGTGATGCGCGCCGCCCGGGCCGCCGCCGCGGGCGCCGAGGCGATCGTCTGCGAGGGGGCCGGCGGCCTCCTCGTCCCGCTCTCCCCCAGCTGGACGATGCGCTCCTGCGCGGTCGAGCTCGGCTACCCGCTGGTGGTCGTCTCCCCGCCCGGCCTCGGGGCGATCAACCACACCCTGCTGACGGTCGAGTCGGCACGCTCGGTCGGGCTCGAGGTAGCCGCGATCGTGCTCAACCCATGGCCCGCCGACCCGACCCCGATCGAGGTCGACAACCGCGAGACGATCGCCGCCACGTCCGGCGTCCCCGTCCTCACCCTCCCCCGCCTCGACCTGAGCGCCCCCGCGACCTGGCCTCCCCTCCACCTCCCCGGTTGATGGGCCGAAAAGCGCTCTATATGAGCGCTTTTCGGCCCATCAACATCAGTTCCGGACGATGACGTCGAGGTGGCCGGGGGTGAGTTCGACGGTGTGGCCGGCGGCCTCGGCGATGGTCGCGGCGGCCTCGGGGGTCTCGGGCGGGGCCTTCGCTTCGAGGAGCGCCCGCGCGACTTCGCCGCGCACGGCCTTCGCCATGTGGCTCACCGGCTTGCGCCTGCCCTTCACCTCGCTGAAGGCGCGCACCGCGAGAAGCTCGGCCCGCTTCGGCTTCCAGGCGGCCGCGTAGGCGCCGGAGCGCATGTCGACGACCAGGGTCCCCTCCTCGTCCGGCAGCGCCGCGGTCAGCGCCGGGCGCCAGAAGGCGGCGAGGCCGCCGATCCCCTCCAGCTTCGCTTTCGCCGAGAGTCGGTAGTAGGGGATCCGGTCGGTCGGCCTCACCATCCCCCAGAGTGCCGAGGCGATCAGCACCCGGCCCTGGGCGCGCCTGGGCAGCTCCGGGAGCCGCAGGCGGTCGTAGAGAACTCCCGTGTAGACCTCGGCGGCCGGGCCCGCCGGGGCGGCGCGGAGCTCCGCGTCAACGGCGACCTCGCCCGCCTGGCCCGCCGACACCGCGAGCATCGACACCGCCCGCTCGAGCGGCAGCTCCGCGAGCGCGGCGAGCGCCCCAAGCAACTTCCGCCTCGACTCCGTCAGCTCGCCGGCGAAGGCGAGCGCCTCGAGTTCCACCGGCGCGCCGCCGGTCGGCGCGGTCTTCCCCTCCGAGGGGGGCAAGAGAATCAACATCGGGGCAGGACATTAAGCCTCCTTCAGGTGCTCGTACGTGGCGACGATGTCCTCGCGGTCCATCAGCGACTCGACCGCGGCGTCGAGCTTGCGGCGCTGGGCGCCGGTCAGGCTCGAGGCGAAGGCCTCGAGCCCGTTGCGCTTCACCGTGGTCAGCTGCTCGACCAGGCGCGTGCCGTCGCCGGTGATCCGCACCACGCGGACGCGGCGATCGGTCGGGTCCTCGACCCGGGTGGCGAGGCCCTTCTTGACCAGGCCGTCGATCGCCCGGCTCATCGCCGGCAGCGAGGCGCCGAGCAGCTCGGCGAGGTCGGAGACCTGCCAGGTCGCGGGACAGTCGCCGAGGCCGCCCAGCTCGAGCAGGGCCTTGCACTGGGTGGTCGTCAGGCCGCTGTCCTCGAGCACCCGCAGCTGGTTGCCGCGGTCGTAGAGGAAGACGTGGCGCATCAGCGCGCAGATTCGGGCGGCCGTGTCACGGGCCTCCGCCCCAACCTCCGCGCTCGCGCCGCTCCCGTCGGCCTGCTCGATCGCTTTGACATCGCTTGCTTGCATCGCGGTAATTGTTGCATGTGCGCAACCTTTTCTCAAGTGCAAATGTTGCGAGAGTGAGAAGAATCCCCGTCCGGGTGGGTTGTGGCCCCGCGCGCCGCCCCGGGCGGCGGCCGGAGGACTAGGGTCGGGTCGGTGAGCGACCGCCCCGACGAACTCGACCAGCGCCACGTCTGGCACCCGTTCACTCAGCAGCAGGGGTGGAGCGAGGAAACGCCGCTGATGATCGAGCGCGGCGAGGGCGTCTACCTCTACGACGTCGACGGCAACCGCTACATCGACGGCACCTCGTCGCTCTGGTGCAACGTCCACGGACATCGCCATCCCGACCTCGACCGCGCCGCCCGCGAGCAGCTCGACAAGGTCGCCCACTCGACCATGCTCGGCCTCTCCCACCCGGGGGCCACCGAGCTGGCGGCGCGCCTGATCGAGATCGCGCCCGAGGGACTGAGCCGCGTCTTCTACTCCGACTCCGGCTCGACCGCCGCCGAGATCGCCCTGAAGATGGCCTTCCAGTACCACCAGCAGCGCGGCGACACCGCCCGCACCCGCTTCGTCCGCATGCGCGAGGCCTACCACGGGGACACGATCGGCTCGGTCTCGGTCGGCGGCATCGACCTCTTCCACGCCACTTATCGCCCGCTGCTCTTCGGCACCCTGGCCGCCGAGCCCGGCGACGCCGCGCAGATGGAGCGGCTGCTCACCGCCCACGCGGGGGAGGTCGCGGCGGTGATCATGGAGCCGCTGGTGCAGGGCGCGGGCGGCATGATCGTCCACCCGGAGGGCTACCTGCGCGCGGTCCGCGAGCTCTGCGACCGCCACGGCGTGCTCCTGATCTGCGACGAGGTGGCGACCGGGTTCGGCCGCACCGGGACGATGTTCGCGGTCGAACGCGAGGGGGTCTCGCCCGACTTCCTCTGCCTCGCCAAGGGGATCACCGGCGGCTACCTGCCGCTGGCGGCGACGCTGACCACCGAGGCGGTGTACGAGGGCTTCCTCGGCGCCCCGGCGGAGGCGAGGACCTTCTTCCACGGCCACACCTACACCGGCAACCCGGTCGCCTGTGCGGTGGCTCTCGCCAACCTCGACATCTTCGAGCGTGAGCGGACGATCGAGCGGCTGCAGCCGAAGATCGAGCTGCTGGACCGGCGCCTCGCCGAGATCGCCGCGATGCCGGGAGTGACCGAGGTGCGCTCACGAGGGGTCATGGTCGGCATCGACCTCGGCGAGCACGATCCGGAACTGCGGGTCGGCCACCGGGTGACCCTGGAGGCGCGCAAGCGCGGCGCCCTGGTCCGCCCGCTCTCCGACGTCGTCGTGCTGATGTTCCCGCTCTCGATCACCGAGGCCGAGCTGGAAGACCTCCTCGACATCACCGCCGCCTCGATCACCGCCGCCCTCGCCTCCCTCCCCCAGCCCGCCGCCGGCTGACCCCCCCGATGCGTTCGCAGTTCTCACCGGTATCCGGTGAGAACAGCGAA
>DATJUK010000013.1:0-8265 GCA_035502495.1 Solirubrobacterales bacterium
TTTTCACGGTATACCGGTGAAATGTGCGAACGCACGGGGCGGGGACGCTCTCCATCCGCGGAACCGGCCGCCCACCGGAACTTCGTCCAGATAGGAAGGAGAACAATTCTCATTATCGTGTTAGTCTGTCGCGCCGTCGGCGGGAGATCCGCCGCGCCCACGTTCGTGCCAGACCCCGAAAAGGAGCCTTCATGCCGGCCTCGTGCCCCCGTCTCTTCGCCGCCGCCCTCGCACCGATCGCGGTGCTCGCCCTGCTCCTCGCCGGCTGTGGCGGCGGCTCCGGCTCGTCCTCCTCGCCCTCCGGGTCGGGCGACAAGATCACCGCGGTCGGGGCGGAGAACGAGTACGCCGACGTGATCGAACAGATCGGCGGCAAGTACGTCGAAGTCAGCGCGATCGAGAGCGATCCGAACACCGATCCCCATCAGTTCGAGGCCAGCGCCAGCGTCGCCAAGGACGTCAGCGGCGCCGACGTCCTGGTCGAAAACGGACTCGGGTACGACAGCTACATGGAAAAGATCGAGTCGGCCGCATCCGATGACTCGCGCAAGGTCATCAACGTGCAGGAACTTCTCGGGCTGCCCGACTCCACCCCCAACCCGCACCTCTGGTACAAGCCGGAAACGATGCCCGCGGTGGCCGAGCAGCTGGTCGCCGACTTCGCCGAACTACAGCCCGAGCACAAGTCGTACTTCGAGGCGAACCTGAAGAAGTTCGAAGCGTCGCTCGAACCCTGGATGCAGGGCCTGGAAGAATTCACGACGAAGTATCCCGGCGCGGCCGTCGCCACGACCGAGCCGGTCGCCGACTACATGTTGGAAGCGGCCGGAATCGAAAACCTGACGCCGTTCAGCATGCAGGCCGACATCATGAACGACACCGATCCCGCCCCGCAGGCCGTCTCGATGCAGGAATCCTTCTTCAGCGAAAAGAAGGCAGACGCCTTCGTCTACAACCAGCAGGTGACCGACTCGATCACCGAAAAGTTCCTCTCCTCGGCCGCCGACAACGGCGTGCCGGTGGTCGGCGTGTACGAGACGATGCCTCCCGGCTACACCTACCAGGAGTGGATGGAAGCCGAGCTGAAGGCACTCGAAGAAGCGGTGGCAAACGGCAAGTCGACGGAAAAGCTCTGACCCGATGAGCGGGCGGCGGTGAGCGCGGCGGTTCTCTCGGTCGAGGAGCTCGGCGTCCGGATCTCCGGACGCCAGGTCCTCGACCGGGTCGACTTCGCGATCGCCCCCGGCGAGTTCACCGGCCTGATCGGCTCCAACGGCGCCGGCAAGACGACCCTCTTCCGCGCGATCCTGGGGCTGCAGCGCCCGACCTCCGGCCGCGTCCTGCTCGACGGCCGGCCGCGCTCCCGGCGTGGCACGGCGATCGGCTACGTGCCGCAGAAGTTCCTGCTCGACCCCGACCTGCCGTTGCGCGGCCGCGACCTCGTCGCGCTCGGGCTCGACGCCGGCCGCCTCGGCCCGCCGACCCGACCGCGCCGCCGCCGCGCCGCGGTCGAAGAGGCGCTCGCCGCGGTCGACGCCGAGGCGTTCGCCGACACCCGGGTCGGCCGGCTCTCCGGCGGCGAGCAGCAGCGGATCCTGATCGCCCACGCGCTGATCTCGCGGCCGCGCCTCCTGCTCGCCGACGAGCCGCTCGCCAACCTCGACCTGCGCAGCGCCCAGGAGGTCGTCGCCCTCCTGGCGCGGGTCTGCCGCGAGCAGGGCGTCGCGGTCCTGATCTCCGCCCACGAGATCAACCCGCTGCTGCCGGTGATGGATCGGATCGTCTACCTGGCCCACGGCCGGGCCGCCAGCGGCACCAGCGAGGAGGTGATCCGGCCCGACGTCCTCAGCCGGCTCTACGGCCACCACGTCGACGTGATCGACGTCCACGGCCGCGTGTTGATCGTCGCCGGGGCGGGGGATGACGCCGACCTCGAGGGCTGTGAGGAGACCGTCCACCATCTTCCCGAGGTGATCCAGTGACCCCGGCGGGCTTCCTCGAACCGATCTTCGCCCCCGGCTTCTTCGAAAACGAAGCGGTGCACGTGGCCTTGGCGATCGGCACTGCGGTGGCGATCGTCACCGCCGTGGTCGGCGTCTTCACCGTGATGCGCGGGCAGTCCTTCGCCGGCGAGTCGCTCGGCGACATCGGCACGACCGGGGGCTCGGCCGCCTCGCTGGTGGGCGTCGGGCCGCTGGCCGGGTTCGTCGCGATCGACGTCCTCGCCGCCGCCGCGATGGAGCTGATCGGCGTGCAGCGGGTCCGCGGCCGCGACCTGGCGACCGGCATCGTGCTCGGCGCCGCGATCGGCCTCGCCGCGCTCTTCCTCTACCTGGACACCACCCAGGGCAGCGGCAACGGCTCGACGGTGACGATCCTCTTCGGCTCGATCTTCGCGATCTCGAGCGGGACGATCCCCGCCGTCGTCGGCCTGGCGGTGCTCTCGGTGGCCCTGATCGCGCTCCTCTACCGGCCGCTGCTGCTCAGCACCGTCAGCCCGGAGATCGCCGCCGCCCGCGGCATCCCGGTGCGCCTCGTCGGCGCCGCCTACCTGCTCACGCTGGCGCTGGCGACGGCGCTCGCCGCGATCACGATCGGCACGATCCTCAGCACCGCGCTCCTGATCGGCCCCGCCGCCGCGGCCCTGCGGCTGACCACCCGGCCGCTGCGGGCGATGCTGGTGGCGACGGCGCTCGGGGTCGGCGCGGTCTGGGCGGGCATCGTCCTCGCCTACGACAGCTACCACTGGCCGCCGCAGGAACACGGCTGGCCGGTCAGCTTCTTCGTCGTCGCCCTGGTCTTCGTCTTCTACCTGCTGTCGGGGCTGTCCGGGTTGCTGGACCGTCGCCGGGCGCGCCTGCTGGACCGCGCCGGGCCTGCCGCGGCGGAGGCCTGAGCGATGTTCACCGGCTTCATGGTCAACGCCTGGGTCGTGGCGAGCATCGTCGCCGTCGTCGCCGGCGTGGTCGGCTTCTTCACCGTCCTGCGCGGCTCCGCCTTCGCCGCCCACGCGATCCCCAACGGCTCCTTCGCCGGCGCCGCCGGGGCGTCGCTGGTCGGCCTCGGCACGCTGTTCGGGCTCGGCGTCTTCGCCTTCGCCAGCGCCCTCGGCATCGGCCTGCTCGGCAGGCGCGGCCGCCACGACGCGGTCACCGCGCTGATGCTGGTGACGATGCTCGCGCTGGGGGCCCTGTTCGTCAGCTTCAGCAGCCAGTACGCGCCGGAGATCTACTCGCTGCTCTTCGGCGAGGTGCTCGGGATCGGCTCCAACCAGGTGGCGCCGACCCTGATCCTGGGGCTCGTCTGCATCGCCGCGATCGCCGTCCTCTACCGGCCGCTGATGCTCTCCTCGGCGCTGCCCGAGGTCGCCGAGGCGCGCGGGATCGGCGCCTTCGCGATGGAGCTGTGCTTCCTCGGCGTGCTCGCGCTGGCGACGGCGATGACCGTGCCGGTGGTCGGCACGCTGCTGATCTTCAGCCTGATGATCGGCGCGCCCGCGGCGGCCCGCTGCTTCACCGATCGGCCCTGGCTCGCGATGACGCTCTCGGTCCTGATCGCCCTGGCGATCGTCTGGTTCGCGATCGCCGCCTCCTACGAAACCGATTGGCCGGTGGGCTTCTTCGTCGGGACCGGCGCCGCCGCTGCCTACGTCGCCGGCCAGGTCTGGGCCCACGTCTGGACACGGGTCGGCGGGAGGCGGCGGCCGGTTCCGCAGGCCGGGGGAGGCGGGCTCTAGCATTGGTCGGGATGGGTACCGCGACGAAGACGAGCTGGGCCGAGCAGGCGCGCGCCACCCTGGCCGGCGCCGGCTACCGCCGCGGCGGCGCCCGGGCCGCCGTGATCGACGCTTTGGCCGCGCAGGAATGCGCGATCACGGCGCTGGAGCTCGAGGACCTGCTGCGGCGCCGCGACGCCGGGGTCGGGCGCGCCAGCATCTACCGCGCGCTCGAGCAGCTCGAGCAGCTGGGCCTCCTGCAGCGGATCGAGGTCTGCCGCGGCACCGCCGGGTACGAGCGGATCGAACCGGACGGGGAGCACCATCACCACGCGATCTGCCGCAGTTGCGGCCGCCTCATCCCCTTCGAGGACAACTCCCTGGAGCAGGCGATCGAGAAGGTCGCGGGCCGGATCAGCTTCGACGTCTCCGAGCACGACGTCGTCCTGCGCGGCCTCTGCGAGAGCTGCGAGTGAGGCGCGCCGGGCGCCCCGCTCAGGGCGCGGCCAGGTCCGTCGCCAGCCCGGCGACGCCGTCGCCGCCCTCGATCTCGTAGCGGTCTAGTTCGTAGGGGAGGCCGCGGCTCGCGTAGCCGGCGTTCTCGGTGACCGCGCCGACGTAGCCCGCTTCCTTCACCGCGGCGATCGTCGCCGCGTCGTATTCGCTCGACGGGTAGCAGAAGTTGTCCGAGGGGACGCCGAACTTGCGCCGCAGGTAGCGGCGCGAGGCGGCCACCTGGTATTCGAGTTCGGAGCCCGCGAGTTCGGTCAGGTTCGGATGGGTCGCGGAGTGGGAGTCGACCTCCCAGCCGAGTTCGATCACCGGGCGGATTTCGAACGGGCGCAGGTGTTCTTCGGTGATCTCGAAGAGCACGCCGGGCCAGCCGTAGCGCGACAGCACCTCGGGGGCGAAGGTGACCTGCTCCGGGTAGCCGTTGTCGAAGGTGACGACGATCGGCTTCGCCGGCAGCGTGCCGCCGCGGTACCAGGCGTCCTCCACCTGGTCGAGCGTCACCGCTTCGAAGCCTTCCTTCGCCAGCCAGGCCATCTCTTCTTCGAATTCCGCCTCGGGGACGTAGAGGCCCGGGTATTCCTCGCTCGCCGGCGCTTCGCCCAGCGCGTGGTAGACGAGGATCGGGACCGGGCCCAGGTGGGGCTTCCAGTCGGGCCGCGGCCGCGCGTCCCGGACCAGCCGTGAGCCGCCGGGCGGGCTCCCGCGCCCGGAGCGCCGGCGCCCGGCGCCGCGCCGGCCGGGATTGGCCGGCGAGATCGTCGTGCCGCCGCTCGCGGTGAGTACCGCGACCACCGCGGCGAGGCCGAGGACCACCAAGGCGCCCGCGGCCAGGTAGGGCGCCCGGCTCCTCTTCCTCCTCCGTCGTCCCGCGGTCAAGCTCGCAACGGTACCCGCCCGCCCGCGGGGGGCCCTCCTTCGATCTGGGCGGCGGTGAGGCCGCAGTCCTGGTGGGCGAGGAGCTCGATGATCGCCGCGCGGGGGAGGGTGGAGCGATGGCCCGCGGCCCGGGGCGCCGCCTCGGCCCGCTCCAGCCACCGATTCGGCGTGCCACGGTGATCGGGGTGGGTCGCGCTCACCCCACTAACGATAATGAGTCGCAGTCCAGAAACGATGCCGGGATTGCCGGTGCCGGGGCCAGGGCGCGCCCACAGGCCGACCTGGCTATCATCCACCGGCCGCGTGGGCGATGCCCCGCGCTTTTTTTCGCGATGAAGACGTTTGTAGCCACAGCCGAGAACCGCCAGCGAGACTGGTACGTCGTCGATGCCGAGGGGCAGACCTTGGGTCGACTGGCGACGCAGATCGCCGACACGCTGCGGGGCAAGCGCAAGCCGACCTACACGCCGCACGTCGACACCGGCGACTTCGTCGTCGTCGTCAACGCGGAGAAGATCCGCGTCACCGGCGACAAGTTGGCGCAGAAGATCTACTGGCGCCACAGCGGCTACCCCGGTGGGATCAAGTCGCGCAGCCTCGGCGAGATGCTGGAGCGCCGCCCCGAGGAAGTGATCCGCAAGGCGGTGAAGGGGATGCTGCCGCGCAACCGGCTCGCCCGCCGGCAGCTGACCAAGCTGAAGGTGTACGCCGGCCCCGAGCACCCGCACGCCGCCCAGCAGCCGAAACCGATGGAGATCAACCGATAGATGTCTGACGAGACGAACGAGACTTCAGAGCAGCAGCAGCCGGTCGAGGAGACGGCGGAGGGACAGACGGCGGAGACCGCGGGTCCTGTCGCCGACGGAGCGCCTTCGTCCTCGCAGGCTGGGGGCGAGGACACCCCGTCCGCGCCATCCGCGGGTGAGGCGGCACCGGCCGACGCCGGAACCGTCGACGCGGACTCGACCGAGTCGGAGGCCGGCGCCTCGGAAGCCGCCGAGGACGGCGCTCCGGCGGCAGAGGAGGCCGCGCCCGAGCCCGCGGCACCCGCCGCGGAGGAGCAGCCCGCTCCCGCCGCCGAGCGCGAGGCGCCCGCCAAAGAGGAGAAGAAAGACGTCATCCCGGGGGCGAACCTGGAGCCGATCGCGATCGAGCCGGATGCCCCTGAGCTCTCGGCCGAGGAGCGCGCCCGTCTCGAGGCCGAGGAAGAGGAGAAACGGAATCGCGAGGCCGCCCTGGCCGCCGCCGAAGCCGAGTCCGCGGTCGCCGATCGGGCGCCGGCCAAGATGGAGAGCGGCGCCCGCTTCCTCGCCACCGGCAAGCGCAAGAGCTCGATCGCCCGCGTCACCCTGCTGCCGGGCGACGGCAAGTTCAGCATCAACGGTCGCGAGCTCGCCGAGTTCTTCCCCCGCCCCCTGCACCAGACGATGGTCAAGCAGCCGCTGGCCGTCTCCGGCTACGAGGGCAACGTCGACGTCCGCGTCCGCGTCCACGGCGGCGGCATCTCCGGCCAGGCCGGGGCGGTCCGCCACGGCATCGCCCGGGCGCTGACCGAGGTCGATGCCGAGCTGCGCGGCGACCTCAAGCGCCGCGGCTTCCTCACCCGCGACGCGCGGGTCAAGGAGCGGCGCAAGGCCGGCTTCAAGAAGGCCCGCAAGAAGCCGCAGTTCAGCAAGCGCTGAGCCCGCTTCCTCGGCACTAGGCTGTATTGGGTGGCTGACGCGAGCAGGAAGCTGTTCGGGACCGACGGCGTCCGCGGCGAGGCGGGGACTTTCCTCACCGCCGAGCTGGCGACGGCGATCGGCCGCGCCGCGACCGCCTCGCTGGAGAAGGAGCGCCCGCAGGTCCTGATCGTCCGCGACACGCGCGAGTCGGGGCCGATGCTGGAGGCGGCGCTGGCCGCCGGGGTCGCCGCGGCGGGCGGCGACGCGCTGCTCGGCGGGGTCCTGCCGACGCCGGCGGCGGCGATCCTGGTGCGCCGGCTCGGGCTCGACCTGGCGGCGGTCGTCTCCGCCTCCCACAACCCGTTCCAGGACAACGGGATCAAGTTCTTCTCCGGCGCCGGGACGAAGCTCCCCGACGCGGTCGAGGCGCGCCTCGAGGCGCTGATGGAGGGCGACGGCCCGCCCGCCGCCGCCGCGCCGGGCCGGATCGAGGAGCTGCACGGGGGGGAGGACGACTACCTCCGTGAGCTCGCCGCCGCCTTCCAGATCGACCTCTCCGGGCACAAGGTGATGCTCGATTGCGCCAACGGGGCGACCTACCGGGTGGCGCCGCGGATCTTCGCCCGACTCGGCGCCGAGGTGGAGACGATCGGGGTCGAACCCGACGGGCGCAACATCAACGCCGGCGTCGGCTCGACCCACGTCGAGGCGCTGGCCGAGCGGGTCGCCGCCTCCGATGCCGAGATCGGCTTCGCCTTCGACGGCGACGGCGACCGCGTGCTCGCCGTCGACGCCTCGGGGCGCGTCCACGACGGCGACGAGCTGATCGCGCTGGCCGCCCGCGGGCTCGCCTCGCGTGGCGAGCTGGGCGGCGGGGTCGTGGTCACGGTGATGACCAACTTCGGCTTCCACCAGGCGATGGCCGAGGACGGGATCGAGGTGGCGATCACCCGGGTCGGCGACCGCTACGTGATCGATGAGATGCTGCGCCGCGAATGGAAGCTCGGCGGCGAGCAATCGGGCCACATCATCGCCTCCGACATCGTCGCCACCGGCGACGGGATCGCCGCCGCGCTGCTGACGATGCGCGAGCTGGGCACCTCGGCGCTGGCCGACGCCCCGGCGATGGACAAGCTGCCCCAGCGCCTGGTCAACGTGGAGGTCGCCGACCGCGAGAGTCTCGCCGGCGCGGTGGCCGTCTGGGACGCGGTGGCGAAGGAGAACCAGAACCTCGAGGGCCGCGGCCGCGTCCTGCTCCGCCCCTCCGGCACCGAGCCCCTGGTCCGGGTGATGGTCGAGGCGCCGGCGGCCGACGAGGCTGACGCCGTCTGCGACCGCCTCGTCGCCCTGGTCCGCCAAGAGCTCGGCTGAACGCCGGCATCTCCCCGCCGGACCGCAACGGCGAGGACCGCGACGCGGCCATGGACCCGCGCGCCCCATGTCGCCCCCCGGCGGGCCGCCCCGCCCCGTGGTGAGTTCGCACTTGTCACCGCATAG
>DATJUK010000014.1:0-2858 GCA_035502495.1 Solirubrobacterales bacterium
AGGAAGGAGCCGAAGCGCATGCCGCCGTACTCGGTCATGAAGCCCTGGACCAGCTCGGCGTCGGCCTCGGGCATGTCGAACGGGGTGCGGTTGGTCTCGGCGAAGCCGGCCAGCATGAAGATCAGGAAGCCGACGATCTGGGGGCCGATGTACCAGACGTCGCCCTGGGCGCGGACCACGTCGACCAGCGAGAGCGAGCCGCTCATCATGATCACGCCGAGGAGGGCGAGACCCATGCTGACCTCGTAGGAGATCAGCTGGGCGGCCGAGCGCATCGCGCCGAGAAGGCTGTATTTGGAGCCGGAGCTCCAACCGCCGAGGAGCAGGCCGTAGAAGGCGATCGAGCCGACGGCGAAGAAGTAGAGGATGCCGATCGGGACGTCGATGCCGTAGAAGCCGACGCCGTTCTTGGTGTCGCCCCAGGGGATGATCGCGAGGGCGAGGACGCCGGACAGGACGGGGAGCAGTGGCCCCAATATGAACAGGGTCGAGATCGCGTTTTCCGGCCGGAACGACTCCTTGGAGATGAGCTTGCCGACGTCGGCGAGCGGCTGCAGGAGGCCGAAGGGGCCGACCCGGTTGGGGCCGTAGCGATGCTGGAAGCGGCCGATCAGTTTGCGCTCGACCACGGTGAGGACGGGCAGGATGCCGAAGATCACGGCGAAGATCACGATCGACTTGGCGATCATGATCCAGATCGATTCGGCGAACTGCGTATCGGCGAAGACGAGGTGGGTCACGCCGGGACCTCGGTGAGCTTCTCGATCTCGACCCGCACCTGGTGGCCGTTCAGCAGCGCGTTGGCGTTGCCGGGCGCGACGCCCTCGGCGAGGAAGCAGACGCCCTCGGGGACCCGTTCCTTGATCGCGACGGTGGCCTCGAGGGAGCGGTCGCCCTGGGAGACGCGGACCTTGTCGCCTTGGGCGAGCGCGAGGCGCTGCGCGTCCTCGGGGGAGAGTTCGAGGCGCTGGGAGGGCTTGAGGAACTTCAGCGGCGGGTTCAGCTCGGTGATCGGGCCCGCCCAGAGGTCGCGGTAGGTGCCGAGGGCCAGCGTGGCGGGGGCGCCGATCCCCGGCACCGACTCCCCGGACGCGCTTACGCGCCGAGTGTCAGGTGAGTCAGTACCGGCGCTCGGCGCCGAGCTCGCGGCGCCTGCGTCAGACGCGTGGCTGCCGGTGGTGGAGCTCGGGGCGTCGGCGGACGGCGCGGAGCCCGTGGCGTAGGCGTCGGACGGCGGGCGGAGCTCGCCGCCGGTGGGGTCGGCATCGTCCTTCACCGGGTCGCGGTCGAGGCCGGCGGTCGGCTGCTGCGGGGCGGTGCCGCCGCCGGGGAAGTTCGAGGCGCTCTCGGTCTCCTGCCAGCGGATGCCGCGGCCGCCGATGTCGGAGTCGGTGATCGAGGCGTAGAAGGGGACCGCCGCGGTCAGCGCCTGGAAAGCGGTGGGCTGGGACGTCACGCCGGTGTCGTGGCCGATCGCCTGCGAGAGGGCGGCGAGGGTCTGCCAGCCGGGGCGGATGTCGCCGGGGCGGCCGGCGGCGGGGCGGACGCGCTGCAGGCGGCCGTCGGGGTGGGTGACGGTGCCGTCTTTCTCGGCGTGGGTCTCGAGCGGGAAGAGCACGTCGGCCTTGGCCGCGGTCGCGGTGGCGAAGGTCGAGAAGGCGACGACGAACTCGGCCGCGTTCAGCGCCTCTTCCCAGGCGCCGGTGTCGGCGAAGTCGCGCAGCGGGTCGACGCCGACCAGGATCACCCCGTCGAGCTCCCCGTCGATCAGCGCCTGGCGGATCGCCTCGGTCGAGCGCCCGCCCCCGGCGATCGCATGCAACCCAGGCCCGCCATCGGGAAGCACCCCCGCCTCCCGCAGCCCCCGCGCATTCGCCACCTCCGGCACTTCCAGCAAGCCAACGTGTTGATGGGCCGAAAAGCGCTCTATATCAGCGCTTTTCGGCCCATCAACGGTGGTGAGGGCGGTGGCGAGGGGGAGGAGGTTGGCGGTGGCGGCGGCGCCGATGCGCTCGCCCCAGACGACGACGACCTTGGCGGCGTCGCGGAGGCTCTCGGCCAGGGGGGTGGCGACGTTCTCGGCGCCGCCGATCGCGGCGGTCAGCTCGCCGACGAAGTAGGCGGCCTGGCCGGGCGCGTAGCGGGCGATCGCCTCGGCGCCGCCGTCGAGGGCGGTCGGCCGCTCGGTCGCCACCGCGAGGCGCGCGCCGCCGCGGCGGATCGCCTTGCGGATCCGCAGGTCGAGGATCGGCGAGGACTGCATCGGGTCGGTCCCCAGGACCAGGATCACGTCGGCGTCGTCGATGTCGGCGACCGTCGCCTGGCGCTCCGGCCGGGCGAGGTCGAGGACCGTGCCGATGTCGGGGCCGCCCGCCGGCCGCGAGTCGATGTCGCGCGAGTGCAGGGCGCTCCGCAGGATCTCCTGGACGAGGAAGCCCTCCTCGTTGGAGGCGTCGCCGACGATCGCCGCGACCCGCCCGTCGCGCGCCCGCAGCCCCGCGGCCGCCCGCCCGATCGCGTCCTCGTAGGAGACCTTGTTGCCGCCTTTCGTCCGCGGCTCGGTCACCCGCTCCTCGGCACCCCACATCTCGAAGCCGTAGCGCCCGCGGTCGCAGAGCCAGCCGTCGTCGACGCCCGGGTTGTCGCGCGAGATGACCCGTTTCACCTTCTCGTCGCGGACCGTGAAGCTGACGTTGCACTGGCTCGGGCAGAGCGTGCAGACCGAGCCCGCCTGCTCGATGTCCCAGGGCCGGGCACGGAAGCGGTAGGTGTAGTTGGTCAGCGCGCCGACCGGGCAGAGGTCGGTGATGTTGCCGTGGAAGGGCGAGACGTAGGGGCGGTCGTCGAAGGTGCCGACG
>DATJUK010000015.1:0-4749 GCA_035502495.1 Solirubrobacterales bacterium
CCCACCAACAAGCTAATGGGCCGCGAGCTCCTCCCGATGCGGAGGCCGAAGCTTCCTTTAGAGACAAGGCTTACGCCAAGGCTCATCATCCGGTATTAGCCCGAGTTTCCTCGGGTTGTCCCGGTCATCGGGGCAGATTACTCACGTGTTACTCACCCGTTCGCGGCTTTGCCCCAGGCCGAAGCCTGGTTCGTCGCACCACTTGCATGTGTTAAGCACGCCGCCAGCGTTCGTCCTGAGCCAGGATCAAACTCTCCGTGAAATTTACTTCTACAGAGAGCCTGTCAATGACTTCATGGCCGCCGAGTACACAAGTACGGCGGCCGTCATGACGAGGTAAATCAAGACCATCCGGCGCGCTGGCGCACCGAATGGGTCGGGCTGAACATTCCGCGGGTCGATTGGATGGACCCACGGAGATGCACGCTGCTCAGTTTTCAAAGACCGTTGCGCCTCCGAGACGGGATTCGCCTCTCTCAGACGCCGGGGCCCCACAAGGGAGCCCCAGAGGGCGACGGAATATAGCGCTCCGTCAGGCGCTTGTCTAGTCCGACTTGGAAAGTTTTGCGAAACGCCGCTTACCAAGCTGGATCACCCGGCCGACAAGGACCTCCTGGGCGACGTCGAGATTATTAGCAGGCAGTGCGGCGCCATCGAGTTTCGCGCCGCCCTGAGCCAAAAGTCGGCGCGCCTCGCTGGCGCTGACGCCGAAGGCACCGGCCAGCAGGCGCGGCAGGTGCACCTCGCCGTCCTCGCCCACGTATCCGGAGAGATCCACCTCGGGGATGTCGTCGGGCACCGCGTGGGCGACGAAGACCTGGTCGAAGGCCGCCTCCGCCTCCGCTCCCTTGCCCGCCCCGTGGAAGCGGTCGACGATCCGCCGGGCGAGCTCCCGCTTGGCCTGGTTCGGCGGTCCGTCCGGACATCCGGCCTCGCCCAGCAGCAGGCGGAAGTACTCGTCCATCGCCGCGTCGGGGATGCTCATCAGCTTGCCGAACATCTCCGCGGGCGGATCGGTCACCCCGACGTAATTCCCAAGGCTCTTCGACATCTTCTGCACGCCGTCGGTGCCGACCAGGATCGGCAGGGTGAGGATCGATTGCGGCGGCTTGCCGTAGGCGCTCTGCACGTCGCGGCCGAAGAGCAGGTTGAACTTCTGGTCGGTGCCGCCGAGCTCGACGTCGGCGTCGATCGCCACCGAGTCATAGCCCTGCAGCAGCGGGTAGAGCAGCTCGTGGGCGGCGATCGGGGCGTTCGCCGCCATCCGCTTCTGGAAGTCGTCGCGCTCCAGCAGCCGCGCCACCGTCGTCGTCCCCATCAGCCTCAGCAGGTCGACCAGGTTCATGTCCAGCCACTCGGAGTTGCGGCGCACCTCGGTCCGCTCCGGGTCGAGGATCTTGTAGGCCTGCTCCTGGTAGGTGGTCGCGTTGGCCTCGATCTCCTCCGGCGTCGGCACCGGCCGCGAGGCCGAGCGGCCGCTCGGATCGCCGACCCGGGCGGTGAAGTCGCCGACGATCAGGACCACGGTGTGGCCCGCCGCCTGGAATTCGGCCAGCTTGCCCAGCACCACGGTGTGGCCGAGGTGGATGTCGGCGGTGGTCGGGTCGATCCCCAGCTTCACCCGCAGGGGCCGGCCCAGCTCCAGCTGCTCGTCGAGCCGCCCCGCGGGCAGCACGTCGACCGCGTTGCGGGTCAGATCCGGCACATCGCCAATGCTAGACTCCGCGCCTCGCTCGACGGGTCCTGAGGCCCGCTCGGGCAATTTTTTGGTCCTGACCGGACCTGCTGTTCATCGCCCGATGGCCGTCTCCCTACTCAAGCGTCGACGCAGCGACGGTGGCGAGATTCCGCCGGCCCCGCCGGCAGTCCCCTTCGCCCCCGGTGCGCCCGGCCCACCGAAACGGACCAAGCCGCGCCTGAAGAAGCTGCGGTTCCTCTTCGTGCTGCTCGGGCTCGGGATCCTGGCCGTGATCTCGATGATCTTCGGGATGATGGCGGCGGTCTCCCAGGACCTGCCGGCGATCTACAACTTCGCCCGCTACAAGGCGTCGAAAAACAGCGTCGTGGTCGACTCCAGCGGTCGCACGATCGGCACCTTGAGCTCGGATCAGAACAAGATCCTCCTCAGCTCCGGCCAGATCAGCCCCAACATCAAGAACGCGGTGGTCTCGATCGAGGACGCCCGCTTCTACGAACACGCGGGGGTCGACTTCCGCGGCATCGGTCGCGCCCTGGTCGAGGACGTGCTCAGCCAGAGCGCCCAGCAGGGCGCCTCGACGATCACCGAGCAGTTCGTCAAGAACGCGCTCGAAGCGGAAGGCAGCCGCACGGTGCTGGAGAAGTTCCGCGAGGCGGCGCTCGCCTACAAACTGGAGAAGCACTGGTCGAAGGAGAAAATCCTCACCGAGTACCTGAACACGATCTACTTCGGCGAGGGCGCCTACGGGATCGAGGCCGCCGCCCAGACCTACTTCGGCGCCGCCCATCCGGGCTGCGGGACCGAATCGGAGCCGTGCGCCGCCGTGCTCGAGCCCTGGGAGGCGGCGATGCTGGCGGGGATCATCGCCTCGCCCTCCGCCTTCGATCCCAAGATCTACCCCGAAAACGCGCTCGGTCGGCGCAACCTGGTGCTGGAAAAGATGTACGAACAGGGCTACATAACGCACGAGCAGTACGTCGAAGGCATCCACAAGGCGCTCCCCGCCCCGGCCGACATCAAGCCGCCGACGCTGGAATCGAAGGCGCCGTACTTCACCGCCTACCTGCGCCAGCAGCTGGTCGAACGCTACGGCCCCGAGAAGGCCTACTTCGGCGGCCTGCAGGTCAAGGCGACGCTTGACCTGAAGCTCCAGGGAGCCGCCGAAGAAGCGGTCAGCTCCTACCTCGGCTACTCCCCCGCGACCGCCTCGGTGGTCGTCATCGACGACCACAACGGCGGGATCAAGGCGATGGTCGGCGGTCCCAACTTCGAAAAGGCCCCCTTCAACCTGGCGACCCAGGGGCGGCGCCAGCCGGGCTCCTCGATCAAGCCCTTCACGCTGCTGACGGCGCTCGAAGAGGGGATCTCGCCGGACACCGAATTCCCCTCCGAACAGCGGACCTTCCACTTCGGCAAGCACGGCGGCGAAGCCTTCACCGTGCACAACGACGAAGAAGGCTATCTGGGGTCCTGCTCGATCGCCTGCGGCCTCACCTACTCCGACAACTCGATCTACGCCGGGCTCGGCCTGGAAGGGCTGGAAGGCAAGACGATCGAGGACCGCACCCGCTCGATCGCCAAGACGATCCACAAGGCGGGCTACACCGGCTCGATCTCGACCAACCCGGCGATGGTGCTCGGCGGGCTGAAGGAAGGGGTCTCGCCCACCGGCTGGGCCTACGCCTACTCGACGATCGGCAACGACGGCGACCGCATCTCCGGCACCCTGGCGCCGAGTCCCGGCGACAGCCCGGTCGCCTTCACCGAAGTGACGAAGAACGGCAAGCCGATCAAGGGCGGCGAAAACCACCCGATCCACCACCAGGTCTTCGACGAAGAAACGGTCAAGGAGCAGAAGGGGATCATGGAAACCGTGATCGCCGAAGGGACCGGGACCGCGGCGCAGACCGGGGCGCCGGAAGAGTGGGGCAAGACGGGCACGACCGAGGAAGAGGGCGACGCCTGGTTCTGCGGCGGGATCGCCGCCGAAGTGACCGCCTGTGTCTGGGTCGGCTACCCGGACACGACGACGCCGATGCTGACGCTCTTCAACGGGGGCCCGGTGATGGGCGGCACCTACCCGGCCCTGATCTGGGCCCGCGTGATGACCGCCTGGGAAGAAATCAAGAAAGAACACCTGGCCGAAAAGAAGGCGAAGGAAAAGGCCAAGGAAGCGAAGGAAGACGAAGGCAAGTCTTCTGCCGAAGCCGAAGAAGAAGTCGAAGCGGGCGAATACGAAGAACCCGAATACACGGCGCCGGAAGAAACCTACGAAGGCGAAGAATTCGTGCCCGAAGAAGAAGCCGAAGGCGGCACGGGCGGGCGGCGCGAAACCGAAGCGCCGGTCGAAGAAGCGCCTGAAGAAGCGACGCCCGAAGAAGTGACGCCGGAACGGGCGCCGGAAGAAACTGCGCCGGTGACGCCGGCTACCGGGGGTGGGGTCACCGCGGGGTAGGTGCGGGGTGACGGCGGCGGGACGGGCCGGCGGGGGATGGGGTTCGCGGGGACGGCTTGTGGGGACGGGTTCGCGCGGGCCTCGACAGGGTGACCCCTTCACTCACAACAGCCGGGAGGTTCGTTCAGGGGTCACCCTGGCGAGGCCATGTGTGATCGGTGGCGGGGCTCGTGGGCGGCGGGTCGGGGCGGGTCGAGCGAAGCCCGGGTGGCTGGTAGGGCCGTGGCTGGTGTGGGGGCCGAGTGGTGCGGACGGGTGGGGTGGCGAGCTGGGTGGCGGGGACGGTGAGGCCGGGCGTCTCGGAGGCGGCCCGGGCAGGCTGTGGCCACCGCCGAGACGCCCGGGACGGGAGGTCCGCGGGGGGAGCGATGCGAGGGACGGGGAGCTTCAGGAGGAAGCGTCACGGGACGGGCGTCCGTGACGGAGATGCCGCATATCCGCCCGGGTCTCCCGCCGAGGAGGCCCGGAAGGATCGGACGCGGGGGCCACGTTGTGCCTCGTCTCCGTCACCAGAGACGCGCAGTACGTGACGCTCCCGGCATCTCCGTGACGCCCAACACCGGCTGGGCCCATGAGTTCGCACTTATCACCGCGA
>DATJUK010000016.1:0-9044 GCA_035502495.1 Solirubrobacterales bacterium
GGCGATGACCCGCAAGATCAAACGTGGCGGGAAGGTCTGGATCAACGTCTTCCCCGACAAGCCCTACACCAAGAAGCCCGCCGAGACGCGGATGGGCTCGGGCAAGGGCAACCCCGAGGGCTGGGTCGCCGTGGTCAAGCCGGGCAAGGTCATGTTCGAGCTGGCCGGCGTCCCCGAGGACCTGGCGCGCGAAGCGCTGCGCCTCGCCGGGCACAAGCTCCCGGTGAAGACGAAATTCGTCAAACGCGAGGGGGCGGAGCAGTGAAGGCCGCCGAGGTGCACAATCTGAAAGACGACGAGCTGGTGGCGAAACTGATCGACGCCAAGGAGGAGGCCTTCAACCTCCGCTTCCGGCACGCCACCGGCGAGCTCGAGAACACCGCCCGCCTCGGTCAGGCCAAACGCGACGTCGCGAGGCTGGTCACCGTGGCCCGCGAGCGCGGTATCGATGTGGAGAAAGAGACGCGACGAGCATGAGCGACGAGAGCACCGAGAAAACCGAGACGACCGAGGAGCCACAGGCCGAGGAGACTCAGGCGCCGGAGGCGGCTGCCGCGGAGGCTCCCGCCGCCGCGGTCGAGGCGCCCGCCGCGGAGGCTGCTCCCGCCGAGCCGGATCCGCTCGACGACCTTCCCTGGAAGGAGCGCCGCCGTCTGCTCAAGTCGCGCGAGCCGCACAAAGCCGGCCCCCAGCAGACCCCGGAGGAGCGCGCCGCCGCCCGCGAGACCCGTCGCAAGTCGAAGGCCGCCGAACGGCGCAAGGAACGCGCCGCGCTGAAGGCTGCCCACAAAGCCGGCACCGGCACCCCGCCCGCCGAGCGCGATTCGGTCGCCGCCAAGGTCCGCCAGGGCATCGTCGTCTCCAACAAAGGCGACAAGTCGATCACCGTCCGCATCGACATCGCCCGCCGTCATCCGACCTACGAGAAGATCGTCCGCCGCTCCCGCACCCTGCACGCTCACGACGAGCGCAACGAGGCGGGCGAGGGCGACGTGGTCCGGATCGTCGAGACCCGTCCCCTTTCCAAGACCAAGCGCTGGCGTCTGATCGACGTCGTCGAGAAGGCGAGGTGAGCGCCCGATGATCCAGCAGGAGTCCCGCCTCAAGGTCGCCGACAACTCGGGTGCCCGCGAACTGCTCTGCATCCGCGTCAAAGGCGGCTCGCACCGGCGCTACGCGTCGGTCGGCGACGTGATCACCGCGACGGTCAAATCGGCCAGCCCGCAGGGCGGCGTCCGCAAGGGCGAGGTCGTCCAGGCCGTCGTCGTGCGGACCAAGAAGCCGCTCGGCCGGCCCGACGGCACCTACATCTCCTTCGACGAGAACGCCGCCGTGCTGATCGACCCGGCGAACAACAACCCGCGCGGGACCCGCATCTTCGGCCCCGTCGCGCGTGAACTTCGCGACCGCAACTTCATGAAAATCATCTCGCTCGCGCCCGAGGTCCTCTGATGAAGACGATGCGCATCAGGACCGACGACCAGGTGGTCGTGATCAGCGGCAAGGACCGCGGCAAGACCGGCAAAGTGCTGCGCACCGACCCGAAGAAGCGCCGCGTCTACGTCGAGGGCCTGAACATCATCAAGCGGCACGAACGTCCCCGTTCCACCGGCGACATGGCCACCGCGAGTCCGGGTGGGATCGTCGAGAAGGAGGGGCCGATCCACGTGTCCAACGTGATGCTGCTCGACCCGAAAGGCAACAAGGGCACCCGCCTCGGCGTCCGTCGCACCGACGACGGCAAGCGCGTGCGCGTCGCCCGGCGCTCGGGAGCGGAGGTCGACTGATGGAGGCCGGAACCGTGACCCCGACCAGCCAGGCGGCCCCGCCGCCGCGCCTGCGGGAGAAATACGAGAGCGAGGTCCTGCCCGCGCTGACGAAGAAATTCGGCTACACGACGCCGATGGAGGCGCCGCACCTGCTGAAGATCACCCTCAACATGGGGCTCGGCAAGGAGAAACAGGACAACCGCAGCTTCGAACTGGCGCAGGAACAGCTGGCGATCATCGCCGGCCAGCACCCCAACGTGCGCCGGGCCCGCAAGTCGATCGCGTCCTTCAAAGTCCGCGAGGGCATGCCGGTCGGCGTCTCGGTGACGCTGCGCCGCGCCCGCATGTGGGAGTTCCTCGATCGCCTCACCTCGATCGCGGTGCCGCGCATCCGTGACTTCCGCGGCCTCAACCCGCGCAGCTTCGACGGCCGCGGCAACTACTCGATGGGCATCAAAGAGCAGCTGATCTTCCCCGAAATCGACTACGACTCGGTCGACATCGTCCGCGGTCTCGACGTCACCATGACGACCTCGGCGAAGACCGACCTGGAGGCGTTCGAACTGCTGCTGCGGCTCGGCATGCCGTTCGCGCAGGAGGGCCGTCCCGGCCAGGCCGAGCGCGAAGAGGAAGAACGAGCCGCCGAGGAAGAGAAGGAAAAAGAGGAGGCGCGCCTGAAGGCCGAAACCGAGCAGGCCGCGCTCGAAGAACTGAAAGAGGAGAACCCCGAGGCGTACGCCAAGCCCGAGACCGAGGACGAGGGCGAGAGCACCGAGGGCGACGAGGCCGGCGAGAGCGCCGCCGAGGAGAGCTAGACAAGCATGGCCAAGACTTCCCAGAAGGTCCGCCAGGGCCGCAAAGCCAAGTACAAGAGCCGGTCGTACAACCGCTGCCGTCGCTGCGGTCGCCCGCGCGCCTACTACCGCAAGTTCGGCCTCTGCCGGATCTGCCTGCGCGAGGCCGCCCACGAGGGCTACATCCCCGGCATGACCAAGTCGAGCTGGTAGCGCGATGCACACCGACCCGATCGCCGATTACCTGACCCGGATCCGCAACGCGATCCGCGCCGGCCACGACGACGTGGAGATCCCGGCCTCGACCCAGAAGATGGAGCTCTCCCGCATCCTCAAGGAGCAGGGCTACATCACCGACTTCCACAAGAAGCCCGCCCGCGTCGGCGAGACGATCGAGGTGACGCTGAAGTACACCGAGGATCGTCGGCCTGTCATCCTGGGGATCGAACGGGTGTCCCGGCCCGGGCGCCGTCGGTACGTCGACCACAAGAGCGTGCCGCGGGTCCAGGGCGGTACCGGCACCGCGATCGTCAGCACCTCGGCCGGCGTGATGACCGGCCACGAAGCGCGTCAGAAGGGCGTCGGCGGCGAGGTCGTCGCCTACGTCTGGTGAGCAGGATCCAAATTCTCAAATGAGCCGAATCGGAAGAAAACCCGTAGCAGTCCCCGACGCCGTCACGGTGACGATCGCCCCCGGCAACATCGCCATCAAGGGGCCGAAGGGGGAGCTGACCCAGACCTTCTCGCACGACATGACGGTCTCCCAGGAGGACGGCACGATCCTCGTCGCCCGGCCGACCGACCGTGGCGAGCACCGCGCCCTTCACGGTCTCACCCGCAGCTTGATCGCGAACATGGTCGAGGGCGTCACCGAGGGCTTCGAGAAGCGCCTCGAGATCCAGGGCGTCGGCTACCGCGCCGCGCTGAAAGGCAAGAACCTGGAGCTGGCGCTCGGCTTCTCCCATCCGGTCTCGATCGCGGCGCCGGAGGGAATCGAATTCGAGGTGCCGCAGCCGACCGAGATCGTGATCCGCGGCATCGACAAGCAGCTCGTCGGCCAGGTCGCCGCCGACATCCGCAAGCGGCGCCCGCCGGAGCCCTACAAGGGCAAGGGCATCCGTTACCGCGACGAGCAGGTCCTCCGGAAGGTTGGTAAGCGCGCATGACCGTCCAGACTCCTCAGCAGCGTCGCCTGCGCCGTCGTCGCCGCGTCCGCGCGCGCGTCACCGGCACGGCCGAGCGCCCGCGTCTCTCCGTCTACCGCTCGAACAAGGGCATCTTCGCCCAGCTGATCGACGACCGGGCCGGGCACACCGTGGCCGCGGTCAACTGGATCGAGCCGGAGCTGAAAGGCCTCAGCGCCTCCGACCAGGCCAAGAAGGCGGGCGAACTGCTGGCCGAGCGCGGCAAGGCCGCCGGCGTGGAGACCTGCGTCTTCGATCGAGGCGGTTACCAGTACCACGGCCGCGTCAAGGCGCTCGCCGAAGGCGCGCGCGAGGGGGGGCTGCAGTTCTGATGACCCGCAGCCGATCGACTTCCGCTACGGTGGCCCGCTGATGAAGGGCATGGACATGAACAACGTCGAGACGGTCAGCCCGCGCGGCCTCGACCTCCAGGAGCGCGTGATCGAGATCAATCGCGTCGCCAAGGTGGTCAAGGGCGGTCGCCGCTTCTCCTTCACCGCGCTGGTCGCCGTCGGCGACGAAGAAGGCGTGGTCGGGATCGGCTACGGCAAGGCGCGCGAGGTGCCGCTGGCGATCCAGAAGGGCGTCGAGGACGCCCGCAAGAACTTGATCCGCGTGCCCAAATACGGCCAGACGATCACCCACCGGATCATCGGCCGCTACGGCGCCGGCCACGTGGTGCTCCGCCCGGCCAGCCCCGGTACCGGCGTGATCGCCGGCGGCGGGGTGCGCGCCGTGCTCGAGCTCGGCGGCGTCCGCGACGTGCTCACCAAGTCGATCGGCACGCAGAATCCGATCAACCTCGTGAAGGCGACGATGGACGGGCTGATCCGCCTGCGGCGGCCGGAGGAGGTTGCGGAGCTGCGGGGCCTCACCATCACCCAGGTGCTGGGACTGACTTCGGAGAAAGGGACCGGCGACGGCGAGCATCTGGCCGCGGACGGGGAGTCTGCGACGGCGGGTCCTGTCGCCGATGGAGCGCCCTCGTCCTCGCAAGCTGCGGGCGAGGACACCCCATCCGCGCCACCCGCGGGCGAGGCCGCGCCGGCTGACGCCGCGGGCTCGGTCGCGACCGAGGAGGCGCCGCCGGAGGGTGATGCTTCGTGAGCGTGAAGATTTCCCAGGTCAAGTCGCCGAACGGCACCAATCCGAAGCAGAAAGCGACGCTGAAGGCTCTCGGGCTGGGGCGGATCGGTAAATCGGTGGAGCGCGAGGATTCGCCGCAGCTGCGGGGGCAGATCCGCGTCGTCACGCATCTCGTCGAGGTGAGCGAGTAATGGCGGACAAAGACCCCAAAGACAAAAACGGCTCACGAACCGAAGAGATCGGCCTCCACAACCTGAAGCCGAAGCCGGGCTCGACCCACCGCCGCAAGCGCGTCGGCCGGGGCGAGGGCAGCGGCATGGGCAAGACCTCCGGCCGGGGCCACAAGGGCGCGGGCTCGCGCTCGGGCGCCAAGGAAAAGGCCGGCTACGAGGGCGGGCAGAACCCGATCCACATGCGGATGCGAAAGCTGCGCGGCCCGCACATGAAGAAGTCGATGCCCTTCGAGAACTTCCGCACCAAGACCCAGCCGGTCAACCTCGCCGACCTCGAGCAGCGCTTCGAGGCGGGCGACGAGGTGACCCCTGAGACGCTGAAGGCCAAGGGCCTTGCCACCCGCACCGACCCGGTGAAGATCCTCGCCCGCGGCGAGATCTCGACCAAATTGACGGTCCGTGCGCACGCCTTCAGCAAGGCGGCCCAGGAGAAGATCGAGGCCGCCGGCGGTACCTGTCAGACTCTGGAGCCGTAATGCTCAGGACTATTCTCAACGCGTTCAGCGTTGCGGACATCAGGAAGAAACTCGCCTTCACCGCGGCGATGCTCGCCCTGTATCGCCTCGGCGCCTACATTCCGGCGCCGGGTGTGAACGTGAACGCGGTGAAGGAAATCTCCTCCAGCTTCGGCGGCGGCGGCGTCCTCAACTTCCTCAACCAGTTCTCCGGCGGCAGTCTTTCCAGGCTGTCGATTTTTGCGTTGGGGATCATGCCCTACATCACGGCCTCGATCATCCTGCAGCTGCTGACCGTGGTCGTGCCCTCGCTCGAGCGCCTGCAGAAAGAGGGCGAGGTCGGGCAGCAGAAAATCACCCAGTACACGCGCTACCTGACCGTCGGCCTGGCCTTCTTCGAGAGCCTCGGCTACGTCTTCCTCTTCCGCTCCCTGGGCAACGAACAGGGCGCCAGCGTGCTCGGCACGCTCACCTTCCCGAAGGTGATGCTGATCGTGATCTGCCTGACCGCGGGCTGCACGCTCCTGATGTGGCTGGGCGAGCTCATCACCCAGCGCGGGATCGGCAACGGCATCTCGCTGATGATCTTCGCCTCGATCGCTTCCTCGATCCCGAACGGGCTGACCAAGTGGTGGAACAACCCCGATCAGGTCTTCGTCGTGATGATGCCGTTCATCGCGCTCGCCGTGATCGTCGCGATCGTCTTCGTCCAGGAGGGTCAGCGCCGCATCCCGGTCCAGTACGCGAAACGCATGGTCGGGCGCAAAATGACCTCCGGCGGTTCGACCTACCTGCCGCTGCGGGTCAACATGGCGGGCGTCATCCCGGTCATCTTCGCCGCCTCGATCATGGCCTTCCCGCCGACGATCGGCCAGCTGCTGAACACCCCGGCGGCACTCGACTTCGCCGAATTCTTCAGCCCGAACAGCGTTCCCTACGTGATCGGCGAGATCTTCTTCATCATCGTCTTCACCTACTTCTACACCGCCGTCACCTTCAACCCGGTCGACCAGGCGGACAACCTCAAACGCTACGGCGGCTTCATCCCCGGCGTGCGCCCCGGCCGTCCGACCGCCGAATACCTGGACCGGATCCTCTCCCGGCTGACCTTCCCCGGCGCCCTCTACCTGGGCGCGGTCGCGGCCCTGCCGACGATCCTGATCAGCCAGACCTCGGCCAACTTCTACTTCGGCGGCACCTCCATCCTGATCGTCATCGGCGTCGCTCTGGACACGGTCAAGCAGCTGGAGGCTCAACTCATGATGAGGAACTACGAGGGCTTCCTGAAATAGGTCTCTGCGCGGCCGCGTACCTCCGCAGCCGCGCGAGCTTCGCCTGAGTCTCGGCTCCCGCCGCAGATCTTCCTCAACGTTTCGGTAGAGGGGGTCAGGGCTCCCTCCCTCGCTACGCCAGGACTCCTCTCCCACTTGGCCAGTTCCCCAACCCCGACGTACCGGTCGCCGGGCTCTTTCAAATAGGCTTCCCGGATGCCTGAGCTGAACCTTGTCCTGCTCGGCCCGCCCGGCTCCGGTAAGGGGACCCAGGGCGAGCGCCTCAACGAAGACCTGCGCCTGCCGTACTACGCGACCGGCGACATCCTGCGCGGCGCGGTCCGCGACGAAACGGAGCTCGGCAAGAGCGCCAAGGAGTACATGGACCGCGGCGACCTCGTGCCCGACGAGGTGATCGTCGGCGTGATCGCCGAGCGGATCGACTCCGCGGAGGCCCGCGACGGCTTCATCCTCGACGGCTTCCCGCGCACCACGCCGCAGGCGGAGGCGCTCGACGCGAAGCTCGGCGAGCTCGGCCGCGCGGTCACCGCGGTGCTCCTGATCGACGTCTCCGACGACGAGGTCGTGCGCCGGCTCGGCGGCCGTCGCACCTGCGAGGCCGAGGGCCACGTCTACCACGTCGAGTTCAACCCGCCCAAGGTCGAGGGCGTCTGCGACATCGACGGCTCGCCCCTGGTCGTGCGTGACGACGACAAGCCCGAGGTGATCCGCAAGCGCCTCGCGACCTACCACGAGAAGACCGAGCCGCTCGTCTCCTACTACGAGGGCAAGGGCGTGCTGCGCCGGGTCGACGGCGCCCGCGAGCCTGGCGAGGTCACCGCGGAGCTGCGCGGCATCCTCGACGCGGCGCGCTCCTGAGTCCGTCGCTCTAACGTACGCAGAGATGATCATCCGCAAGACCCCCGAGCAGGTCGACCAGATGGCTGCCGCCGGCGACATCCTGGTGCGCACGATCAAGGTCCTGAAATCGAAGGCGCGGCCGGGGATCACGACGCTCGAACTGGACGAGGCGGCGGAGAAGTTCATCCGCTCGCAGGGCGCCGTGCCGTCGTTCAAGGGCTACCGGGGGTTCCCGGGCTCGATCTGCGCTTCGCCCAACTCGATGGTGGTCCACGGGATCCCCGACGCCTACGAATGCAAGCGCGGCGACGTGCTCTCGATCGACGTCGGCGTGACCAAGGACGGCTGGGTCGCCGATGCCGCGGTGACGGTGCCGATCGGCCCGATCTCGACCGACGCCAAACGGCTGCTCGAGGTGACCCGCAACTCGCTCTTCGACGGGATCGAGCAGATGGTCCCCGGCAACCACCTCGGTGACGTCTCGGCCGCGATCCAGCGCTCGGTCGAGTCGAACGGCCTCTCGGTGATCCGCACCCTGGTCGGCCACGGGATCGGTCGCGAGATGCACGAGGAGCCGCAGGTGCCGAACTTCGGCGAGCCCGGCCGCGGGCCGCTGCTGGAGGAGGGCACGGTGCTGGCGATCGAGCCGATGGTCAACGCCGGCGGCCCCCTGGTGCGGATGGGCGACGACGGCTGGTCGGTCTTCTCCGAGGACGGCAGCCTCGCCGCCCACTTCGAGTTCACCGTCGCGGTCACCCCCGACGGCCCCCGCATCCTCACTCCTTGGCACGAGTCTGAATAGCCCGCGCGGCGCCTGCCGAGTGTCGAGCGGCGTTGGCGTGCGCGGACGGCGGACGGCCAAGGGACCGCGGCCGCGGCGGCGCAGGCCCGGGTGACGGACGGCCCAGGACGCGCCAGGCCGGGTGGCGGACGGGGCAAGGGACGCAGGGGCCAGCGGCGTCCGGGGGCGAGGGACGCGGGGGCCGGCCGGCGCCCGGGCCCGAGGGACGCGGCGGCCCCGCGGCCGACGCGTCCCGGGCGGAGGACGCCGAGGGACCCGCCCTCCCGGCGGCGGCCCGGGCGGGCTGAGGCCGCCGCCGGGAGGGCGGGTCCACGGGGAGAGGTGCAAGGGACGCCGGGGGTGCCGGGGGCATCGCAGGGACGGGAACCCCACGAAGACCGGAGGAACCCCACGAATGCGGGAGGAACTCCACGAAGACGGGAGGAACTCCACGAAGGCGGGAGGAACGCACGGAGACGTGGACCGTCACCGGGCCCTGCTCGAGGCTTTGACGTGCCCCAGGCCTTGCTCAAGAGTCCGTGTGGAACGTTTCGGGTGTCAGGCACCCGAAACGTTCCACACACCTTCCTGACCGGTGGGATCTCCCCCG
>DATJUK010000017.1:0-2131 GCA_035502495.1 Solirubrobacterales bacterium
CCCCCCCCCCCCCCGGGGGGGATGGCGAGGATTGGTCAGCCGCGGGGTGGGATCGCGGTGATCGCGCCCTCGGCGAGGGCGGCGACGCGGCCGGCGCGGCCGAGGTCGCCGGTGATCCCGAAGTGCTCGCAGATCATCAGCTCGTGCTCGCGCAGGAGCGGTCGGGTGGGATCGACCACCGGCGCGCCCCGCAGCCTGCTGCCGTCGATTGCCGCCCAGACTCCCACCCCGGGCGCCCCGGCGCACATGCCGACGGGGACGGCGACGATCCGTGCGCCGCGCCCGCGCCGGCCGCCGGCGAGCTTCGCCACCAGCCAGGTGGGCTCGTGCGAGGTCGAGTCGATGTAGACGCTCTGCACCTCGCCGATCGCCTCGCCCTCGAGGTCGGCCAGCGGGGCGCCGACCCAGCCGATCGCCTCGGGAAGGGCGAGCGGCTCAGGCATCGGTGTGCCGCTCCAGCAGCTGTCCGGCGGCGGTGGCGGGGTCGAGCTCACGCCGCACGACCCGCTCCAGCAGCTCGGCCGTCTCCGGATCCTCGGCCGCCCAGCCCTCCAGCTGCCGCCGCATCCGCGAGGTAGCGATCCCGATCACCTCGCTGCGCAGATTGCGGGCGCGGCGCTCGGCCAGCGTCCCCCGCTCCTCGATGAAGGCACGGTGCTCGCCGATCTTCGTCGCCAGCTCGTCGACCCCCTCGCCGCGCGCCGCCTCGGTCCGCAGGATCGGCACCTTCCAGCTGCCCGGTTCGTGCGAGAGCCCCAGCACCCCGCGCACCTCGCGCACCATCGTGTCGGTCATCGGATGGTCGGCCTTGTTGACGACGATGATGTCGGGAATCTCCATCACCCCCGCCTTCAGCGCCTGGATCGAGTCGCCGGAGCCGGGCATCAGCGCGAGGACGATCGTGTCGGCGTGGTCGACGATGTCGATCTCGGCCTGGCCGACGCCGACGGTCTCGATCAGGACGTCGTCTTTGCCTGCCGCGTCCATCACCAGCGCCACCTGCAGGGCCGCCTCGGAGAGGCCGCCGAGGGCGCCGCGCGAGGCCATCGAGCGGATGAAGACGCCGGGGTCGAGGAAGTGCTCGGAGAGCCGGATCCGGTCGCCGAGCAGGGCACCGCGGGTGAACGGGCTGGAGGGGTCGATCGAGAGCACCGCGACCTCGCGGTCGGCTTTGCGCATCTCCCCGGTCAGCGCGCCGATCAGCGTCGACTTGCCCACTCCGGGCGGCCCGGTGAAGCCGATGATCCGCGCCTTGCCGGTGCGCGGGTAGATCTCGCGCACGAGATCCCAGCCGGCGGGGTCGTCGGACTCGATCAACGTGATCGCGCGCGCCAGGGCGCGCTTGTCGCCGGCGACCAGTCGCTCGGCGAGCGGTGCGTCTTTGGCAACGTCCGGCACGGGACGGTGAGTCTAGTGCGGTGTCGGGCAACACTAGAGTTGCCCCGCCGTGCTCCGCTTCCTCGCCCGCAACAAGATGCTGAACTGGCGCTACGGGCGCCTCGGCTGGCGCTACCTCTGGCGCCGGCTGCTCACCTCCGCCGGGCGTCGCTGGCGCACCGACGGCTTCGTCTTCTTCGGCCGCGGCCTCGAACTGGAGATTTCCGCGCGCGGCCGGGTCGACTTCGGCCGCTTCGTCTGGATCGGCGACCGGACCAAGATCCGCTGCCACGAGGGGCTGGTCGAGATCGGCGCCAAGTCGGTGCTGGGCCAGGAGTGCACGATCTCCGCCTATCAGCACGTGCGGATCGGCGAACAGTGCGTGATCGCCGACCGCGCCATGTTCATCGACTTCGACCATGGAGTGGTCGAAGTCGAGCGGCCGATCCGGCTGCAGGGCATCTACAAGCGTGACGTCGAGGTCGGCAACAACGTCTGGATCGGCTACGGAGCCTGCGTCCTGCGCGGCGTCCGCGTCGGCGACAACGCGGTGATCGGGACCAACTCGGTGGTGACCAAGGACGTCCCCGCCAACGCCGTGGTCGGCGGCATCCCGGCGCGGGTGCTGCGGATGCGCGAGGAGCCGCGGAAGCTCACCTGGGCCCGCCCGGTCGAGCCCGACCCGGACGCGCCCGGAACGCTGCGCCCCCCGCCCGCGGCCTAACCAGGAGCCCCCGTGCGTTCGCACTTCTCA
>DATJUK010000018.1:0-6965 GCA_035502495.1 Solirubrobacterales bacterium
CCCCCCCCCCCCCCCCCGGGGGGGGTCAGCCACGGGCGTCACGGAGATGCCGGAAACGTCACGGGCTGCGCGAAGCCGGGCCGGCTACAGCTCGGGGACGTCGGCGCCGAGGGGTTCGAAGGGCAGGCGCCTCACCTCGGCCCAGCCCGCGGCGCGCTCCTTGAGGGCGGCGGCGACGGCTCCCGCTTCCTCCCAGGTGGTCCAGACGAGGACGGTGGGGCCGGCGCCGGAGATCGTCGCTCCCACCGCGCCGAGTTCGGCGGCCGCGTCGACGATCTCCATCGAGCGGGGGTAGAGCTCGCGCCGGCGCGGCTGGTGGATGCGGTCGTCGAGGCCGCGGCCGACCAGGTCGAGGTCGGCGCTGCGCAGGCCCAGCACCAGCAGGGCCGCGGCGGAGACGTTGGCGACCGCGTCGGCGAGCGGCAGCTCGGCCGGGATCGCCTCGCGGGCGCTTCGGGTCGAGACCTCTTCTCCCGGGATCACCACGATGCCCTCAAGCCCCTCCGGCGGATCGAACCGGGCCGCGAACGGGTCGCCCCCCGCGGCGCAGACGACGAACCCGCCGTAGATCGCGGCGGCGACGTTGTCGGGGTGGCCCTCGATCGCGGCGGCCCGGGCCAGCAGCTCCTCGCGGCTCAACGCCAGCTCGAACAGGTGGTCGGCGGCGACCAGGCCGGCGACAATCGCCGCCGCGCTCGACCCGAGCCCGCGCGCCAGCGGGATCTCGGAGCGCAGCCGGAAGGTGATCCCGTCGGCCGGGTGCAGCGTCTCGAACGCCCGCACGAGAAGGTTGTCGCGCCCGGTCGGCACGGCGAGGCCGCCGGTCTCGAACCCGTACTCCCCGGTCTCCTCCACCTCCAGCTCCAGGTGCAGGGCCACCGCCGCCGCCATCGCGTCGTACCCCGGCCCGAGGTTGGCCGAGGAGGCGGGGACGCGGACAAGTCGACGGCGAGCGGTCATCACAGAAGGATCTCGTCCCCATTGTGTTGGAAATCGACGACCCAACGCGCCAACAGCGGATCGACCGGTAGCCATACGTCGTCGAGCCGGCGGATGTGCCCGGCATGGGCGAGCGCGGTCCGCGCGTGCTGGGCGCCCCCCTTCGAGAGGTTGAATCGCTCCAGCGTGCGCGCCCCGAAGATCGGCTCCCCGGTCGCGAGGGCGGTGAAGACCGCCCGCTCTTTCACCTCGAGCGCGTCCCAGGTCGCCCGCAGCGCGTCGTCCTGTTCGGCGAACGTGTCGCGCAGCGCCGCCTGCCAATGCTCGGCTTCGGCGACCCCGCGATCGGGCGTCCGCTCCCAGAGATGGTGCGCCAGGAGCATCGCCCGCTGCGGATGGCCCGCGGCGAGATCGACGAGAGGTTCGATCGCCGGCCCCACCTCGCGGCCGGTGGCCGCGAAGCGCTCACCGACGTGTTCGACGATGTCGGCGCCGCGCAACGGATCGAGCCGCAGCGAGCGCGCCTGGCCGAAGAAGGGCCGCTCCTGGGCACCGAAAAGCTGGGCCATCAGGCCGGGATGGGAGCCGGCGAAGACGTAGCTCGCCGCATCTCCGTGGCGTTGGATCCGGCTGCGGAAGAGCCCGTCGATGCCGGGATCGACGGCGAGCAGGGCCTGGAACTCGTCGAAGGCGACGAGCGTCCGCTTCCCGGTCCGCTCGTACAGCCGCACCGGCAGGTCGAGCAGGCCCATCAGTCGGCGACCGAGCTGTTCCTCCAGCTGCGGGCGGGCTTCGACCCGCACGCCGGGGACGCCGGCGCTGACCGCAGGCCGCAAGGTCAGGATCACCGCCCTGGCGATCCGCTGGGGCCCCGGCCGCAGCTTCGCGTAGCCGTCCTCCAGCCGCCCGGCGACGTCGATCCGGGAAAGCACGCCGTAGAAATCGACCTCGACGTAGTTCATCCCCGCCTTCTCGGCCTCGGCGCCGAGCCGGCGCAGCAGGCTCGTCTTCCCGTAGCGCCGCGGGGCGGAGAGCCGCACCGCATGGCCGCCTTCGGCCAGCCTCAGCATCTGCTCCGTCTCCTGATCCCGGTCGATCAGGTCCTCG
This sequence comes from Solirubrobacterales bacterium, assembly GCA_035502495.1. Lineage (GTDB taxonomy): Bacteria > Actinomycetota > Thermoleophilia > Solirubrobacterales > 70-9 > VAYN01. Next base: position 2,047 of record DATJUK010000018.1, read on the forward strand.
GCGGAGACGGGCTGATTGAAGACGAACGGGTTCAGCTGCGCCATGTACGGCAATACAGTACCAGCCAGTACTGCATTACAGTACTAGACAGTACGGTAATACCGAACTAGTCCTCGAAGACGGCGCGCTCGACCTCGGCGAGGTCGTTCTCGCAGCTGATCACCGGCGGCGCTTTGCCGAGCGCGGTGTCGGGATCCTTGAGGCCGTGGCCGGTGAGCACCGCGACGACGGTCTCCGGCTTCGCGTCGCCATCCACCGTCGGCAGGCCGTGGGCGAGCAGGCCGGCTACCGAGGCGGCCGAGGCGGGCTCGCAGAAGACGCCGACGCAGGAGGCGAGCCAGTGGTAGGCGTCGATGATCTGCTCGTCGGAGACCGCCGCGACGCGGCCGCGCGAGCTGGTGAAGGCGGCCATCGCCTCCTCCCAGCGGGCCGGGTTGCCGATCCGGATCGCCGAGGCGATCGTCTCCGGGTTCTCCACCGGCTTCCCCGACACCAGCGGCGCCGCGCCCGCGGCCTGGAACCCGTAGAGGATCGGCGCCGTGCCCATCTCCTGGAAGCCGCGCCAGTAGGCGGTCACGTTGCCCGCGTTGCCGACCGGGATCGCCAGCGCGTCCGGCGCCTTGCCGAGCTCGTCGATCACCTCGAAGGCGCCCGTCTTCTGCCCTTCGATCCGGTAGGGGTTGACCGAGTTGACGAGCTCGATCGGGTGCTTCTGGGAAAGCTCGCGGACGATCCGCAGGGCGTCGTCGAAGTTGCCTTTCAGAGCTACCACGCGGGCGCCGTGGATCAGCGCCTGGGCGAGCTTGCCGATCGCGATCTTCCCCTCCGGGACGATCACCGCCCCGCGCAGCCCGGCCCGCGCCGCGTAGGCGGCGCAGCTCGCCGCCGTGTTGCCGGTCGAGGCGCAGATCACCGCCTCCGCCCCGCGCCCCTTCGCCCGCGAGACCGCCACGGTCATGCCGCGGTCCTTGAACGAGCCGGTCGGGTTGGCGCCCTCGAACTTGAGGAAGACCTCGGCGCCGACCCGTTCGGAGAGCCGCGGCGAGGGGATCAGCGGGGTCGAGCCCTCCTGCAGCGAGACGATCGGGTCGTCGGGCTCCAGGTTCAGGCGGTCGCGGTAGCGTTCGATCAGCCCCCGTTCCGGCACTTCATCCCCTCCCCACTTCGCCCACCTAGAACCGCTCCTCGATCACGTGGATCGAGCGGGCCGGACCGCGCAGCTCGCCCAGCTCGTTGAGCGCCTCGACGGCGCGCGCGAAGCGCGACTCGAGGCACTCGTGGAGCACCATCACCAGCCGCGCGTCGTCGCCGATCCCGCGCTGGACGACGCTCTTCACTGAGACGTCGTGCTCGCCCAGCACGGTCGCGATCCGGGCCAGCACCCCGGGCCGGTCGGCGACCTCCAGGTGCAGGTAGAAGCTCGAGGGCACGTCGGCGACGATCGGCAGCTCGGTGCGCGTCTCGTGCACCGGGGCGTCACCGGCGAGGATCGAGACGACGTCGCCGAGGACCGCGCTCGCCGTCTGCAGGCCGCCGGCGCCGGGCCCGCTCAGCGTCACCTCGTTGACCGCGGGCGCCTGGATCATCACCGCGTTGAAGGCGCCCTCGATCGGCGCCAGCGGGTGACCCGAGTAGAGGAAGCAGGGGAAGACGCGGACGCTGATCGCCTCGCCACGGCGCTCCGCCACGCCGAGCAGCTTCAGCGAGAGGCCGAGCTCCTTGGCGAAGGCGAGGTCGTCGGGCTGGATCGCCTCGATCCCCTCGTAGGCGACCTCCGAGAGCGTCACCGGAGTGTGGAAGGCAAGTCGGGCGAGGATCGCCATCTTGGCCGCCGCGTCGGCGCCGGAGACATCGTCGGTCGGGTCGGCCTCGGCGTAGCCCAGTTCCTGGGCCTGGGTCAGCGTGTCCTGGTAGCTCGCCCCGGTCGAGGCCATCTCGCTGAGGATGAAGTTGGTGGTGCCGTTGACGATCCCGTAGACCTTGTCGATCTCGGTCGCCGCGAAGCCCTCCTGGATCGTGCGCACGATCGGGATCACCGCCGCGACCGCCGCCTCGAAACGCAATTGCACGCCGCTCTCGCGGGCGACCCGGAAGAGCTCGTCGCCGGCTCGCGCGATCAGCTGCTTGTTGGCGGTGACGAACGGTTTGCCGGCGCGCATCGCGGCGATCGCGAACTCGCGCGCCGGTTCCGTCCCTCCCATCAGCTCGACCACCAGGTCGGAGCGCTCGAGGATCTCGGCGAAGTCCCCCTCGCTGCGGGTCAGCACCCCGGAGATCTCGGGGCGCCTGCCGGTCGCCGCCTGTACCGCGTCGGCGCGCTCGGCCAGGAGCTCGGCGAAGGCGGCACCGACGGTGCCGCGGCCGAGCAGGCCGATGCGCACGGGTTTCGGGGCGTCGCCCGCCTCCGCGGCCACGGTCGTCTCGGTCGCCGGCTCAGACATCGCGGGCGGTCAGGTCGTCGAAGGTCTCGCGGCGGACGACGGCGCGGGCCTCGCCGTCACGGCAGAAGATCACCGGCGGGCGGGTGACGCCGTTGTAGTTGTTCGCCATCGCGTGGCCGTAGGCGCCGGTCGCCGGGGTGACGAGGACGTCGCCGACGGCGGGGCTCGCCAGCATCGCATCGCGGACCAGCACGTCGCCGGACTCGCAGTGCATCCCGGCGACGGTCACCAGGGCATCGGGCTCGTCGCCGACCCGGTCGGCGATCAGGGCCTCGTACCGGGAGCCGTAGAGCATCGGCCGCAGGTTGTCGGACATGCCACCGTCGACCGCGACGTAGGTGCGGATGCCGGGGATCTCCTTCACCGTGCCGACCCGGTAGGCGGTGATCCCGGCGTTGGCGACCAGCGAGCGCCCCGGCTCGATCATCATCCGCACGCCCTCGCCGAAGACCGCGCGCACCCCGTCCACCTTGACGCCGACGTAGTCGTCGATCGCGGGAGGCACGTCGTCCTCGGTGTAGGCGACGCCGAGCCCGCCGCCGACGTCGACCACCTCGCACCAGTCGCCCGCCAGCTCGCCGAGCGCGGCGATCGCCAGGCGGTAGGGCTCGAGCTCGAAGATCTGCGAGCCGATGTGGGCGTGCAACCCGACCAGGTCGAGCTTGTCGGCGGCGAGCACGCGCTCGATCGCCCGCGCCGCGTCCTCGCCGTCGCCGGTGCCGAAGCCGAACTTCGAGTCGAGCTGGCCGGTGGTGATGAAGTCGTGGGTCGAGGGCTTGATCCCGGGGGTGACCCGGATCAGCACCCGGATCGGCTCGTCGAGGAGGCGCTCACAGCGCTCGATCTCATCGAAGGAGTCGAGGATCAGGTGGCCGATGCCGGCCCGCGCCGCCATCAGGATCTCCTCGTCGGACTTGTTGTTGCCGTGCATGTGGATGCGCGCCGGGTCGAAGCCCGCGGCGAGGGCGATGTGGAGCTCGCCGCCGGAGGCGACGTCGACCGAGAGCCCCTCCGCGGCGAAGAGCCTGTAGGCGGCGGTGGCCGGGAAGGCCTTCGAGGCGAAGAGGACCTCGCCGTCCACCCCGCGGCCGGCGAACGCGTCGCGGTAGGCCCGCGCGCGGGCGCGCAGATCGTCCTCGGCATAGATGTAGGCGGGCGTGCCGTGCTCTTCGACCAGCGCGACGACGTCGCAGCCGCCGACCTCGAGGTGGCCCAGCTCGTTCACCCGACTGCCGATCGGCAGCACGGCGGAGCCCGCGATCGGATCGCTCCTCATCTCCCCGGCCCCGGAGTCCATCTGAACCTGCTCCGCCATCGGCGGCATTGTGACGGTTGAGGGGTCGCGCGGCGGTCAGGCCAAGAACCCGTCCCAAAACCGGCACCTCGGACCGGCGAGTGCCGGAGCGCACGGCGGTGGGACGCGGGACAGGCTCGCGGGCTCCGTCCCGCGACACGATCGTCCGATGGCCGACGCCACGGCTGGACGGACGGGCCGGGGCGGGGCGGGGCGGCCCGAGAGGCCGGGCCCTGCGGGCGAGCGCGCGTCGCGCCACAGCACCGCGCGGCGCGGCGGCGCAACACAGAGTGAGTTCGCATTAATGACCGCTATGCGGTCATTAATGCGAACTCACCGGGGGCTTGTGGAGGGCGCGGGAATTCACGCGGGAGAGGCGGGAATCTCGTGAGGGAGATGGGTCTACTTGTCACGCGACAGCGCGCGTCGAGGGCGTGGAGGAGGCGTGACGATCGCGAGAGCTCCGTCGCTGACACGCGACCACCCCGGCATCTCCGTCAAGCTCACCGCCCTGCGGCTCGCCGCCGAGACCGCCGCGTCCCTTTCCCCGGTCCCTCGCCGACCGTAACCCGCCGCGAATCGGCCCTCAGTGGGAGCCGGAGCCGAGCAGACCGTTGACGCTTTCGGTCACGCCTTCGACGGTCTTGCCGACCACCGATTCGGGGCCGGCCACGCCGTTGACGACGCCTTCGGTGACTTCGGTGACGCCGGTCTTTTCGAGCGTGCCTCCGAGAGTTCCCTGATCGACGCCGTTGACCGTTTCGTTGACGGTTTCGGTGATCTGCTTCGAGGGCTTGGTGGTCGCGGTGACCGGGGGGCCGGTCGAGGTGCCGCCGACGCCCGTCCCGCTCGAGCCGGAGGAGCCGCTCGAGCCGGAGGAGCCGGTCGAGCCGCCGGTGCCGGTCGAGCCCGCGGCGCCGGTCGAGCCCGTGCCGGAGGTGCCCGACGAGCTCGTGGTCCCGGAGCCGGACTGCGACGGCGAGGGGCTCTTCGCGGGCGGGGCCGCCGCGGGACCCGAGGAGTGCTTGCCCGTCGAGGTCTTGCCGCCGTGCCCGCTTGCCGTCGGCGAACCGTCGACCGCGGTCGACGGGCCGGTCGCCTCGGCGAGCGCGCCGGCACCGACGCCGGTGCCACGGTGGACGCCACGTGGGCTCGTGCCCGGCACGGTGGCGAGCGCCCCGACG
>DATJUK010000019.1:0-12464 GCA_035502495.1 Solirubrobacterales bacterium
GGTCCAGGCACGGGAGGGGGCGGCCGAGGACAAGGAGTGAATTCGTCGAATTAAACGTTCTCTTCCGATTTCGCTGCTAGCCTTGCGCCGCCCTTCGGCGACCAACTGATCCGACTCCCGCCGAACCACCTTTTTCCCAGCACCACTCAAGAAGGAGCCAGCCGTAGGCGCCGCCGAGACATCCCTGCCCGACGTGACCAGGTTCGCGATCGGATTCGACCACCGCGACCGTCCCCGCCTTTTCGAGCTGTGGACCGAGGTCCTCGACTCCGAGCAGTGGTCGGAGGGCAAGAAGCTGGCCGCCTTCGAGGAGAGCTGGGGCGCCTGGAACGGGCTTCCTGCCGTCGGCCTCTCGAGCTGGGCGGGCGGCGCGCTGGCCGCGCTCGAGTTCGCCGGGGTCAAGGGCGAGACCGTCCTCTGCCCGTCCAACACCTTCATGGCGACCCCGCTGGCCGCGATCGGCGCGGGCGCCGAAGTCGAGTTCGTCGACTGCCGGCGCGACGACCTCTGCATGTCCTTCGAGGACTTCGAGCGCCAGGCCGAGAAGCACAGGCCGAAGGCCGCGATCCTCGTCCACGTCGGCGGCCACCTCGCCTTCGACACGGAGAAGATCGCCGCCTACTGCCGCGACCACGGCATCTTCCTGCTCGAGGACTGCGCCCACGCCCACGGCGCCGCGTGGAACGGCTCCCGCCCCGGCAGCTTCGGCGACGCCGGCGTCTACTCGCTCTACGCGACCAAGACCGTCTCCAGCGGCGAGGGCGGCGTGCTCGTCTCCGCCGACGAGGAGCTGCTCGAGTTCGCGCGCAAGTTCCGCAACTACGGCAAGTTCGATCACCAGGTCGACGGGCTCAACTTCCGCATGAACGAGTTCACCGCCGCCGTGGCGCTGGTCCAGGCCGAGCGGATGCAGGAGATCGTCGACTGGAAGAACGAGTACGCGCGGGAGCATCTCGACCCGGTGTACCCGGCGCGCCTGGAGCTCCCCGACGGGATGACCTCCGGCCTCTACAAGTACATCGTCTTCGAGGAGATCGAGAAGAGCACCGGCAAGGTCTACGACCAGCCCTGCCATCGCATCATGGGCCGCTCCGACGAGCTGCCGAACACCGACTGGGTGGCCGAGAACCATTGGTGCGTGCCGCTCTACTACCGCCCGGAGAGCCGCGCCGCGGCTCTGGCCGGCGAGGAGGGATAGGGAGATGAGGGTCCTGGTGACCGGCGGTGGGGGCTTCATCGGCTCCCACGTCGTCGACAAGCTGATGGCCAAGGGGCTGACCCCGCGGATCTTCGATCTGAGCGCCTCGCCCTACCACTCGCCGCTCGAGGTCGAGACCTTCACCGGCTCGATCACCGATCCCGGCAACCTCGACCTGGCGATGCGCGACTGCGACGCGGTGATCCACCTCGCCGCGGTCGCCGACGTCGGCCACGTGCTGGCCGACCCGGTGCTCGCCGAGGAGGTCAACACCCGCGGCACGCTGCAGGTGCTGGAGGCGGCCTGCCGGGCAAAGGTCGGCCGCGTCGTCTACGGCTCGACCACCTGGGTCTACAGCGACTGCCCGGAGCAGGAGGTCGACGAGGAAACCGCGATCCCGGCTCCGCGCCACCTCTACACCTCGACCAAGCTCGCCGGTGAGACCTACTGCGCGAGCTACTCCGAGCTCTACGACCTCGAGTACACGGTCCTGCGCTTCGGCATCCCCTACGGCCCGCGCGCCCGCGCCGCCGGCGTGGTCGCCAAATTCACCGACCTCTCCTTCGAAGGCAAGGCGCTGACGATCGCCGGCGACGGCTCGACCACGCGCAGCTTCATCTACGTCGAGGACCTCGCCGACGGGATCGTCGCGGCGCTCGCGCCGCAGGCGGCAGGCCGCACCTACAACCTCTCCGGCGACGAGATCACGACGATCCTCGAAATCGCCGAGCGGGTGCAGGAAAACGTCGACACCTGCGAGATCACCCACACGCCGCCGCGTCCCGGCGACTTCCCGGGCAAGACGATCTCCAACCAGCGCGCGCTCGACGAGCTCGGCTGGCGGGCGGAAACGCCCTTCAAAGAGGGCGTGCGGCGCTACGTCGAGTGGGTCAAGTGCACGACCCGCCCGCCCGACCCGATCCCGGGCACGACGCCCTCGCTGAACGGCAACGGACACGCCGCCGGGGCGCTGCTCGCGGGGGCCTCGCGGCCCGGTGAGGCGCGCGACCCGCGCGTCCTCATCCTCACCGCCGACATCGGCGAGGGGCACGACCTGCCCGCGCGGATGATCGCCGCCGACCTGGAGCGGCAGGTCCCCGACGCCGAGGTGACGATCGACAACGGCCTCGAGGCGATGGGCAAGATGATGTCGGCGGTGGTGCGGGGCGGCTCGCGCTTCACCTTCCGCCGCGCCCCCTGGGTGTTCGACGTCCAGTACTGGCTGATCGCCAAATTCGCCCCGACCCGCTGGCTGGCGATGCAGCTGATGTATCTGACCGGCGCCCGCGGCCTGCTGAAGCAGATCCACGAGCAGCAGCCGGACGTGATCATCTCCACCTACCCCGGCGTCACCGTGGTGCTGGGGATGCTGCGCGAGAAGCGCCGCCTCGACATCCCGGTGCAGTCGGCGATCACCGACCTCGCCGGACTGCGCTACTGGGCGCATCCGGGTGTCGACCTCCACTACGTCACCCATCCCGAGTCGATCGAGGAAGTCGAGCGGCTGGTCGGGCCGGGCACGGTCGAGTGGACGCGCCCGCCGATCTCGCCCGAGTTCCTGATGCCGCGCACCCGCCGCGACGCCCGCGAGGCGCTCGGCGTCGACGCCCACGCCCGCATGGTGCTGGTCTCCGGCGGCGGCTGGGGGGTCGGCGATCTGGAGCGGGCGATCGAGCTGGCGCTGGCCGACGGCGAGACCGAGGTGGTCTGCATCGCGGGCCGCAACGAGGACGCGCGCAAGCGCCTCGAGGCCCGCTTCGCCGACAACGAGCGGGTCCGCGTGCTCGGCTTCACCGAACAGATGAGCGACTGGATGGCGGCCGCCGACGCGATGGTCCACGCGACCGCCGGGCTGACCGTGCTCGAGGCCCACATCCGCGGCTGCCCGGTGATCTCCTACGGCTTCTCCGCCGGCCACCTGCGCGCCAACAACGCGGCCTTCGAACGGTTCGGGATCGCCGAGGTGGCGCGCTCCGACCACGAGCTCGAGTCGACCCTGCGCCACGTCGCCGGCGAGCGGCGCTCGCCCGACTCCTCGTTCGCCTCGCTGCCCTCGATCGCCTCACGGGCGCTTGCGGTGCGGCCGCGCGTCCGCCAGGAGCCGGTCTGGCGACTGCGCACCGCGCGCGCCGTCGCGGTCACCGCGCTGGCGATCATCGCCGTCGTGCTGGTGATCGCCGCGGTCCATCGCGAGAGCCCGCTGCGGCCGCTGCGCCCGGTCACCAGCCGGATCCACATCGGCACCGACAACGACCCGACGCCGCAGGCGACCCAGGCGGCGAAGAACCTCGGCCCGGCCGCATCCTCGCGCGAAGTCGCGACCGAAACCGCCAAAGCCGAAACCGCTCCTTGAGCCGGGCGCGCCCGCGCCCGCGACCGGACGGCGCCCGGGAGCACCCCGCGCGCCGGGTCGTGGGCGCCGGCGGCCTCGCCTTCGCCGTGGCGGTCTCGCACGCGGGCCCGGCGCTGGCCCCGATCGTCCCCGCGGTAGGCCGCCGGCTGCCGGTGCTGCTGCGCGAGGAGGGGGTGGAGGGCGTCGCCCTCACCTTCGACGACGGCCCGCATCCGCAGGGCACCCCGGCGGTGCTGGAGATCCTCCGCGAGGCCGACCAGTCGGCGACCTTCTTCCTCGCCGGCGAGCAGGTCGAGCGGCGCCCCGCCCTGGCTGCCGAGATCGTCGCCGCCGGGCATCGGGTCGAGCTGCACTGCCACCGTCACCGCAACCAGCTGCGGCTGACCCCGCGCATGTTGGGCGAGGATTGCGAGCGGGGGAGGGCGGCGATCGAGGAGGCGAGCGGCCAGGCGATCGCCGACTACCGGCCGCCCTACGGGATCTTCAGCGGGCCGGGACTGGTGGCGATCCGGTCGCGCGGTTGGCGGCCGGTGCTCTGGTCGCGGTGGGGACGGGACTGGACGCGGCGGGCGACGGCGGAGTCGATCGCGCGCAAGGCGAGCGACGGGATCCGCCCCGGGGACATCGTCCTATTGCACGACGCGGACTTCTACAGCGCGCGGAACTCTTGGGAGCGCACCGCGTCAGCTCTGCCGAGGATTCTCGACGAGCTGGGGATGCGAGGCCTGAAGTCGAGCGTGCTTCGCCGCTGAACCGGTGGGGCGATGGTCCACTCGTCGCAGCCGGCGAAGGCTTCGTCGAGCAGCCGGGCCATCGTGCTTCGCGGCCGGTCCTGGTCGAAGATCTGCTTGGACATGGCTCTCCGTCCTGAATAGGGGGGTTTCATAAAGGTTCACCCCCGAGTCGGACGAAAAAGTGCCACTTTGCGGATTTTGCGAACGGTTGTTCGCGAAGCCGTTACGGCGAAGGCGCAAAGTCGGCAATCTGGGCAGCGAGGCGATCAGGCTGATCAAACGGCACGAAGGTCGCCGAATCGGGTATCTCGACCAGCTTCGCGCCGCCGACTTCGGCGGCGAGCCGTTCGGCGTAGCGGATCGGGAACCAGCGATCGCCGGGTGCCCAGGCGAGGAGGAGCGGGAATTCGGAGCCGCTGAGCGCCTCGGCCGCGGCGAGCGTGTGGCGCTTGGCCATGCCGCGGGTGGCCTTGCCGAGGTCACGGCGGATCGCCTTGTCGGCGATCGCCGGACGGGCCCAGGAGGCGAGCAGCTCGGCCGGGGGCTTGCGCTTGGCGAAGGGGCGGAAGGCGGTGCGGACCACCGCCGGGACGCGGAACGGGAGGGCCAGCATCGTCACCCCGCCGGGCACCTGCGCCAGCGGCGGCAGCGCCTTGAAGATCCCGGGCGGGAAGTTCTCGTGGGTGTCGCAGTTGGTGAGGACGAGGCGAGCGACCCGGGCGGGACGGCGGGCGACCAGCACCTGGCAGATCGCCCCGCCGGAGTCGTTGCCGACCAGGGTGACGTCGGTGAGGTCGAGGGCCTCGAGGAAGGCTTCGACGATCGTCGCGATCCCGGGCGGGGAGAGGTCGGCGTCCGGGGCCATCGCCACCGGGTGGGCGCCCAGCGGCCAGTGCGGGGCGAGGCAGCGGTAGCGGTCGGCGAGCGCGTCGACGACGCCGTCCCACAGCTGCCCGTCGACCAGATATCCGTGGACGAAGACGATCGCGGGCCCCGATCCCGCCTCCCGGTAGCGGATAGTTCCCTGTGGAAGTCGAATCTCGGCCATGGCTCGTAACATACATACAGCATGAATGAAAGTCAAAAGCGCACGCAAACCGAGCGCACCGAAGCGACGCGGAAAGCCCTGATCGCCGCCGGCCGCGGGCTGTTTGCCGCCCGCGGCTACGACGCGGTGGGCGCCGAGGAGATCGTGCGCGCCGCCGGGCTCACCCGGGGGGCCCTCTACCACCACTTCCCGAGCGGCAAGCCGGCCCTGCTCGAGGCGATCTACGAACGCATGGAGGCGGAATCGACCGAGCGGGTGGCCCACGTCGTCCTCGACTCGAAGATGGACAGCCCGCTGGCGGCGATGAAGGCCGGCGTCGCCGCCTTCCTCGACGAGTGCGCCGAGCCCGGCTTCCAGCAGATCGTCCTCCACGACGCCCCGGCCGTGCTCGGCTGGGAGCGCTGGCGCGAGATCGCCGCCGCCAACGGCCTCGGCCTGATCGAGGCGAGCCTGATCGCCGCGATCGAGGCGGGGGAGATCCGCCCGCTGCCGGTGAAACCCACCGCCCACCTCCTGCTCGGCGCCCTCGACGAGGCCGCGATGCTCCTCGCCCGCTCCGCCGATCCGGCCGGCCGAGCCGAGATCACCTCGGTGCTGCTGATGCTGATCGACAGCTTCGCGGCGCCGCTGCAGGGATAGGGCGAAGAGGGAACGCGACCGCGACGAGAGGCGTCACGACATGACCCCCTCGCGCGGCCCCTGGGAGCGTGCGCATTGACCCCCGTATACGTGGGCTAAATGCGGACGGTCGAGGAGGGGCGGCGAGGAGGCGTGACGGCTTCGCGGAGATCGCCTCGTTCCGCCGACGCCACCGGCTCCGGGCCCCCTTGCGCCTTGCTCTAAACTCTTAGGAGTGAAAGCTTCAATCCACCCCGATTACGCCCTCGCCAACGTGCACTGCTCGTGCGGCAACCAGTTCTACACGCGGTCGACCAAAGACGACCTGCACGTCGAGCTCTGCTCCGAGTGCCACCCGTTCTACACCGGCAAGCAGAAGCTGGTGGACACCGGTGGCCGGGTCGAGCGGTTCCAGCGTCGCGCCGCCAAACACCGGGCCGGCAGGCGGTAGCAACCGTGAGCCCGATCGCGGGCTCCGCACAACAGGCGTCCGAAACCTCCTCCTCTCGCGGCAGCACCGGAGGGGACCCGCTGCGCATGCCCGACGGCAGGCTGGTCGCCAAGCGCGACGCGCCGGTCGGCGGCCAGGCGGTGCTCGAGGGGGTGATGATGCGCGGCGTCTCCACCTGGGCCGTCGCCGTCCGCACCCCCGAGGGCCAGATCGAAGTCGAGTCCGAGCCGCTCCGCCCCTGGGCGAAGCGCAATCGCCTCTGGCGCATCCCGGTCCTGCGCGGCGTCGGCGCCCTCGCCGAATCGATGGCGATCGGCTTCCGTGCCCTGGCGATCTCCGCCAACGCCCAGATCGAGGACGACGAGGACGGCGAGCCGGAAGAGATCGGCGGCTGGGTGTGGGGCCTGACGATCGCCTTCTCGCTGATCCTCGCGATCGGCCTCTTCTTCGTCGTCCCGGTCGGGCTCACCAGCCTGATCAAGGGCCAGCTCGGCTCGCCCTTCCTGTTCTGGCTGGTCGAGGGCCTGCTGCGCACCGGCATCTTCATCGGCTACATCTGGGCGATCTCGAAAATGCCCGACCTGCGGCGCACCTTCGAGTACCACGGCGCCGAGCACAAGACGATCTCCTGCTACGAGGCCGAAGACGAGCTGATCCCGGAGCGGGCCAAGCTCTACTCGCGCCTCCACCCGCGCTGCGGCACCAGCTTCCTGCTGATCGTGATGGTGCTGGCGATCTTCATCTTCGCCCCGCTCGGGCTGCCCGCCTGGTACTGGCTCGTGATCTCGCGGATCGTCGGCATCCCGGTGATCGCCGGGCTCTCCTACGAGGTGATCAAGTGGGCGGGCAAGAACCGGCGCAAAGCGTGGGTGCGGGCGCTCATGTGGCCGGGGCTGATGCTGCAGAACCTGACCACGCGGGAGCCCGATCTGGACCAGCTGGCCGTGGCGATCGCTTCCTTGAACGCGGTCCTGGCGCGGGAGAGCCCGGACGATCTGCATTCCGATCATACGATCGAGATCGTCGCTTAGCTGAGCGAGGGCGAGGGCGGGGTGGCCCCTTCTCTCACGACAGCGGGGAGGTTCGTTCAGGGGCCGCCCCGCCCTCGCTTCTAGACTGCGGCTGATGATCGAGCAGTTGGTGGAACAGATCCGAGCGCGCTTCGCGGAGCTCGAGCAGTTGATGTCGGACCCGGCGGTGATCGCCGATCGCGATCGGTACGCCGAGGTCGGGCGCGAGTACCGGCAGCTGAAAGGCGCCCGCGACCTGGCGGAGGAGTACGTGACGCTGAAGGACGATCTCGAGGGGGCGCGGGAGCTGCTGGCCGAGGGGGAGGACGAGGAGCTGCGGGCCGTGGTCGAGGAGGCGCCGCCGCGCCTGGAGGCGCTGGAAGAGGAGATCCGGCTGGCGATGGTCGAGCGGGACCCGAACGACGAGAAGAACGTGATCGTCGAGATCCGCGCCGGCACCGGCGGCGACGAGGCCGCCCTCTTCGCCGGCGACCTCTACAAGATGCTCACCCGCTACGCCGAGCTGCGCGGCTTCTCCACCGACGTCCTCTCGCAGTCCGCCTCCGAGGCGGGCGGCTTCAAGGAGGTGACCTTCGAAGTGCGCGGCGAGGGCGCCTACTCGGTCTTCAAGTTCGAGGGCGGCACCCACCGCGTCCAGCGCGTCCCGGAGACCGAGAGCCAGGGCCGCATCCACACCTCGACCGCGACGATCGCGGTGCTGCCGGAGGCCGAGGAGGTCGACGTCCAGGTCGACCCGAACGACCTCCAGGTCGACGTCTACCGCTCCTCCGGGCCCGGCGGCCAGTCGGTGAACACGACCGACTCGGCGGTGCGGATCACCCACAAACCGACCGGGATCGTGGTCTCGATGCAGGACGAGAAGTCCCAGCTGCAGAACCGCGACAAGGCGATGCGGGTCCTCCGCGCCCGCCTGCTGGAGAAGCAGATCGCCGAACAGCAGGAACAGATCGCCTCCGAGCGCAAGGCCCAGGTCGGCAGCGGCGAGCGGGCGGAGAAGGTGCGCACGTACAACTTCCCCCAGGGACGGGTCACCGACCACCGGATCAAGCACACCTCGCACAATCTCGACGGGGTCCTGAACGGCGAGCTCGAAGAGTTCACCAATGCCCTCTCGGCGGAGGAGAAGCGGCAGCGGCTGGAGGCCGCGGCGGTGGCGTGAGCGCCGCCGCCGGCAGCGCCCAAGGAGTCGCCGTGGTCGCCGAGGCGCTGACGGCGGCGACCGATGCTCTGCGGGCCGCCGGGGTCGGCGAGCCGCGCCTCGATGCCGAACTCCTGCTCGCCCACGTCAGCGGGAGGGACCGCGCGAGCCTGATCGCCGATCCGGGGGCGACGCTGTCGGCGGCGGAGGCCCGCCGCTTCGCCGAGCTGGTGCGCAGGCGGCTGCGGCGCGAGCCGCTCGCCTACATCGTCGGGACGAAAGGGTTCCGGCGGCTGGAGCTCACCGTCGACTCGCGCGTCCTGGTGCCGCGGCCGGAGACCGAGCTGCTGGTCGAAGTGGCGCTGGAGCGGCGCCCGGGGCGGGTGCTCGACGTCGGCACCGGGTCCGGGGCGATCGCCCTCGCCGTCGCCGACGAGCTGCCCGCGGCCGAGGTCGTCGCCACCGACACCTCGCCCGGCGCGCTCGAGGTCGCGCGGGCGAACGCCGCGCGCCTCGGCCTCGCCGACCGGGTCAGCTTCGTCGCCGGGACCGTCCCGGAGGGCGAGAGCTTCGACCTCGTCCTCGCCAACCTTCCCTACGTCGCCGAACCGGACTGGGCCGGGCTCGAGCCCGAGGTGACCCGATGGGAGCCGCGCGAGGCGCTGCTCGCCGGTGAGGACGGCCTCGACGCCTACCGGGCCCTGCTGGCGCCGATGGACGAGGGTCCGGCGGAGTGCCTGCGGCCTACGTTCTCCGACCAGGCGAGCCCGCTCGACGCCGCCGCCGCGATCGCGGTCGAGTTCGGCGAGGGCCAGGCGGTCGAGGTCGTCGAGCTGCTCCGCGACGCCGGCTTCGGCGCGATCGAGATCCGTGAGGATCTGGCCGGGATCGAGCGGGTAGGGGTGGGGGTGCGATGAGCACCGGAACCCCCCAGGTAGTGCCGCTGGAGAGCGGTGGCGCGGCCGCCGCGCGGACGGCGCTGGAGCGGACGATCGCCGCCGGCGGCGTCGCGGTCTTCCCCTCCGACGGCGTCTACGGCCTCGCCTGCGACCCGCTCGACGCCGCCGCGATCTCCCGCATCCACCGGATCAAGGGCCGCGACGACGGCAAACCGGCGGCGGTCATGTACTTCTCCCCGTTGGCGATGCGGGAGCTGGTCGCCGAGCTCGGCCCGCGCGCCGCCGCCGCGGTCAGCGCCCTCCTGCCCGGCCCGGTCACGCTGGTGGTCAAGAACGCGGGCCACCGCTACCCGCTCGCCTGCCGCGAGGACGTCGAGCGCCTCGGCATCCGGCTGCTCGCGGGGCCGCTGGCGGGAGCTATGTGCCCGATCTTCCAGACCTCCGCCAACCTCAGCGGCAAGCCCGCCCCGTCGCGCTTCGAGGAGGTGCCGGACTCGATCGTCGCCGCCGTCGACCTGGCGATCGACGGCGGGCAGCTGGGCGGCCTGCCCTCGACCGTGGTCGACATCGCCGCGATCGACGAGGGCGGAGGCTGGGAGATCCTCCGCCAAGGGGCGCTGTCGGAAGGCGACCTGGCCAGTCGCCTCGCCCGCGTCGGCCTCGACTAGCAGCCCTTGCCGGTGAACGGCAGCTCGACCCGGCGGTGGGAGGAGTTGTCGTGCTCGTTCGACTCGAACAGCAGGTGCTTGGGGTCGACGGTCATGCGGAACTCGAAGCAGCCCCGCAGCCCGGTCACGTCGATGTACTGCTTGTCGTAGTCGGCCGGGTAGATGTCCGACCAGCCGACCGAGGTGCCGAGCCGGTCGCGCTTGATCCGCGGGTCCTGGTCGCAGCCGGGGTAGAAGGCGTGAGTGGGGGAGCGCTTCCCCGGCCGGGTGCGCTCGAGGTCGCGCAGGCAGTAGTTCAGCTTCGGGCTGGTCCGCACGACTTCGCCGAGGCTGCCGTCGGGGAGGACCGGGCGCAGCTCGAAGCGGGCGAGCTGGTGGACCTTCCAGTACGAGCCGCCGAAGTAGGCGCCGACGTCGGTGAAGTGGAGGCTGGCGTTGGTGCGCACGGTGATGTGGCCGCCGCCGACCTTGTAGATCCGCTGCGTCACCTTCATCGACTTCGGCCCGTTGCGCTGCCCGTGCAGCTCCATCGGCCCGCGGCCGCGGCTGCGCACGTCCGAGGTCGCGTGCAGCAGCACCTTGCCGTCGTAGTCGGAGACGTACATTTCGCTCGGCGGGCCGATCCGCAGGTCGGGGCAGAGGAGGCGCGGCGCCCGCGGGCCTTGGCAGGGGTTCTGCCGCGGCGGATGCCAGCCCGCCGCCGCCGTCGCGGGGAGCACCAGTGCCGCCGCGAGGGCGAGAGCGATCAGGCGAGCTTTCACGGTCGGGAGCGTATCCCCGTATCCCGACCCATTGCTATCGTCGGCACAAGCGATGGCCGACCTCCCCGAGAACTTCCAGACCGCGCCGCTCAGCGAGGTCGACCCCGAGATCGCCACCGTCCTCGAGCGTGAGCTGCGCCGCCAGCAGCGGACGCTGGAGATGATCGCCTCGGAGAATTTCGTCCCCCAGGCGGTGCTCGACGCGGCCGGCTCGGTGCTCACCAACAAGTACGCCGAGGGCTACCCGGGGCGCCGCTACTACGGCGGCTGCGAGGAGGTCGACGTCGCCGAGCAGCTGGCGATCGACCGGGCCAAGGACCTCTTCGGCGCCGAGCACGTCAACGTGCAGCCGCACGCCGGGGCGCAGGCCAACAACGCGGTCTACTTCGGGCTGCTCGAACCGGGCGACACGATCCTCGGCCTCGCCCTCGACCACGGCGGCCACCTCAGCCACGGGATGAAGATCAACGTCTCCGGCAAGCTCTACCACCCGGTGCCCTACCACGTGCGCCGCGAGGACGCCTGGGTCGACATGGACGAGGTGGCGAGCCTCGCCGCCGAGCACAAGCCGAAGATGATCGTCGCCGGCTGGTCCGCCTATCCGCGGCAGCTCGACTTCCCCGCCTTCCGTGAGATCGCCGACTCGGTCGGCGCCCTGTTGATGGTCGACATGGCCCACTTCGCCGGGCTCGTCGCCGCCAACGAGCACCCCAGCCCGGTGCCGCACGCCGACGTCGTCACCACCACCGTCCACAAGACGCTGGCGGGCCCGCGCAGCGGCATGATCCTCTGCAAGGAGGAGCACGCGAAAGCGATCGACAAAGCGATCTTCCCCGGCCAGCAGGGCGGCCCGCTGATGCACACGATCGCCGCCAAGGCGGTGGCGATGAAGATCGCCGCCTCGGCGCCCTTCGCCGCGCGCCAGCGGCAGACGATCGCCAACGCCCGCGCCCTCGGCGCCGGCCTCGAAGCGAACGGCATCCCGGTCCTCACCGGCGGCACCGACGTCCACCTGGTGCTGGTCGACCTGACCCCGACCGGCCTCGACGGCCAGACCGCCGAGGACCGCCTCGAGGCGGTCGGCATCACCGTCAACCGCAACGCCATCCCCTTCGACCCCCGTCCCCCGATGAACCCCTCCGGCCTGCGGATCGGCACCCCGGCCCTGACCACGCGAGGGATGAAGGAGGAGGAGATGGAGGAGATCGCCGCGGTCATCGCCACCGCCCTCGGCGAGGACTTCGAGTCGGAGAAGCCGAGCCTCTCCGAGCGCACCGGCGCCCTGATGGATCGCCACCCGCTGTACCCGCAGCTTTCGCCGACCGCGGTCTGAGACGGCTGAGCGGCGGGACGGCCGGGGTTCCCGCCCGGCCCCGTCGCCGCGGTTGAGTTCGCACTTATCACCGCATAGCGGTGATAAGTGCGAACTCACGGGGCGGGGCGGGGTGGGCTCGTGGCCGTGGCGGCGGCCGTGGCGGTGGCGGCGGCGGCGGGACGGCGTGCTCCGCGGCCCGGGCGGCGGGGGACCGGCGTCCCGGGCGTCTCGTGGCGACCCGGGCCGGCTG
>DATJUK010000020.1:0-9394 GCA_035502495.1 Solirubrobacterales bacterium
GCCCTACGAGCACTCCCCCTTCGAAGAGCACGTCGCCGCGATCGACGCCGCCGACCACCGCGGCGTGATCCAGGGCAAAGACCACGGCTTCACCGGCAACCTCGGCCTCGTGATCGGCGCCGGCGGCGGCTCGCTGACGCTCACCGACGCGGTCCGCAACCAGGGCGGCAAGCCTGCCAACTACTCGGAGATCGGCGGCAACCCGTCGGTCGCCAAGGCCTGCGGCCTCGCCAAGGAGGTGCTGGAAAAGGACGGCGTCGAGAAGATCGCGGTGATGATGTCGATCGTCTCCAACACGCGGGTGGACATCGTCGCCCGCGGCGTGATCAAGGCCTGCCTCGAACTCGACAAGGACCCGGGCGAGACGATCGCGATCTTCCGCATCCCGGGCGCCTGGGAGGACGAGGGCTTCCGCATCCTCGAGCGCTACGGGGTCGAGTACTGCGACCGTTCGGTCTCGATGTGGGAGGCGGCCGGCCGCGCCGTCGCCAAGATCCAGGGGGCGCCCGCATGAGCATCCTGCTGAGCAAGGACACGACCTTCATCGTCCAGGGCATCACCGGCCGCGAGGCGGTGAACCTGACCCGCGAGTGCCTCGACTACGGCTCCAAGGTGGTCGGCGGCGTCACCCCCGGCCGCAAGGGCCGCGAGGTGCACGGCGTGCCGGTCTTCGACACCGTCGCCCAGGCGGTCTCCCACCACGGCGGGCCGATCGACGGCTCCGTCGTCACCGTCCCCCCCGCCTTCACCAAAGACGCGGTCTTCGAGGCGATCCTGAACGGGATCAAGCTGATCGTCGTCGTCACCGAGCGGATCCCGCGCGGCGACGTCGCCCAGATGGTCGAGCTCGCCGACCGCGAGGGCGCCCGCATCATCGGCCCCAACTGCCTCGGCCTGATCGTGCCGGAAGTCTGCAAGATGGGCGGTATCGGCGGCCCGGCCAAAGACGCGGCGAAGGCCTACGCGCCGGGGCCGGTCGGGGTGATGAGCCGCTCCGGCGGGATGACCACCGAGATCTCCTCTTCGCTGACCCAGGCCGGGCTCGGCGTCTCCACCGCCGTCTCGATCGGCGGCGACGCGATCATCGGCTCCACCTACGCCGAACTGATGCCGCTCTTCGAGGCCGACGAGCAGACCAAGGCGATCGTCATCTACACCGAGCCGGGTGGCCGCATGGAGGCCCAGCTCTCCGAATGGGTGAAGGACAACGACTCACGGCTGCCGATCGTCGCCTTCATGGCGGGCAAATTCATGGACGACGAGGAGATGAAGGGCATGAGCTTCGGCCACGCGGGCACGATCGTCGAGGGCGAGGAGGACACGGCGACGCAGAAGATCGCCCGCCTCGAAGCCGCCGGGATCCGCGTCGTCGAGCGGATCGACGAGATCCCCACCGTGGTCAAGGAGAAGCTCGGGGTGGCTGCCTGATGGCCGCCCAGAACAAGGTCTTCATCGACGTCGAGGTCGACGCCTCGGTCGCGGGCGACGCGGCCCTGGCGGCGAAACTCGAAGAAGTCTGCCCCGTCGACATCTTCAAGAACGCCGACGGCCGGGTCGAGATCGTCGACGAGAACGTCGACGAGTGCGTCCTCTGCCGCCTCTGCCTGGAGGCGGCGCCCGCGGGCACCGTGCACGTCAAGAAGCTCTACGACGGCACCGAGCTCTAGCCGCGCCGGCGCCGGGCGGCGCGCGCCCTACTTTGCGGCCGTGGCGTCCGGGTGGACGACGCAGCTGTTCGCCACCCGAAGTTCCGCCGACACCGGCCCCTTCGCCTTCGCCGTGACCAGCACCTCCCGCTTCATCCCCGACCAGCATTCGGGTTCGGGCAGGAACGGCCGCATCTCGTAGTAGCCCGGGCCGAGCCGGATCTTGAAGTGCCCTTCGACGATCGGCAGCGTGGCGAGGACCCTCGCCGAGCCCCGCCTGCGGACCTTCACGACCGCCCCTTCGCCTGCATAGACCGGATCGGTCCCCGGGCAGGGCGCCTTCACGCACTCGATCCCCCGCCTCGCCAGCGGACAGACGATCAGCCGCCGTGCACAGACGACCGCCCCACGAGCCCCCTGACCGACCGGTCCACAAGGAATCGGCGGGCATTCAGGAGCGCAGACCGTCGCACAGGTCGCGTCATACACCGTCCCTTCGACCAGCTTCCTGTTCGCCGCCCCGGTCGCCGACCCCGCCGCGAGCCCCGCCACCGCCACCACGAGCACCACCAGTCCGAGCGCCGTCGCCGATCTCCTCATGCCCTAGTTCTACCCCGAGCCGTCGCCACCATGCGCGGGGCACCTTTCGGGTGCGGGAGACCCAAAAGGTGCCCCGCGTCTTCAGTGGCCTCGTATCGCCGGTGTCAGTCGGCGGTCTGTGTGACCTCGTCACGTTACGTCCATATAAATTTATAGTCGGGTAACGTGTGCACCGATGAATGTAGAGATGCGTTCACGGCTGTCGCGGGACGAGCGGATGGAGCAGACCATCGGGGTCGCGCACGAGCTCTTCGCCGAGCGCGGCTACGGCGACGTGACGATGGAGGAGATCGCGGCGGCGGTAGGGGTGACGAAGCCGCTGCTCTACAACTACTTCGGCAACAAGGAGCGGCTCTACATCGCCTGCATGGAGACGGCGGGCGGCGCGCTCATCCGCACCATCGGTGAGGCGATCGCGGGCACCGACTCGCCCGGCGACGCCCTCGCCTCCGGCGTCCGCGCCTTCTTCGCCTTCCTCGACTCCGACCGCGCCGCCTGGGCCGTCCTCTTCGACGAGACGCTGCCGGGCAGCGGCGAGGTCGCCGAGCGCGTCGCCTCCTACCGCGACCAGATCGTCGGGCTGGTCTCCGAGTCCCTGCTCGCCCAGCTCCCCGAGGCGCGCCGGCGCGCCGCGCGGGTCGAAATCGAGGCGCTCTCCGCCGCCCTCCTCGGCGCCGCCGAGGAGCTCGCGCGCTGGTGGCTGCGGACCGAGGCGATCTCCGCCGGCGAGGCCGCCGAGCTTCTGATCTCGACCGTCGAGCCGGGCATCCGCGCCCGCTCGCAGGCCGCCCACTCCCCCACTTCCAAACCCGGGAAAGGAACCCCCAAGGCATGAACAGTGAGACCCGCCGGGTCGCCGTGATCGGCGGCAACCGGATCCCCTTCGCGCGCAGCGACACCAAGTACGCGCACGCGACCAACCAGGACATGCTCACCGCGGCGCTCGACGGGCTGATCGACCGCTACGGGCTCGAGGGCGAGCGCCTCGGCGAGGTCGCCGGCGGCGCCGTGCTGAAGCACTCCCACGACCGCGACCTGACCCGCGAGAGCGTCCTCTCCACCCGCCTCGCGCCCGAGACCCCCGGCTACGACGTCCAGCAGGCCTGCGGCACCGGCCTGGAGACGGCGATCCTGGTCGCCAACAAGATCGCCCTCGGGCAGATCGACGCGGGCATCGCCTGCGGCGCCGACACCACCTCCGACGCGCCGATCGAGCTGAACGAAGAGCTGCGCGCGACGCTGCTCGACGCCAACCGGGAGCGCTCCACCGCCGGCAAGCTGAAGACGCTCACCCGCTTCCGCCCCGGCCACGTCGTGCCCCGCATCCCCCGCAACGAGGAGCCGCGCACCGGCCTCTCGATGGGCGAGCACTGCGCGATCATGGCCACCGAATGGGACATCGGCCGGGCCGAGCAGGACGAGCTCGCGGTCGCCTCCCACCGCAACCTGGCCGCCGCCTACGAGCGCGGCTTCCAGACCGACCTGATCACCCCCTACCTGGGGCTGGAGCGCGACGGCAACCTGCGTCCCGACTCCTCGGTGGAGAAGCTGGCGAAGCTGAAACCGGTCTTCGGCGGCCCCGAGGGGACGATGACCGCGGCCAACTCGACGCCGCTCTCCGACGGCGCCTCAGCGGTGCTGCTCGCCTCCGAGGAGTGGGCGAAGGAACACGACCTGCCCGTCCTCGCCTACTTCAGCGAGGCGCAGACGGCGGCGATCGACCACGTGCACAAACGCGAAGGCCTGCTGATGGCGCCCGCCTACGCGATGCCGCGGATGCTCGACCGCGCCGGCCTCACCCTGCAGGACTTCGACTACTACGAGATCCACGAGGCCTTCGCCGCCCAGGTCCTCTGCACGCTGAAGGCCTGGGAGGACGGCGACTTCTGCAAGCAGAAGCTCGGCCGCGACAAGCCGCTCGGGGCGATCGACCGGTCGAAGCTGAACGTCAACGGCGGCTCGCTCGCCGCCGCGCACCCGTTCGCGGCGACCGGCGGGCGGATCGTCGCCGGCCTCGCCAAGCAGCTGCACGAAGACGGAAAGGGACGCGGCGTGATCTCGGTCTGCGCCGCCGGCGGCCAGGGCGTCGTCGCGATCCTCGAGGCGGCGGAACCTTGAGGGGCCAATTCGGACCGGTGACTTCCGGTCGTGTGATCCGGGCCGAATCGGCCCTGAAAGGAGTGTGTCTCCATGCCTGATCGCTACTCGCAGATCGTCAACGCGCCGGTCGTCTCGACCGTCGCCCGCCAGGTCGGGCTCCCGCAGCCGGTCGACCTCGACCGCTGGCAGCCCGGCATGCCAGTGGTGGCCGGCCCGGTGCTGAGCGGCGGCGCCCCCGGCGGCAAGCTGGAGCGGGCGCTGAAGAAGGTGCTCGACGACATCGGCGCCGAACGCGCCGGCGCCGAGGGCAAGGCGAAGGCCCTGGTCTTCGACGCCTCCGGGATCGCCGACTCGACCGAGCTGGTCGAGCTGCAGCGCTTCTTCTACCCCGCGGTGCCGCGCCTGCGGCGCAGCGGCCGCGTCGTCGTCCTCGGCACCACCCCGGCGCAGGCCGGCTCCGCCCGCGCCCACACCGCCCAGCGGGCGCTGGAGGGCTTCACCCGCTCGCTTGCCAAGGAGATCGGCGGCAAGGGCGCGACCGCCCAGCTCGTCTACGTCGAACCGGGCGCCGAGGACCAGCTCGAGTCGACCCTGCGCTTCCTCCTCTCGCCCCGCTCGGCGTACGTCGACGGGCAGGTGGTGCGGATCGGCAAGGCCGTCGCCCCCACCCCGGCGATCGACTGGGACCAGCCGCTGGCGGGCAAGACGGCGCTGGTGACCGGGGCCTCGCGCGGGATCGGCGCGGCGATCGCGGCGACGCTCGGCCGCGACGGCGCCAAGGTCGTCGGCCTCGACGTGCCGCAGGCGGAGGCCGACCTGCGGGCGGTGGTCGAGGCGCTCGGCGGCGAGGCGCTGGCGCTCGACATCACCGCCGCCGACGCCCCCGAGCAGATCGTGTCCCACCTCGCCGACGGCGTCGACGTCGTCGTCCACAACGCCGGGGTCACCCGCGACCGCACGATCGCGAAGATGCCGGAAGACCGCTGGGCGCAGCTGATGGAGATCAACCTCTCCGCCGAGGAGCGCATCAACGATGCCCTGCTCGACTCGAAAGCGCTGCACGCGAACGGGCGGATCGTCTGCGTCTCTTCGATGTCGGGGATCGCGGGCAACTCGGGCCAGACCAACTACGCCGCCTCGAAGGCGGGGGTGATCGGGATGGTCGAATCGCTCGCCCCGACACTGGCCAAGCGGAAGGCGACGATCAACGCCGTCGCCCCCGGCTTCATCGAGACCCAGATGACCGCGGCGATGCCGATCGGCCCGCGCGAAGCCGGCCGCCGGCTCGCCTCGCTCTCGCAGGGCGGGCTGCCGGTCGACGTCGCCGAGACGATCGCCTGGTTCGCCTCCCCCGCCTCGACCGGGGTCAACGGCAACGTCGTCCGCGTCTGCGGCCAGAGCCTGCTCGGAGCCTGACGTGGCGGCCGCGACCAAGACCAAGACGCGGAAGCTGGAGAGCGCGCCGAGCATCCTGCCGCTCTATGCGCGCGCCGCGATCCCGCTCGTGCCGGGAGCCTCGCGGCTGCCGTTCGTGCCCGGCGGCGGCGGCGAGATCCCCGACGTGCAGCTGCAGCTCGACGGGGTGACCGCCGACGCGACCGCCGTCGCCAATTACGCCAAGGTCTCCGGCTTCGCCCTCCGCGACAGCCTGCCGCCGACCTACCCCCACGTGCTCGCCTTCCCGCTGCACATGGCGCTGATGTCGGACGGGTCGTTCCCGTTCGGCGCCGTCGGCCTGGTCCACATCGCCAACCGGATCACCCAGTACCGGCGGCTGGGGATCGACGAGGAGCTCTCGCTGCGGGTGCAGGCGACAAAGATCGCCCCCCACCCGAAAGGGCGCAGCTTCGACGTCGTCACCGAGGTCCGGGTCGGCCGCCAGATCGCCTGGGAGAGCACCAGCACCTTCCTGCGCCGCGGCAAGGGCGACCCCGGGGCGACCTCCGGCGAGGCGTTCCCGATCGTCGGCGAGGAGGTCCCGGCGAGCGCCACGTGGGCCCTCCCCG
The DNA here is from genome assembly GCA_035502495.1 of Solirubrobacterales bacterium. GTDB lineage: Bacteria > Actinomycetota > Thermoleophilia > Solirubrobacterales > 70-9 > VAYN01. Next base: position 6,353 of record DATJUK010000020.1, read on the forward strand.
GCGACCTCGGCCGCCGCTACGCCGCCGTCTCCGGCGACCGCAACCCGATCCACATGCACTCGCTGACGGCGAAGCCGCTCGGCTTCCCCGCGGCGATCGCCCACGGGATGTGGACCAAGGCGCGGGCGCTGGCGGCGCTCGAGCCGCGTCTCCCCGACGCCTTCGCCGTCGACGTCCGCTTCCGCCGCCCGATCCTGCTGCCGGCGAAGGTCGAGTTCGCCACCGCGGAGCCCGACCAGGGCGCCAGGCCGGGCGACGGCGAGGAGATCGACTTCACCGTGCGCGGCCGCGGCAAGAAGCGCGGCAACCGTCACCTCGACGGCCGGGTCCTCCCGGTCAAAGCCAAGAGCAAGACCCAGTCCAAAGCCAAAGGAAAGGCATAGTGAGCACCACGACTGAAACCGACAAGGGCGTGGCCGAGCGCACGATGGGCATCGGCCTGCGGGCGCTGAACTGGCTCGCGGGCTCCGACCTGCTCGACCGCATCCGCATCCGCAAGGGGGTCGAGAGGGCCCTCTTCCAGGGGACCAAACAAGGCTTCCGCACCGCGACCGTCGCCGGTCGCACCTTCAAGGCGGCGCAGCAGCTGGGCAAGCCGGCGCGCCAGCCGCGCTCCAAGTCGAAGGGCCTCTTCGACGTCACGCCCGACGACGAGCAGCAGATGTTCCAGGAGGCGGGCCGCGCGTTCGCCGAGGAGAAGGTCCGCCCGGCGGCGAAAGAGGCCGACGACGCGCGCCAGACGCCGACCGAGGTCCTCGCCCAGGCGACCGAGCTGGGCGTCGCGATGCTCGGTGTCCCGGCCGAGCTCGGCGGGGTGATGGAAGAAGGCGCGGCGACGACCACGGCGCTGATCGGCGAGGCGCTCGCCCACGGCGATATGGGGATCGCCTACGCGGCGCTCGCGCCCGGCGCGGTGGCCACCGCGATCGGGCTCTGGGGGACGGCCGAGCAGGAGGCGACCTACCTGCCTCCGTTCACCGGCGAGGACGTGCCGGCGGCGGCGCTGGCGATCCTCGAGCCGCGGCCGCTCTTCGACCCGCTGAAGCTGGAGACGAAGGCGAAGCTGGTCGGCTCCGATTGGGTGCTCGACGGCGCCAAGTCGCTGATCGCCCGGGCGACGGAGTGCGAGCTCTTCGTCGTCGCCGCCGAGGCCGAGGGCATCGGCCCGGCGCTCTTCGTCGTCGAGTCCGGCACCAAAGGGCTCTCGATCGAGGACGAGCCGGCGATGGGCCTGCGGCCCGCCGCCACCGGGCGCCTGATCCTCGAGGGGGCGAAGGTGCCGAAGGCGGCGCTGCTCGGCGAGGGCAGGCGCGAGGACTACGTCGACTGCGTCAACCGGGCGCGGATCGCCTGGGCCTCGCTCTCGGTCGGCACCGCACAGGCGGTGCTCGACTACGTGATCCCCTACGTCAACGACCGCCAGGCGTTCGGCGAACCGATCTCCAACCGCCAGGGCGTCGCCTTCGCGGTCTCGGAAATCGGGATCGAGTCGAACGGCATGCGGCTTGCCACCTACCGGGCGGCGAGCCGCGCCGACCAGGGCGAGAGCTTCGGCCGCGAGGCCGCGATCGCCCGCCGGCTCTGCGCCCAGAAGGGGATGAAGATCGGCTCCGACGGCGTGCAGCTGTTGGGTGGCCACGGCTTCGTCAAGGAGCACCCGGTCGAGCGCTGGTACCGCGACCTGCGATCCGCGGGCGTCATGGAGGGCGCCCTGCTCGTCTAGCCGCCCGGCGACGAGCGAAGGAGAAATCATGATCAACCTCGAGATCCCGAAGAAATACAAGCCGCTGGCGACCCAGGCGAACCAGGTGGCGACCGAGGTGTTCCGCCCGATCTCGCGCAAATACGACGAGGCCGAGCACGCCTACCCGAAAGAGCTCGACATGCTGGCGTCGCTGATCGACGGCATGAACGAGGGCTCCGACCTCGGCGGCGCCGGTGCCGCCGGCGTGCGGCGCTCCGCCGATGGCGCCGATGCGGGCGAGAACCGCAACGGCTCGAACCTCTCCACCGTGCTCGGCATCATCGAGCTCTGCTGGGGGGACGTCGGCCTGCTGCTCTCGATGCCGCGGCAGGGGCTCGGCAACTCGGCGATCGCCAGCGTGGCGACCGAGGAGCAGTTGGAGCGCTACGGCGGCAAGTGGGCGGCGATGGCGATCACCGAGCCCGAAGCGGGTTCCGACTCGGCCGCGATCCGCACCACCGCCGAGCTCGACGGCGACGAGTACGTCCTCAACGGCGAGAAGATCTTCGTCACCTCGGGCGACCGCACCGACCTGATCGTCGTCTGGGCCACCCTCGACCGCGCCAAAGGCCGCGCCGCGATCAAGTCGTTCATCGTCGAGCGCGACAACCCGGGGCTGAAGCTCGACCGGCTCGAGCACAAGCTCGGGATCCGCGCCTCCGACACCGCCAACTTCACCCTGCAGGACTGCCGGGTGCCGAAAGACGCGCTGCTCGGCGACCCGGAGGTGAAGGAGAAGGGCTTCGCCGGGGTGATGGAAACCTTCGACAACACGCGGCCGCTGGTCGCCGCGATGGCGGTCGGGGTCACCCGGGCGGCGCTGGAGGAGACGCGGCGCCAGCTCGCCGCGGCGGGGGTCGAGGTCGACTACGACACCCCGGCCCTCTCCCAGCCCGCGGCGGCGGCCCGCTTCCTCGAGATGGAGGCCGACTACGAGGCCGCCTGGCTGCTCACCCTGCAGGCGGCCTGGATGGCCGACAACTCGAAGCCCAACTCGCTGCAGGCCTCGATGGCGAAGGCGAAGGCGGGGCGCACCTGCGTCGACGTCACCCTCGGCTGCGTCGAGCTCTGCGGCGCCGTCGGCCTCGGCGAGTCCGAGCTGCTCGAGAAGTGGGCCCGCGACGCCAAGATCCTCGACATCTTCGAGGGCACCCAGCAGATCCAGCTCCTGATCGTCGCCCGCCAGCTGCTCGGCAAGAGCAGCAGCGAACTTCGGTAGCCAGGGAGGGCTAGCGGGGCCGGGGGTCCCCCTCTGCAGACACATCTCGCCTATGGCTCGATGTTGAGTGTCTGCCGAG
>DATJUK010000021.1:0-5201 GCA_035502495.1 Solirubrobacterales bacterium
CCCACCCCACCGGGGGCTGGGTGGGCGCTTAGTGGCCGCGGGCGCCGAAATCGACGGTGTAGGTCGCGGCGCGGGATCCGGCTCCGCCGAGCGGGAAGCCCCGGGCGACGCCGACGCCGGCGTCGCGGAAATCCGGATCGAGGATGTTTTCCCGGTGCGGTGGGCTGTGCATCCAGTCGCGGACCACGGCCCGCGGCGAGCCCAGCGCGCCGCCACCGCCGCCGAGGTCCTCGCCGATCACGAACTCGCCCGCCGAGCTGAGGTAGCCGGCCCGCGAGATGCGGTGGCTCATCGAGCCGCCCGGGCCTTCGTGGGCGAAGTAGCCGTGCACGACCATCGAGACCGAGTGGGCCGACGCCGAGGTGCGCAGCGCCTTGTTGTAGGCGAGCGGATGCAGGTGGTAGTGACCGCGGATCCGGTTGACCAGGCAGAGGACCGAGGAGCGCATCTGGTGCAGGCTGAGCCGACTCGGGACGGCGGTCGAATCCCCGCACGGCGCTGCCGCCGCCGCGCTCGGCGCGAAGCCCGTCGCGATGACCGCCGCCGCCAGGATCGCGGTGGCCGAAACAAGAAACTTGGAGTTTTTAAGAGCCTTTTGTGTCCGTCTACTCACAATTGGTATCGGGACTATACGGGTTACATAACCGGTCGACGTGAACGAATTGTGGTTCCGCCACGGCGGCGATGGCAGACTTGGTCACCCGATGCGCCGCGCCGCCCACATCCTCTCGATCGCGCTGATAACCGCGGGCCTCCTCGTCGTCGTCGACGTCGGCATCACGCTCGCCTACCAGGAGCCCCTCTCCTCGATCTACAGCTCGATCAAGCAGGGCGAAAAGGCAAGCCAGCTGAAGACGCTGGAAGCGGAATTCCTCACCGCCGAAGACACCGAGGAAATCCAGCGGGCGAGCGAAGAGGCGACGCGGCAGAAGGATCCCGAAGCCCTCCACCAGGACTTCGCCCGCCTCGCCGAGCGCCTGGTCGAAGAATCGAAGCCCGGTGACGCGCTGGGCCGGATCGAAGCGCCCGCGATGAACGGGCTGAACATGGTGTTCGTCCAGGGCACCGACGAGTCGAGCCTCGAGCTCGGCCCCGGCCACTATCCGGAAACGGCGATGCCGGGCCAGGGCAAGACGATCGCGATCGCCGGCCACCGGACCACCTACCTCGCTCCCTTCCGCCACATCGACTCGATGCGCAAGGGCGACGAGATCACCCTGAAGATGCCCTACGGGACCTTCGTCTACGCGGTCCAGAAGACCGAGATCGTCGACCCCTCGGACGTCGGGGTGATCCACGAAACCGGCTACGAGCGGCTCGTCCTCTCCGCCTGCAACCCGCTCTACAGCGCCGCCCAGCGCTACATCGTCTACGCCAGGCTGGTGCGCTCCGAACCGCGGGCCGGGTAGCCGCGCGCCGCTAGAAGCGGACCGGCGTGCGGACGACGATCGCGGCGAAGCCGGCGACCACGCCGACGCCGTTGTTCGGCGCCCCGGCCGAGAGGGCGGTGGTTTCGCCTTTCAGTTCGCCGCAGGTCGGATCTTCGGCTTCGACCACCAGTTCGCCGGCCAGGTAGCCGCCGACCTTGCAGGTGCCCGCCGCTTCGCCCGCGCCGCTGATCGCCCGCAGCCGCAGCACCACCGCTTTCCCTTCTTTCAGCGAGGCGATGTCCTTCTTGACCGCGAGGAACTTGATCCCTTCCTGGGTGATCCGCGCGAGCTGGGCCTTTTTCTGACCCGGGAAGACGCGCAGCTCCAGCTTCGAGCCGCCGCCCGCCCGCAGCTGCAGGCCGAGGAAGGCTTTCTTCGCCACCGCCGGCGGCGTCGCCGAGCTGATCGTCCCGGTGACGGCGATTTCGAGGTCCGAGCCGACCACCGGCGTCTTGTAGGCGCACTCTTCGGTCAGCTTGCCGACGGTGATGTTGAGCGTCGTCCGGCCGCCCCCGCGGGTGCAGGACTTGCCGCTCAGCTTCAGCACTTCGCTGCGCTGGGCGGTGGTTTCGAGCGCGTTGCGATAGATCGCGACGAAGGCGCCCGAGGCCGCCGCGGCGACGAGGAGGCCGACGACGAGCAGCGCGGTGGTGGCGATGACGAGCTTGGCTTTCATACGCGGTCGCCAACCTAAACACAGCCCACGCCCGATGTTGCGTCAAGGGCGCCCCTGGGCGGGGGATTTCGGGCCGCTGTGTCGACTCGTCACAGAGATACTCCACCTTCCTCGTATCCAAATAACATCTGCGACATGAGCAACCACCGACTCCCCGAGCGCGACCGTCCCTGGGTCATGCGCACCTACGCCGGCCACTCCGACGCCAAACGCTCCAACGAGCTCTACCGGAAGAACCTGGCCAAGGGGCAGACCGGTCTCTCGATCGCCTTCGACCTCCCCACCCAGACCGGCTACGACCCCGACCACGTGCTCGCCCGCGGCGAGGTCGGCAAGGTCGGCGTCTCGGTCGCCAACAAGGGCGACATGCACCAGCTGCTCGACGGCATCCCGCTCGACGAGATGAACACCTCGATGACGATCAACGCGACGGCCGCCTGGTTGCTCGGCCTCTACGTCACGGTCGCCGAGGAGAGCGGGGTCGAGCGCCGAGCCCTCTCCGGCACCACCCAGAACGACATCATCAAGGAGTACCTCTCGCGCGGCACCTACGCCTTCCCGCCCGAGCCGAGCCTGCGCCTGATCGCCGACATGGTCGCCTTCAGCGTCAACGAGGTGCCGCGCTGGAACCCGACCAACATCTGCAGCTACCACCTGCAGGAGGCGGGCGCGACGCCGGTGCAGGAGATCGCCTACGCGCTCTCCACCGCGATCGCCGTGCTCGACGAGGTGAAAGCGCGCGGCCAGGTCGCCGAGGCGGACTTCCCCAAGGTCTTCGGCCGCATCTCCTTCTTCGTCAACGCGGGGATCCGGGTGATCGAAGAGATCGCCAAGCTGCGCACGATGGGGGCGCTCTGGGAGCAGATCGGCCGCGAGCGCTACGGGGTCACCGACGAGAAGATGCTGCGCTTCCGCTACGGCGTCCAGGTCAACAGCCTCGGGCTGACCGAGGCGCAGCCGGAGAACAACATCCAGCGGATCGTGCTCGAGGCGCTGGCGGTGACGCTCTCCCGCGACGCCCGCGCGCGCGCCCTGCAGCTGCCCGCCTGGAACGAGGCGATGGGCCTCCCCCGCCCCTGGGACCAGCAGTGGAGCCTGCGGATCCAGCAGGTGCTGGCGAACGAGACCGACCTGCTCGAGTACCCGGACATCTTCGCCGGCTCGGTGGTCATGGACGGGCTGGTCGAGGAGCTCTCGGCGGGCGCCCGGGCCGAGATGGAGGTGGTCGAAAAGCAGGGCGGCGCGGTCAAGGCGGTCCCGTACATGAAGGCGCGCCTGGTCGAGTCCCACCGCGAGCGGGTCGCCCGGATCGAGCGCGGCGAGCAGAAGGTGATCGGCCAGAACTCCTTCACCGAGACCGAGGAATCGCCGCTCACCGCGGGCGCCGACGGCGGCATCATGACCCCGGATCCGGAGGTCGAACGGGAGCGGATCGAGGCACTCGAGGCGTGGAAGGCGAGCCGCGACCAGGACGCGGTCGAGGCGGCGCTGGCGGAGCTCGCCCGGGTCGCCGCGAGCGACGCGGAGAACATCATGCCCGCGACGATCGCCGCCGCCAAGGCGGGCGCGACCACCGGCGAGTGGGCGGAAACGATGCGCGAGGTCTTCGGCGCCTACCGCGGCCCGACCGGGGTCGACGGCGCCGCCCCGCCGTCCGACAAATCCCAGCTCGAGGCGATCCGCCGCCGCGTCGACGAGACCTCCGAGCGGATCGGCCACCGGATCAAGATCCTGGTCGGCAAGCCCGGCCTCGACGGCCACTCCAACGGCGCCGAGCAGATCGCCCTGCGCGCCCGCGACGCGGGCATGGAGGTCATCTACCAGGGCATCCGCCTGACCCCGGCGGAGATCGCCACCTCGGCCCTGCAGGAGGACGTCGACGTGGTCGGCCTCTCGATCCTCTCCGGCTCCCACCTGGAGCTGATCCCCGAGGTCGTGCGCCTGCTGAACGAGGAGGGCCTCGAGATCCCGGTCGTGGTCGGCGGGATCATCCCGGTCGCCGACGCCCAGCGCCTCCGCGACGCCGGCGTCGCCGGCGTCTACACGCCGAAGGACTTCGACGTGAACAAGATCATGGGCGAGATCGTCGAGCTGGTCGGCGCCCGCGCCGAGGCCCGCGCCGCGGCGTAGCTCAGGGGCCCGGAGACGCCGAGCCGGGCGGCGCGCGACAATGGGCGCATGAGCGATTTTCAAGACGACCGCTCGGCCTGGCTGCGCTGCTATCGCTGCTGGTCGCAGAACCTCGAGATCCAGATCCACTACGACGCGATCCGGCGCGTCGATCCGGAGACCGGGGCGCTCGCCGAAGGGGTCGACGAGGTGCAGGAATCGGTGGTCCAGTGCCTCGACTGCATGCACGACCAGCCCCACCTGACCTTCGAGGACGACCGCGTGGTGCCGATCGGCGAGCGCTGGCCGCGGATGGTCGCCGGGACGCCCTGGGTCGCCTCCTGCACGGTGCAGATCGATGCCGAGCGGGTCGAGAGCTGCTCCGGCCCGGAAGCCGCCGAGTTCCTCACCTACGGGGCCTTCGGCGACGCCGGGGTGCGCGAGTTCTTCACCCACGTCCGCTTCCACAAGCACGACGAAGAGCAGATCGTCGTGCACCTCCTGGTCGAGCTCTACGCCCGCTCCGCCCAGGAGGCGACCGAAGTGCTCGAGGAGGCCGCCGAGGGCACCCTCGAGATCACCTCGCTGGCCGAGGAGTCGCGCCCGCCGGCCCACGCGTCGGGCGAGGCGCATTAGGGAAGGGCCCGGGCCGGGGCGGCGATCGGGGGCGATCGATTCGAGGGCGGGTCGGTTCGGGGCAGTCCAGGGGGTGCGGGTCGATTCGGGTGCGGGTCGATCGGGGCCGATCTATCCCGGTGCGGGTCGATTCCGGGACGGTCGATCGGGGCGGCGCGATCCGGCGGCAGCCGGTCGGTGCGACGCCCATTCGGGGGCGGAGGTCGATCGGGACGGCGCGATCCGGGGACGGGTCGACTGGGGGCGGCGCGATCCGGGGGCAGCCGGTCGGTGCGACGCCCATTCGAGGGCGGGTCGATCGGGACGGCGCGATCCGGGGGCCGGGCGGCGGGGGACCGGCGTCCTGGACG
>DATJUK010000022.1:0-13663 GCA_035502495.1 Solirubrobacterales bacterium
CCGCGCGACAGGGGGCCTCGACCCAGGCCACATCGAGTCAGGTCGAGAACGCGCGTCCCCGACGGTCAGATATCCCCTCCCAAGATTTTGGCCCCTATAGGGGCCAAAGAGCCGGGTCACGTGTTCGTGACGACCTCGATCCCCACGCCTTCCGCACCGATCACGCGCGCTCCGTGGCGCCTTCGTGCCCACCCTCGGTCCGGACCCTCACCGCCCCCCGAGGGTCGGCCCTCTCGACGGCGACCACAGCCTGCCCGGGTCGCCGTCGAGAGGGCCGCGTCCCATTCCCCCGGGTGCCGGCCGGTACAGGCCCCCGCCGGCCGCGTCCCTTCGGCGTCCCTTCGACGTCCTCGGCGTCCCCTGGCGTCGGTGCCGGCCGGTCCAGGCCCCCGCCGCCCCGCGATGCTTCAGGGTCCCCTGCGTCCTTCGGCGTCTCTCGGCATCCCGCGGAATCCCTCGGAGTTCCCGGGCGTCCCTCAGCGTCCCGCGGTACCCCCCGGCGTCCCTCGGCGTCTCCGCGGAGGCCCGCGGAGACCCCCGGCAAGTCCCCGCGGCGCGTCCCCCGGCAAGTCCCCACCGCATCCCCTGGCAAGTCCCCGCGGCGCGTCCCGCGCCCCCTCCCCTCGGCGCGTCCTCCCCTCACATCGGATTCGCCAGCGGGCGCGCTCCGCGCCGGCGGCGCTGCGGCGCGCCGCGGCGGCGTGGGCGGGCCCTGCGCGCCCGCTCCGGCGCCACCTTTTCCACCGAGGCCGCGGTGGTGCACATCGCCGCCAGGAAGAGGAACAGGTAGGGAGCCTGCGGGAAGGTGAGGATGTCGTAGAGGGCCGCGGCGACGAAGAAGCCCATGATGCCGGCCGCCGCCGCCAGGGCAGGCGGCCCGCGCAGCGGGTTGTCTCTGCGGGCGGCGTAGCGGACCGCGATCACCACCGGGGTGAGGATCAGGGCGATGAAGGCGAGCAGGCCGAGGAGGCCGGTCTGGTAGAGCTCGCCCAGGTACTCGTTGTCGAAGATCCGGTAGGTGTCGACTTTCTGCGAGTCGAGCGTGCCGTAGCCGCGGCCGATCGCCGGGTGGGTGAGGACGTCGGGGACGACGGCTTCGTAGTCGGAGGTCCGCCCTTCGTCGGAGGCTTTGTTTTCGCCCCCGGTGAGCTGGCTGATCACGCTGATGCTGCCGCCCTTGATCGCGAACCCGACCACGATCGCGACCAGGGCGACCGGGATCAAGGGCAAGAATTGTCGCGGCCTGATCGCGAACAAGGTGAGGATCGCGACCGCGGGCACGATCAGCCCCGAGCGTCGCTGGGTGATCAGCGCCCCGACGATGATCAGGAGCGCCAAGGCTCCCCACAGAAGTTTGCGGCGCAGGCTCGGCGCGCCGGCGGCGAAGACGATCGCGAAGGGCACCGCCATCCCCAGGATCGAGGCCACCGAGAGCGCGTGCCTGGTCGGCCCGGAGATCATCGGCCGCCCGGGCGCGCTCGGGTCGGACCCCGCTTCGGTCGGCGCCGGTTCGACTTCGGCGATCGGCGAGAGCAGCGTGCTGCCGGTCGAGTAGAAGAGGTTGTCGTGGGCCTTCTCCTCGTAGATCGTGCCCAGCGCGGTGATCGAGGCGAGGATCACGATCAGCACGCCGAAGGCGCGCAGCTCGGTCACCCGCAGCGAGACCGAGAAGACCGCGAACAGGCCGACCAGGGTGATCAGCAGCACCAGTTTTTTCTCCGCCGTTTCCCATTCGCCGAGGTTGGTGATGCGGTCGAAGTTGAAGGCGAGGCTGATGATCGCGATCGCGAAGAAGACGATGAAGGCGGTCGCCCAGCCGCGCGGGCGCAGCCGCAACCGGCCGCTCCGCTTCGCCATCAGCGCCGTGATCGCCCAGGCGACGATCACGAAGGCGGCGAAGAAGCGATCCGCCTCGGAGCTGAACGGCAGGTGGACCTTGAGCTGGGTCGCGTCGATCGGCAGCAGGAAGATCGAGGCCAGGAAGAGGGCGAAGATCCACGGCAGCGGCCGGCGCGTGCGCGGCCAGGAGTCCATGCGCTGCAGCGCGTTCATGGCTAGAGGTTCTGGCGTTCCATGTACGGCCGCAGGGCGACTTCGCGCCGCTGCGAGCCGCCCCGCCGGCCGTTCGGGCGCGGGGTCTCGTCGTCATCGTCGTCGCCCTGGGCGCGCCAGCCGCGGGCGATCGTGTGGGCCGGGATCAAGAGCAGGCACCAGAGGACGAGGACGACGAAGAAGACGAGCGCGGCGATCTGCGCGTTGGCGCCGCCGTTCACCACTCCCCCGGTCGCGTCGCCGAGCTGGTGCACGATGACCCGGCGCTTGGCGGGCGTGTGCTGCGCTTCCTGGATCTGACTGATGTAGGAGGAGAGCGCCTCCGGCGCCGCGTCGGCCAGCTTGTGGGCCTCGTCGGCGGTCGGCGCCTGGGCGAAGACGCTGACGATCGGCAGGTCGGGGTTGTTCTCGAACCGCAGTCGGTAGAGGGCCCGCTCGCCGATGATCTGCGAGCTGCGCTTCTCCGCCGTCGGTTCCTGTTCGAAGATCGGCAGGTTCTGTTCGTAGGGCCCCTGGGCCTCGATCGCATTCGTGGGCAGCCCCGATTCGCGGGCGATCAGGGTGATCGCCAAGGGGCTGGCGAGGAAGCGCGAGAAGACCGCCGCCCGCGTGTTCAGCGGTTCGACTTCCTCTTCCACGTTGACGAAGGCCGAGCTCGGCGTGTCGACCAGGATCTGGGTCGAGGCGGTGGCGAAGGTGTTGGTCCGCGGCGTCAGCGACGGCGGGAAGATCCCCACCGTGAAGGCGCTGAGGATCGCCGCGACCAGCGCGATGACGGCGCCGACGGCGACCAGCCGCCGGCGTTTCCAGAGGGCTTTGAGGGCGCGTGCGACTTCCATCGTCGGTCCCGCCCTCAGTGCTGGCGGACCCGGCCGGGACGGTCGAGGTGGTTGCCGTTGCCGCTGCGGCTCTCGTGGGGGACCAGCAGCGTCGCCCCGGTCTCGCTGACGTCGGGCGCCGCGGCCAGCTCGGCCTCTTCGGTGTCCCCCTCGCGCCGCCACGCGGCGACCAGCCGGGGGATCCCGAGGATCAGGCCGATCTCGAGGGCGAGGACCACGAAGAAGATCGCCGCCGCCATCTTGTTGCCCGGGCCCGAGTCGGCGAGCTTCGCCTGCGGCGGCCCGAGCACGCGGACCTCGACCCGTTCTTTGGCGGGCGTCGCCTGCTGCTTCTGGACCGAGCGGATCACGCCGCGGAGCGCCTCCGGCGAGGCTTCCGCCAGCGCCGCCGCCTCTTTGACCGTGGGGGCGCGGGTGACCACCGAGACGATCGGCAGTTCTGGCACCTCGGCGAAGGTGAGGCCGTACGGCAGCGCCGCTTCGGCTTCGGTCATCCCCGGCGCCTCACCCGGCAGGGGCGAGGGCCCGGCGACCTCGATCTCTTCCGGATCGACGCCGGCGTCTTCGGCGATCTGGCGGACGACGTCGCCGCCCGCCATCAGCCGGGCGAACACGCCCGCCCGCGAGATCAGCCCGCTGATGTCGCGTTTCGAACCGGCGATCGGCGAGCGTGCCGAGTCGATCAGGATCTCGGAGGACCCGTGAGCTTCGGTGGTGCCTTTCTTGCTGATCCCGGAGCCGCTCACCTGGTAGACGGCGAGGATCGCGAGCGCCAGCGCGATGACCACCGAGATGGCCACCAGCAGCTTGCGCTTCCACAGCTCGCGGAGGGCGGAGACGAAGGTCACGGTCGGTCGATCCCTCCGCCGCTAGGCGGTGACCAGCGGCTGGCGGTTGCGGGAGCGGACGTCGTCGGCGGAGCGGACCTTCACCGGTTCGCCCTTGGCGTGGAGCGAGCGCTCCAGCGCCTCCAGCGCGAACACCACTTCGAGGCCGAGCCGGGGGCTGGAGACCGGGGTCTTGCCCTCGCGGATCGCCGCCGCGAAATCGGCGAGCTCGAGCCCGAGCGGCTCGGCCGGCTTGATCTGCGGGGCGACCACGTCGCCGGAGCGATAGGTCAGCCGGTACTCGCCGAAGGTGGCGGGCGGCTCGGCGAAGTCGAGGCCGCGGTCGTAGATCCGCACCGGGTCGTCGGCGGCGGAGTCGTCGTACTGGACCATTTTCTGGCTGCCGACGATCACCATCTGGCGCATCTTGCGCGGCGCCAGCCAGGAGATCTGCACGTTGGCCTGGGCGCCGTCCTCGAACCGCAGGGTCAGGAAGGCGGTCTCGTGGACGCCGTCCTGGAAGACGCTGCGGCCGTTGGCGCTCACCTCGACCAGCTGTTTGCCGAGCCAGTAGAGGAGGATCGAGAGGTCGTGCGGGGCGAGGTCGAGGACGACGCCGTCGCGCTGGTAGAGCCCGAGGTTCATCCGCGAGGAGGTGGCGAAGTAGACCTCGCCGAGCACGTCGTCGTCGATCAGCTCTTTGACCTTGTTGACCGAAGGGCTGTAGAGGAAGGTGTGGCCGGGCATCAGCACCCGTTCGACCTCTTCGGAGAGGGCGACCAGCTCGGCGGCCTCGCCGGCGGTGCGGGCCAGCGGCTTCTCGACCAGCACCTGCTTGCCGGCCTCGAGGGCCTGGCGGACGAGCGAGTAGTGGGTGTGCGGCGGGGTCGCGATCGCGACGGCCTCGACCGCCGGGTCGGCGAGCGCTTCCTCGAACTTCTTCATGCAGGGATAGCCGGGAGTTCGTTTCTCGAACTCGGCGATCCTCGCCTGGTCGCGCTCGCAAAGCGCGATCAGCTCGAACTCGGGCCGCTCGATCACGTTGCGGACGATGTTCGGCCCCCAGTAGCCGTAGCCCACGACCACGGTGCCGATCGGATCCCTGGATACACCCTTCTCATTGCTCATACCGAAACAACGGACGGGTGCGGCGCGGACTTGCGTGCGCCCGAAGATAAAACCTCGATGAGCGCGGGCGAGGCCCGCGCGGGGCGGACTAGAGCCGCTTCAGGGCGATCGAGGCGAAGCGGACGCCGGCCTGGCAGGGACCGGTCACCTGGATGACGCGGCCGCCGGATACCCCGATCACCACCGAGGTCGACTGGTAGGTGAGGCAGTAGCCCTGGCGGCCGTTGATGGTCACCGGTTCCACCTTTTTCGCTTCGCTCTTCAGCGCGCCCAGCGAGGTCTTCTCGACCACCAGGTCGATCTCGCGGCCGGAGCCGGTGTAGACGCAGGTCGGTCCCTGGGGACGCTCGGAGACCTTGACGTTCGAGCCGAGGATCCCTTCCGCCTTCTTCTTCGGCACCAGCGCGCACGGTTTGACCGGCTTGGCGCCGGTGACGCTCACCTCGTCGGTGTCGTGCCCGCTGGGGAAGCTGGCTTCGACGACTTCGGATTCGCTGCCGGTTTCGGTGACCGCGTCGTGGCCGTCGCCGGCCGCCGAGTCGCCACCGCCGCCGCAGGCCGCGAGGGCCAGCGCGGCGACGATCGCCACCAGCGCCAGGAGCGCGGCCCGCCGGAGCCTGATCCTGTCCATGATCTCGGGTCTCTTCGGGTTCTTCGTCATCGCTGGTCGCCGGTCACGACGTGAACATCACGTCGACCCAGTAGTTGGTCGCGTTGTAGGTGCTGGTCGGGAAGACCAGCGAGCCGCTGTAGGTGTAGAGGCCGTTGGGGCTGGTGGAGTTTGCCAGGCCGGTCAGCGGCGTGACTTTGATCGCCGCCGAGAACCCGCTGGAGGTCGCCGAGTAGTGGCCCTTCGGGGCCAGGTAGCCGGCCACGTAGGTGGTGTTGGCGCTGATCGAGACCGGGCTGGCGAAGCTCATTTCCTGCCAGCCGGAGGAGGTTTCGCCGGTCACCGTGGCCGAGGCCAGCAGCGTCCCGGTGCTGCTCCACAGCGCCACCACGTGGGTGCCGGTGTTGCCCGCCGACTTGTAGAAGCGGATGCCGCGGACTTTGCCCGCGCTCGAGGTCTGGAACTTCATCCCCAGCACCACCGAGGCGGAGTCGGCGACGTTCACCGTCGCCGGCGTGCCCTGTTCGAGCAGGGTCACCCGCGGCATCGTCGCCGCCGAGGCGGCCGAGGCGGTGCCGGTGCCCACCGAGTTGACGGCGGCGACTTTGAACGTGTAGCTGCTGCCGTTGGTCAGCGAGGCGACCGTCGCCGAGGTGGTGGCGGCGCCGGTGACCGTGGTCGCGGTGAGCGGCGTGGTGCCGTTCAGGTAGGGCGTCACCTTGTAGCTGGTGATCGTGCCACCGCCGTCGCTGGCCGGGACTTTCCAGGTGACCAGGGCGCTCGCGTTGCGGGGCGCCGCGGTGACCGCGGTCGGTTCGCCCGGGAGGGTCGCGCCGGTCGGCGTGACCGCGTTCGAGGCGGCCGATTCGGGCCCGGTGCCGGCGGCGTTGGTCGCCTTCACCTTGAAGGTGTAGCTGGTGCCCGATTTCAGTCCGCTGACCGTCGCTTCGGTGGCCGGCGGGTTGCCCGTCACCGTCTTCGCGCTCGCCGTCTGGGCGGTCCCGGAGATGAACGGCGTGACCGTGTAGCTGGACGGTTTGCTGCCGCTGGTCGGCGCGGTCCATTTGACCGTCGCCGAGCCGAGCCCGGCGGTCGCCGTCGCCCCGCTCGGGGCGCCCGGGATCGTCGCCGGCGGTTCCGGCGCGAACAGCACGTCGACCCAGTAGTTGGAGGCGTTGTAGTCGTGGGTCGGGAAGGTGACCCCGCTGCCGTAGGCGTAGAGGCCGTTGCCTTCGGTGCCGCTCAGTTCCGATTCGCTCGATTCCGCCTGCAGCGGCCCGTTGGCGATCGTCGCCGCCAGGTTCGGCCCGTTCACCGAGTAGTGGCCGTTGGGCGCCAGGTAGCCGGCGACGTAGGTCGTGTTCGGCCGGATTTCGACCGGGTTGGCGAAGGTGACCTGCTGCCAGCCGGAGGCGGTCTCGTTGGTGAAGGTGGCTTCCGCCAGCAGCTGCCCTTCCATCGTCCAGAGGGAGCCGATGTGGGTGCCGGTGTTGGTCGGCGCCTTGTAGAAGCGGATGCCGTTGACCGTGCCCGCTTCGGTGCTGCGGAACTTCACCCCGAGCTCGACCGAGCCGCCGTCACCGCCGTCGACGGTGCCCGGCGTCGCCAGGTCGAAGATCGTGTCGTACGGGGTGACCGAGTTCGAGGCGGCCGATTCCGTGCCCGTGCCGTAGGAGGTGATCGCCGCCACCTTGAAGGTGTAGGCGGTCCCGTTGGTGAGGCCGGTGAGGCTCGCTTCCGTGGCCGCGGTGCCGGTGGTCAGCGGCGGCTGGGAGATGCCTCCCACGATCGGGGTGACCCGGTAGGAGGTGATCGTCGCGCCGCCGTTTTCTTCCGGCGCGGTCCAGGTGACCAGGGCGCCCGAGCTCTTCGGGGTCGCGGTCACGCCGGTCGGCGCCCCGGCCGGGTTCAGCGCGGTCGGGACCACCGAGTTCGACGGACTCGACTCGGGGCTCGAGCCGACCGCGTTCACGGCGATCACCGTGAAGGTGTAGCTGCTGCCCGCGGTGAGGCCGTTGACCGTGGCCGAGGTGGCCCCGGCGCCGACCGTGGTCGGGCTCTTCGCCGTGGTGCCGTTCAGGTAGGGGGTCACCTTGTAGCCGGTGATCGGGGTGCCGCCGTTGTTTTCCGGGGCGAGCCAGGTCACGGTCGCCGCGTTGGCTCCCGCTTCGGCCTGGGCCCCGGTCGGCGCGACCGGCACCGTCGCCGCGGTCGGGGTGACCGGGTTCGACGGGCTCGAGGCGGTCGAGCCGCCTTCGTTCACGGCGCTGACGACGAAGGTGTAGGTGGTGCCGCCGGTCAGCCCGGTGACGGTCTTTTCGGTGGTCCCCGCGGGCACCGTGACCGAGCTCTGCGCGGTCGCGCCGACGTAGGGGGTCACCTTGTAGCTTTCGACCGCGCCGCCGCTGGTCGGGGCGGTCCATTTCACCGTCGCCTGGCCGAGTTCGCCGGTCGCCGACACCGAGGTCGGGGCGCCGGGGGCGAGCGGCAGGGTCTTCGGCGTGAAGAGGACGTCGACCCAGTAGTTGTCGGCGTGGTAGGCGTGCGTCGGGAAGGTCCCGGTGCTGCCGTATTCGTAGAGGCCGTTGCCGCCTTCGGTATCGGCCAGGAAGTGCAGGTTGCCCTGGTTCAGGATCGCGGGGCCGGTGGCCGGCGGTTCGCTCATCTGCCAGGCGGTGTCGGAGTAGTGCCCGTTGGGCGCGAAGTAGGCGGCGACGTAGACCGTGTTCGCCTGGATCTGCACCGGGTTGGCGAATTCGACCTGCTGCCAGCCGGAGGTGGTTTCGCTTTTGAAGGTGGCTTCGCCGAGCAGCTGGCCGCTCGCGGTCCAGAGGCTGCCGACGTGGGTGCCGGTGTTGGCGGTGGCTTTGTAGAAGCGGATGCCGTTGATCGTGCCGGGGACGTCGCTGCGGAACTTGACGCCTACCGTGATCGAGCCGTTGTCACCCGCGTCGGGGACGGTCGGCGTCCGCGCGCCGAGCATCGAGCAGGGGCAGGCGATCGCCACGGTGGTGCCGGCGGTCGGTTTGCCGATGTTGGCGGAGTCGTCGATCGCCCGCGCCTCGATCGTCGCCGAGCTCTCCGGTTCGACGTTCCAGGCGTAGGTCCAGTTGTTGGTGCCGGTGGCCGGGTGCCAGGTTTTGCCGCCGTTGGTCGAGACTTCGACCCCGGCGACGACGCCGCCGCCGCTGTCGGCCGCGGTGCCGCTGATCGTCACCGTTTCGCCGCCTTTCAGCTGCTGGCCGTTGGTCGGCGAGCTGATCGTCGCGGTCGGCGGCGTGTGGTCGGTCGATTCGGTGGCCGGGACCAGCCCGCTCTGCAGGGTCGACGGCTGGGCGCCCATTTCGGCGAGCAGGTTCACGGTCGCCTGCTCCATGTTCGGGTCGGGCGGGTTTTCCGAGGGGTCGGTCGAGCCGCCGTCCCAGGCGTTGGTGTTGTCGAGGCCCCAGGACCACTGCACGGTGCCGGCGCCGAAGACGAGCGCGCCGCTCGGCGCCCGGTAGAGCGAGAGGCTGTGGGTGGCGATGCCTTTTTCTTCGACGTGGGTGCCGTAGTCGTTGAAGACTTCGAGCCCGTTGACGGTGGTCGAGGAGAGCGAGATCCGCCCTTCCGGCCGGAACCCGTTGTCCTGGTCGACGTCCCACTCGTAGCCGAGCGTGCCGGTGCCGGGGCTCAGCGTCAGCGTCTGCGACGGGCTCAGTTTTTCGACCTGGGTGTTCTTCCAGAAGCGCAGGCCAGCGAAGGTCCCGGGGACCTTGATGTCGGCGGTGCCGGAGTTGACCAGGAACTGCTGGCCGCTGACCGCGTTCGGCGGGTCGCCGGCGCCGCCGGCTTTGAAGCGCGGGTCCTGCCAGCTCGAGGTCGCCGTTTTCGGCTCTTCCGGGTCGACCGGTTCGTTGAAGTGCGTCTCCTTGTAGGTGGTCAGCGTCCGGTAGGGAGTTTTGGAGGAGTCGATGCTCGGTCCCCAGCGGGTCTTCCAGTAGATCTCGTTGCCGCTGAAGAAGGCGAGGTTGACGCCGGCTTCGCGGGCTTCTTCGACCGCGGTGCGCTCCTGCCCCGACCAGTACTCGTCGTGGCCGCTGGAGATGAAGACCTTGTGGTGCAGCAGGACGCTCGGCTTTTCGGCGATTTCCGGCTGCGAGACGTAGGTCATGTTGTAGCCGTTTTTCTCCAGCCAGCGGATCATCTGGTATTCGGCGTAGAACGGATCCGATTTGCCGTCGTCGGTCGGCAGGGTGCCGTCGAAGGGCCGGTTGTAGGAGACGGAATAGGCCGCCTTATACGCTTCCGGTTCGCCTTTCGGGCACCACTTGGTGCAGCTGTAGAGGCTGTTCCCGCCCCAGGCGTTGTAGGCCTGCCAGGTCGCGTCGGAGGTCTTGAGGACGATCGGCGCGGTGCTTTCCGGTTCGGTGACGTCGAAGAAGATCTGGCTTTCGCCGCCTTTGTCGGCGGAGTCTTCCCGGACCAGCTGCGCCATGTAGAGACCGGAGACCGCTTCGGTCGGCACTTTCCAGGAGGCCGAGACGGACCAGTTGCCGCAGTCGATCAGCCCGGTTTTTTCTTCGTGCATGCATTCGGGCTGCGTCTGCGGCAGCGAGGCGCTCGGTTTGATGCCTTCCTGGATGATCCGCGCGCCGTCGCCGCCGTAGTAGCCGAGCCGCAAGATGTTGATCTTGTAGTTCGACGACGTCGTCTTGATCTTGAAGTTGACGGTGCCGCCGACCGGGGTGCTCTGCTGGGTGGCGAAGCCCTGGATGCTTTCGTCGCCGATCCCGATGATCTGCCAGTTGGCGGGCGGGTCGCCGGGTTTCGAGTTCTCGCAGGCGATCTTGTTCGTCACCGGCGCCGCGCACGGATTCGCTTCGGCCGCCGCCGCGGGGTCGGCACCGCTGCCGATCCGGGTCAGAAGGGTGAATGCCGTGGCGAGCACGACAACGAACACGGAGGCCGCGATCAGCGCGCGGTGCTTGCGAGTCTCGTTCATCACCCCCATACAACGGACCCGGAGGGGTCTGAACTTCCGCGCGTCCCACCTCAGGCGGTGGAAATAAGGACTAGATACGGCCGATCGGGGCTAGTTGGCGCGGCGCTCGCCGAGCCGCGAGGGGCCGGCGAGGGCGTGGATGCGGCCCGGTCCCGAGGGATCCGGATCGCCGACCAGGTCGAGCTCGGCGAGGTAGACCATGACCGCGTGGCCGGCGAGGTCGGTGGGGCTGACGCCCTGGCGCTCGGCGTCGCTGAAGAGGGCGGCTTCGATCCGCTCGTCGACCTCCACCTCGACCTCGGGACAGGTTTCGGCGGCGGGCGCTCCCTCCGGATCCGACTGCCGCTCGGCGTCCCCTTCATCCGTGAGGAGCAGGAACTTTGGGAATTTGGCCGGTCCGCGACCGCTGCTGAGTTTGCCCACGTAGTAGACGAGCGCGGTGTTGACGGCCGCGGGAATATCCGGCCCGACACGCGCTTCGAGCCCCGTCCTGGCAAGTGTTCCGAGGGCAACTCTCATGACTTAAAGAAAACTCCCGTGTCCGGCGATTTCTTCCCATCGCTGAACGAGCTTCAGTCTTTCTTCAACCTAATCGCAGAGCGCCCTGCCCATCGATCCTAGGTTGGGATGAATCCCCGGAACCAAATAATCGGGGCCGGAATGGACGCATATCGGGGATTGACAAGTAGGACATTCGACCTCATTCTTTTGCCCTCTTCCGACCCGCGTGAAACCCGCGCGACCGAAGATCCATCGTAAACCAGCAGTACCCGCATGCGGTGAGCATGCAGGAGATAGCGATGACCACGCCGAGCACCGGCGTCAGGGGTACCGAGGAAGGCCGTCTCGTTCAGCGGGCGGTCGCCAGGGCCAAACAGGGTGACGCGGAGGGGATCCACTTTCTCTACGTGCGCTTCTACGACGACGTCCTGCGGTACGTCAACAGCCTCGTCCGTGACTACCACGAGGCCGAAGACATCACCCACAACGTGTTCGCCAAGCTGATGACGGCGATCACCAAATATGAGGAGCGCGCGGTTCCCTTCACCGCATGGATAATGCGGGTCGCGCGCAATGCCGCACTCGACCACCTGCGGGCCCGGCGCGCTGTGCCGGCCGAGGAGGTCAGGGTGACGGAGAGCGCCGAAGCCGACTCGAGCCTCGAGCGCGGCCTCGACATCCGCGAAGCGCTGGAAGAGCTCCCAACCGACCAGCGTGAAGTACTCGTCCTGAGGCACGTGATGGGCCTCTCTCCCGTCGAGATCGCGGGCACCCTGGAGAAAACCGAGAGCTCCGTCCACGGGCTCCACCACCGCGGTCGCCGCGCCCTGCAGGGTGCGCTCGAATCGCGGGACGCGGTTCCGGTAGTCACGCAGTCCGCAGCCTGAGTCGGGTCAGCGACGTCGCGCCGGTGAAGCGGCGTCGTCGACCCGGCCGTCGGCTGCGCGCGGGCGGTCCGCCCGAGCTCAGCTGAGCCGGATGACCTCGGTAGGTTCGCGCGGCGGCGCGCCGGCCTCGATCTTCTGCAGCCGGATCATCACCCTCTCGGCCCGCAGCCCGAAGGCGGCGAGACGATCCTCGAACAGGTCGTGACGCCTGCGAGCGACGCCATTGGTGCCGCTCGCCGCGGCCGTCAGGTCGAGTGGCGTGGGCCCGGGCCCGGCCGATTGCGGCGCCGGCGACTCGGGCGCGGGCGACTCGACGCTCCGGGCCGTGGCTGCGGTGGACGCGGGCGACTCGGCGCTCCGGGCCTTGGCTGCGGTGGACGCGGGCGACTCGGCGCTCGGGGCCGCGACGACGGCAGGCGCGGGCGACTCGGCGCTCTCGGCCGTGGCTACGATAGACGCGGGCGACTCGACGCTCCGGGCCTTGGCTGCGGTGGACGCGGGCGACTCGGCGCTCGGGGCCGCGACGGGCGACTGGACGCTCGGCGCCGTGACGACGGCAGGCGCGGGCGACTCGACGTCTCGGGCCGTGCGTGCGGTGGGCGCGCCCGCGGGGCGGTTCGGAGTCATCGACGCCTCGCGCGCGGACTCGGCGGCGCGGGCGGCGGAGGAGCTCGCCCGTTCGGCGAGGGCGGCGGCGCGGCGCGCCTGCTCGGCCGCCTCGAGGCTGGCGGCGCCGATCTCGAGCGCCGCCTCTTCGGCCGCCTGCGCGGTGGCGACGGCGACGTCGATTCGCCCTTCCAGCTCGGCGACCGTCGACAGCCGGCGCGCCGGGGCGACGCGCCATTCGTCGGTGCTGTCGCGCTCGGTCGCCTCGTCAGGCTCGGGATGGGCCTCCATCGCCGCCAATGTAGATGCCGGCCAGGCGGAAAAGCCGCTCTTTCCGGGATTATTGTCGCCGTGGCCTCCCTCACCGCCCCCGATCCCTCCCGCGGCCTGTTCGAGACCGTGCTGGTCGCCGACGGTCGACCGGTCCGCCTCGCCGCCCACCTCGACCGGCTCGCCGGCTCGGCCGCGGAGCTTTTCGGCCGGGGTCTGCCCGCCGACCTCGAGGAGGCGGTCGCAGGCGCCGCCCGGCCCCTGGCGCTCGGCCGCATCCGGGTCGACCTCCTCCCCGCCGCCGAGGGCCGGGGCGACGCCCTGCGCTTCGAGATCGTCGCCGAGCCGATCGACCCGGCGATCTTCTTCCCCGCCAAGGAGGACGGCGCCGACGTCCGCACGGTCCGCCACCCCGACTGGACCGGCGCCCACAAGTGGGCCGACCGCGACTGGCTCGAGTCGGTGGAGGCGGAGCTCGGCGAGACGGTCCCCCTGATCCTCGCCGGCGACGAGGTCCTCGAGGCGGGCCGCGCCAATGTCTTCCAGGTCAAGGACGGGGCCCTCGCCACCCCGCCCGTCGACGGTCGCATCCTCCCCGGCACCGCCCGCGCCGCGACCCTCGCCCTCGCTGCCGAGCTCGGCGTGCCGGCCACCGAGCGCCCCCTCCGACTCGCCGACCTGCAGGCGGCCGACGACCTCTTCCTCACTTCCTCCCTACGCGGGATCCGCCCCGTCCGCAGCCTCGACGGCGTCCCCCTCGGCCCCGCCGACCCCGTGGTCGAGCGCCTCGCGACGGCCCTCCGCCACCGCTGGCTCGCCGGCTAACCACTCGGTCGGGGCAACCGGCGAGAAGGCCGGGCGCGGTGGCGGGAACGGCGAGACCCCGACCCCGCCTGCCACCGACCCCCGGCGGTGCGTTCGCACTTTTCACCGCTATGCGGTGAAAAGTGCGAACGCAA
>DATJUK010000023.1:0-8247 GCA_035502495.1 Solirubrobacterales bacterium
GAGAAGATCTGCAAGGTGATGGACCTGGCCGTCAAGTACGGCTGCCCGATCATCGGGATCAACGACTCAGGGGGCGCGCGGATCCAGGAGGGCGTCGTCTCGCTCGGCGCCTACGGCGACGTCTTCGCCCGCAACGTCAAATGCTCCGGCGTGATCCCGCAGATCAGCCTGATCATGGGTCCCTGCGCGGGCGGCGCGGTCTACTCGCCGGCGATGACCGACTTCATCTTCATGGTCAAAGAGACGAGCCACATGTTCATCACCGGCCCGGAAGTGATCAAGACGGTGACCGGCGAGGAAGTCGAGTTCGAGGCGCTCGGCGGGGCGATGAGCCACAACTCGAAATCGGGGGTCGCGCACTTCGCCTCCGAGGACGAGGAGAGCTGCCTCGAAGACGCGCGCTACCTGATGAGCTTCCTGCCGTCGAACAACCTCGAGCTGCCGCCTCGGTTCGAGCCCTCCGACGACCCCGAGCGCGAAGACCCGGAGCTCGACACCGTCGTGCCCGACGACCCGTCGAAGCCGTACGACATGCGCGAGGTGATCAGGCGGATCGTCGACGACGAGGAGTTCTTCGAGGTCCACGAGCACTTCGCCAAGAACATCATCTGTGGCTTCTCCCGCCTCGACGGCCATCCGGTCGGGGTCGTAGGGAACCAGCCCGCCTTCCTCGCCGGCGTGCTCGACATCGAGGCCTCCGAGAAGGCGGCCCGCTTCGTCCGCACCTGCGATTGCTACAACGTGCCGATCCTGACCTTCACCGACGTGCCCGGCTTCCTGCCCGGGACCGACCAGGAGTGGAACGGGATCATCCGCCACGGCGCCAAGCTCCTCTACGCCTATACCGAGGCGACGGTGCCGAAGCTCACCGTGGTCACCCGCAAGGCCTACGGCGGCGCCTACGACGTGATGGCCTCCAAGCACATGCTCGCCGACTTCAACTACGCCTGGCCGACGGCCGAGGTCGCGGTGATGGGCCCCGAGGGCGCCGTCAACATCATCTACCGCAAAGACATCGCCACCTCGCCGACCCCCGACGAGCGCCGGCAGAAACTGATCGACGACTACAAAGCCCACTTCGCCAACCCGTATTCGGCGGCGGAGCGCGGCTACATCGACGACGTCATCGAGCCCCACCAGACGCGTCCGAAGCTGATCAAAGCCCTGCGCATGCTGCAGTCCAAGCGCGTCCCCCAGCCGAAGCGCAAGCACGGCAACATCCCGCTCTAGGCGGCCTCAGCCGAGCCCCAAGCCCCCCCGCGGGGGGCGAACCTCCTCCAGCTGTTCCTTATGGTCGCGTGGCGACCAAAAAGAACAGCCAGGGAGGGGAGACTTGGCGGCAGGCAGGTGAACTCGCCTCGCGGCAACAAGGGCTCGTGACGCGTGAGCAGCTTCGGGGTCTCGGTTTGACCGATGAGTCGATCTCGCGAGCCATCGCTCGGCAACTCCTCTACGTCGTCTTCCCTGGCGCCTATTGCGTCGGCCATCGCTATCTGACGCCGCACGGGCGGCTGTTGGCGGCGACGTTGGCCTGTGGGGAGGGGAGTGTTGTCTCGCACGGGACCGCGGCGTGGCTCTGCGGGCTGGCGAAGTCGGCGCCGGATCTGATCGACGTGATCGCGCCAGTGGAATCGGGCCGGAAGATCGCGGGGATTCGTAGGCGGTTCGTTCCGATGCCGGCCGGGCGGGAAGTGTGGCGCCGGGGTGGAGTGCCGGTGACCAGCCCGATGCGGACGCTCGTCGACTGCGCGGGGTCCGCCCCGACCGAGGTTGCCGGGATGATCGAGCAAGCCTCGGTCCTCGGCGTCCTCGACATCGGGGGCGTCGACCGGATCCTCGATGGGCCTAGCCGTCGTGGAACGAAGAGACTGCTGCGACTGCTCGAGCCTTGGCGGCGCTACAAGCCCGGGATCAAGATCCGTAGCCGGATGGAGGCGAAGCTGCTGCCGCTCCTGAGCGAAGCGGCCCTGCCGATCCCGCAGACGAACGCCCGCCTACGCGTGGGCCCGAAGAGCTACGAGGTCGATTTCCTCTGGCGCCGGCAGAAGGTGATCGTCGAAGCCGACGGCGGTCGGTTCCACGACAATCCGGCCGCCGGATCGCGTGACAGCAACCGCAATCACACCTTGACGGGCGCCGGATATCGACTCCCGCGCCTCGGCTGGGAGGACCTTCGCGATCGCCCGGAGGAGACGATGCGCGAGCTTGCCGCCCTCTTGCGTGGAAGGGCGACCTAGACGGTCGGGGCAGGCTCGGAGGTGGTGATCGCCTGGTAGGTGGCCTTGGTCTTCTCGTAGGTCTTCTTGATCTGGCGTTCGCGACGGAAGACCTCGAGGGGGCGGAAGACGGCGAAGGCGCCGAGGATGACGCCGACGCCGCCGACGGGCAGCGCCCCAGCCAGCACCAGCAGCGCTGCCGTGATCGCCAGCGGCGACGCGACCAGTAGGTCGATGTAGATGCGCCGCCGCTTCTCCTGGCGCATGAAACCCTTGGCGAGCTCGATCTCGTCTGGGTCGGTCAAGGTGCCGACCCAGTTGGGCGCGGAGGCCATGTAGGCGAGCCAGGAGCTCTCGGTCGGATCGAGCGTCCGCCAGCGCGTCTCCCAGGTGGGATCGCGGGGTGAGCGCCAGAAGAGCTCGACGAAGTCCGCAATGTCGACGAGCAACGTCACAGCTATCAGGAGTATCGGCATCAGCACGCGAGCATCATCGTCCATTCGGGCGATCGCGGCGAACGGTCGCGGGCGATCGTCTCGCGCTCGGCACGGGCGATGTTGCGGCTATAGCGGGCGGTCCAGAGGCCGGCGATCAAGAAGACGGCGCCGAAGACGATGAAGACGATCGAGTCGGCGACGATGCCGCCGATGACCAACGCGATCCCGAGCGGGATGCGGACCCCGTTCATCAGGGCGTAGGGGCTGCGCAGGCGACGGTCGCGCCGGGCGAAGCCCGCCGCCAGTTCGATCCCTCCTGCGAGGCGAGCAGAGCGCCGGAGCGGCCCGCGGCGGCGATCCGGGTGCGGTCGGCGGGGGAGAGGGCCTTCCAGCGCTCGAGCCACTCGGGGTCGTCGTCCTTCCACCCGGTAGGCGACGACGAACGCGGCCAGGAGGAGGACGGCGGCGATGAAGGCGTCGGGCAGCCAGTGCGGCATTTGGGGTGCTCTAGGACGGGGTCTGCGTCAGCGGCGTGGGCAGCTCACCGGGCTCGAAGCCGAGTCGCACCTTGCGCCTGATCTGGCGGGTGCGCCAGGATTCGACCGAAACGCGAACCAACGCGACGAGCCCGAGGCCGATCCCCACGGTCGACGCGGGCGCCAAGCCGGCCAGCGTGAGCACCACCGCGAGTGCAGCCACCACTCCGGCTGCCAGCTCGAAATGGGCGAGGCTTCGGCTCTGGCGCCGCGAAAAGCCTCGGGCGAGGGCAACCTCCTCCGGGTCGCTCAACGTCCTCATCCAGCGCGGATCGGTAGTCATCGACGCCAGCCAGTCCCGGTGGACGGGATCAAGGCTCCGCCAGCGCAGCTCCCAGTTCGGGTCGTCAGCTCCCGGGCGAAGCACCGTCGAAAGGGCGATCACCTCGATAAAGACGGTCACGCCGATGAGGAAGTAGCCCACGCGAGAAGTCTCGCGCAAAACGACGACGCGCGCCGGCGCGGACTGCGGTTAGTGGGCGGAGGCGGCCTCGGCCTCGGCGATCGCGCCGGGGGCGGAGGTGGCGCCGCCGCCGCGGCCGGGGGTGAGGCCGCCGTCGTCGGTGGAGAGGCGGTGGGCCAGGTAGACGGGGATGATCGAGAGGATGATCAGGATCACCGCGACGGCGGGGACCACCGGGAGCTCTTTGGGGCGGAAGAGGTTGTGGTAGATCCAGATCGGCAGGGTTTCTTCGCCCGCGCCGATGGTGAAGTTGGTGACGATGATCTCGTCGAAGGAGAGGGCGAAGGCGAGCAGGGCGCCGGCGCCGAGGGCGCTCCGCAGCGATGGGAAGGTGACCCAGCGGAAGGTCTGCCAGGGGTCGGCGCCGAGGTCGGCTGAGGCTTCCTCGAAGGAGCCCGAGGTGCGGCGCAGGCGCGCCACCACGTTGTTGTAGACGACGACGATGCAGAAGGTGGCATGGCCGATGATCACCGTCATCAGGCTGAGGCTGATGCCGAGGACCTGGGTGAAGGTGTTGGAGAAGGCGACGCCGGTGACGATGCCGGGCAGGGCGATCGGCAGGACGACGAGGAAGGAGATCGTGTCGCGGCCGAAGAATTTGCGCCGGCCGACGGCGAGCGAGATCAGCGTCCCCAGCACCACCGCGATCAGCATCGCCACCACGCCCGCCTCGATCGAGGTGAGCAGCGCTTCGCGGGCGCTTTCGCTTTCGAAGGCCTTGCCGAACCAGCTGAGGGTGAAGCCGGGCGGCGGCCATTTGAGGATGCGGCTCGAGTTGAAGGCCTCGACCACGATCACCAGCAGCGGGATGTAGATGAAGGCCAGGGCGAGGCCGACGCAGACCCGCAGGATGATCTTGCCGCGCTTCGAGAGCCTCATCGACCGCGCCGCATCAGACGTGCTCGAAGGCGCCGAGCTTGCGGGCGACGCCGAGGTAGGCGATCACGACGACGATCGGCACCAGGGCGAAGGCGGCCGCGAAGGGCTGGTTGTTGGTGATCGAGTCGAAGATCGAGGTGCCGATGAACTGTTCGTTGGAGACGAGTTTCGGCGCCAGGTAGTCACCGAGGGTGAGCGAGAAGGTGAAGATCGAGCCCGCCACCACGGCGGGGAAGGCGAGCGGCAGGATCACCTTGCGGAAGGTGGTGAGCGGGTGGGCGCCGAGGTCCTCGGAGGCGGCGATCAGCGAGTCGGGGATCCGCTCCAGCCCGGCGAAGATCGGCAGGATCATGTACGGCAGCCAGAGGTAGCTCATCACCAGCCAGACCGAGGTGACGCCCTCGCCGGGCCCGTGCAGGCCGATCGGGCTGAGCGCCCAGTTCAGCACCCCGTGTTCGGCGAGGATCGCCCGCCAGGCGATGATCTTCACCAGGTAGGAGGCCCAGAGCGGCATCAGCACCGCGACGACCAGCAGCGCCTTCGTCTTGCGGCCCGCCACCTTGGCCATGAAGAAGGCGATCGGGAAGGCGATGATCGCGTCGGTGACGGTGACCAGGACCGCCGTGCGGACGGTTCGCCAGACGATCTCCCGGTAGACCGGGACGCTGACGAGTTCTTCGAAGTTTTCCCAGCTGAGTTCCTTGATCACCGAGCCGCTGAGCGGATCGACCGTCCAGAAGGCGGTGATCAGGAGGACGACCAGCGACCCCAGGTAGAGGATCACCAGCCACGCCATCGGGGCCGCCAGCAGCGACCCGATCTGCAACCGGGGGCGACCGTTGAAGAAGCCGGCGAGCCTCCTGCCCGCCGACCTCTTCACGACGACCGCATCAGTCGCCATCACGGACGCCCAGAGTCAAACCGCCCCCGGCCTAGCCTTTGATTTCGGTCCAGGCCCGGACCCAGTCGTTGTAATCCATACAGTCGGTTTCGCCACCTTCCGAGCATTCCGCCAGCGGCGTCCGCCAGTACCAGACGCGCTTCCAGAAGGCCGGTTCTTCGGCGTGGTATTCCTCGCAGAAATTCGGGTTCTTCGTTTCTTCGCAGGCCTTTTCCTGGGCCGGCGCCTCGCCGAAGAATTCCGCCACCTGGGCGTTGGCCTTCGGGCTGATGATGTAGTTCATCCACATGTACATGCAGTTGGGATGCTTGGCGTGGGCGCTGATCATCCAGGTGTCAGACCAGCCGGTGGCACCCTCTTCCGGCAGGAACCCCTGGCTCGCCGGGCTCGCTTCGACCGGTTCGTTTTCGCCTTTCAGGGCGAAGTACTGGTACTGCCAGGTCGTGCCTACCTGGTTGGACCCGTTGGCGAACCCTTCGATCTGCTGTTCGGCGCTGGACCAGTATTCACCGACGTAGGGCTTCTGTTCTTTCATCAGTTCGACCGCCGCGTTGAACTGTTCTTCGTTCAGCTCGTAGGGGTTTTCGATCCCCAGCTTCGGTTCGTGGTTCATCAGGTAGAGCGCGCCTTCGGCGATCGACATCGGGTCGTCGTACTGGGTGATGTGGCCGGAGTACTTGGCCGCGACCTTCGGGTTGAGGGTGACTTCCCAGGAGCTCGGCGCCGGCTTGACGTCGTTCTTGTTCCACATCAGCAGGTTCGCCCCGCGGCCGTGCGGGATCCCGTACGGCTTGCCTTCGAAGGTGTTGTAGACCTGATCTTTCAGGTCGGGGAAGACCGTCTTGTAGTTGGGGACCAGGGAGACGTTGACCGGGGCGACTTCGTGGGCGGCCCAGAGGCGCGCGGTCGCGTTGCCGGAGGCGGAGACGCCGTCGTATTGTCCGGTCTCCATCAGTTTCACCATTTCGTCGGAGGTGCCGGCGATTTTGTCGTTGACTTTGCAGCCGGTTTCCTGTTCGAACGGCTTCACCCATTCTTCTTCGACGTAGCCGGCCCAGGAGATCAGGTTCAGTTCGCCCTCTCCCTTACCCAGCTTCTGCAGTTCTTCGCCGCCGCCCCCGCCGGAGCTGGTGCCGCCGGAGCTCGAGCTCCCGCCACCGCAGCCGGCCAGCACGACCATGAACGCGACCAGGCCCGCGACGACGAACCATGCCGTGCGTGCCGCGTGCCCACTCTCTCTCCTCATGGTGCTACCTCCTGTTTAGTCGTGTTGCCGCGGACCGCGGTCGCGTGCTGCGGCCGCCATCCCACGAGGACCTCGGCCCCCTGCTCGGGCACGGCGCCAGGCGCCTCACCCACGTTCTGTCGGACCAGCTGCAGTTTCCCTCCGGCGTCGAGTGCCACCGTGTAGCGGGTGACGGCGCCGGCGTAGGCGACCTCGGTGATCCGGCCGGGCTCGGTCACCAGGCCCTCGCCGGACGCCCCCGGGGCGATCACCTCGATCTTCTCCGGGCGCACCGTGAACCGCTCGCCGTCCCGTTCGATCACGTTCGAGACACCGACGAAGTCGGCGACGAACTCGTTGACCGGGTGCTCGTAGAGGTCTTCCGGGGTCGAGACCTGCTCGATCCGCCCGTCGTTGAAGACGGCGATCCGGTCGCTCATCGTCAGCGCCTCGTCCTGGTCATGGGTGACGTAGACGAAGGTGATGCCGACGTCGCCCTGGATCGCCTTCAGCTCGGTCTGCATCTGCTCGCGCAGCTTCAGGTCAAGGGCGCCGAGCGGCTCGTCGAGCAGCAGCACCTTCGGCCGGTTGACGATCGCCCGCGCCAGCGCGACCCGCTGGCGCTGGCCGCCGGAGAGCTCGGCCGGCTTGCGGTCGCCGTAGCCGGGCAGGCGGACCATCTCCAGCGCCGCGTCGCGCCGCCGCCCGCGCTCGGCCTTGTCGACCTTCGCCACTTTCAGGCCGTAGGCGACGTTCTCGGCCACCGTCATGTGGGGGAAGAGCGCGTAATCCTGGAAGACGGTGTTTACCGCGCGTTCGTAGGGCGGCAGCCCGGCGACGTCGATGCCGCCCAGCTCGATCGTGCCGGACGTCGGCTCCTCGAAGCCGGCGATCATCCGCAGCGTCGTCGTCTTGCCCGAGCCGGAGGGCCCGAGCATGGTGAAGAACTCACCGGCCCGGATCTCCAGATCGATGCCGGCGACCGCGACCACCCCACCGTATTCCTTGGTGAGGCCCGCGAGGCGGATGTCAGATGAGGAGCCCTCTATGCCGCGAAGTTATCCCAGCGGGCCAACTTTCGCAGGACAAATCGGCTCGGGCACGTTGGCCGGTACGGAGTACGCGAGCCATCGAGCACGTCACATCGACCGCGTAAGGGCGCCCGGGGCATGGGCCGAAGCGGCCAACGGAGGGGCTTGGAGGTCTACCGGGGGACGCGGAAAAGGACGCGGCCATCTCGGCGGCGACGCGGGCAGGCTGAGGTCGCCGCCGAGATGGCCGGGCCTGCCGGCACGGCGCGGGCGCGGGGCGAGAGCGCGAGCGCGGGGCGCGGGAGGAGAGCGCGTGGCGAGGGACGAGAGGGCGCGCGGCGCGCGGGCGCGGGGCGCGGACCTCGGATGCTCAAAAGGTTGCACGGTTAGTTATCCACCGTATGGGTGGATAACTAACCACGGAGATTCCTGAGTCTCGGGATATGCGACATCTCCTCACGGGCCACCCGATCACAGCCTGCCCGGGTCGTCTCCGAGACGCCCGGCCCGCACGGTCCACCCTGAGGGACCCAGCCCGCGTCCAACCCCCTGAGTTCGC
>DATJUK010000024.1:0-33242 GCA_035502495.1 Solirubrobacterales bacterium
CCCCCCCCCCCCCCCCCCCCGGGGGGGGTCAGAGGGTGACGAGGCCGGCGTCGCGGGCGGTGCCGAAGAGGAGGTCGAGCGGAGCGACGCCGGTGGGCGCGCGGACGTAGGTGACGCCGCGATCGGCGCACCGCTCCCGCAGTCGCTCGCCCGCGTCGCGCAGGCGCTCTTCGTAGGTGGCGCGGACGCGCGGGGTCACCTCGACCACGAGGCGCTCGCCGGTCTCGCGGTCCTCCAGCTCGAAGGCCCCTTCGAGCGCGGCCGCCGCCCCGGCGCCCTCGACCAGGTGGACGAAGGCGGCGCCGCGGGCCGAGGCGGCGAGCTCGTCGACGGCCTCGGTCAGCGCCGCCGGCTCGGCCAGCCCGTCGGAGAGGAGGACGGCGAGGTCGGCGGGCTCGGCGCCGCGGCGGTAGTCGCGGATGCCGGCGGCGAGGTCCGTCCTGGTCCCGCGCGGCAGCCCGGCCACCTCCTCGATCAGCTCGGTGACCAGGTGCGGGGCGGCCAGTCGGGCGCCGGTCCAGGAGGCCCCGTCGGCGAGCATGTGGACGGCGACCACGTCGGAGCCGAGCAGGGCCACGGTGCCCAGCATCGCCCCGAGCTCCTGCGCGTAGCGGAACCTCGAGGGCGCGCCGTCGTCCATCGAGCGGCTGCCGTCGAGCAGCAGCGCCAGGTCGACGTGGCCCTCGGCCGGGGCCGCTTTGACCACCACCTCGCGCAGCCGCGCGTAGACGTTCCAGTCGATGCTGCGCAGGTCGTCGCCCGGGGTGTAGCGGCGGTAGTCGACGAATTCGAGCCCGCGGGTGCGCTGGGCGCCGGAGCGTTGGCCGCCGAAACCGGCGACGATCGCCTCGACCCCGGCGAGGCTCAGCGTTTCGAGCTGGCGCAGGTCGGCGGCGTCGACCAGCTCAGCCACGGGGCAGCGCCGCGATCGCCTCGGCGACGATCTCGTCGGGGGAGACCGACTGGCGCTCGGCGTCGATCGTCAGCACCAGGCGGTGGCGCAGGGCGGGCAGGGCGATCGCCCCGACGTCGTCGATCGAGAGGTTGTGGCGGCCCTCGATCAGCGCCGCGACGCGGCCCGCGAGGGCCAGCGCCTGGACGCCGCGCGGGCTCGGCCCGAGGCGGACGAAGCGCTTCACCCGGTCGGTGGCGCCCTCGCCCTCGGGGTGGAGCGAGACGACCAGCCGGCTGGCGTAGTCGATCACGTGGTCGGCGGCGGGGACCGAGCGCACCAGCGCGCCCATCCGCAGCACCGTCTCGGCGCCCGCCACCGGCCCGGCCGCGGCGGCGGCGGCCTCATGCTCGGTGGTGGTGGTCTGGGCGACCATCTCGTTCAGCTCGGCGACCGGCGGGAACTCGAAGCGCAGCTTGAGGAAGAAGCGGTCGAGCTCGGCCTCCGGCAACGGGTAGGTGCCGTACATCTCGACCGGGTTCTGGGTGGCGAGGACGAAGAACGGGCGCGGCAGCTCACGCGTCGTGTTGGCGGTGGTGACGGTGTGCTCCTGCATCGCCTCCAGCAGGGCGCTCTGGGTGCGCGGCGCCGCCCGGTTGATCTCGTCGGCGATCACCACGTTGGCGAAGATCGGCCCCGGTTCGAAGCGCAGCCGGGTCTCTTCGGTCTCCGCGCCCTGGATCAGGACGGTGGTCCCGGTGATGTCGGCGGGCATCAGGTC
Organism: Solirubrobacterales bacterium; assembly: GCA_035502495.1. Lineage (GTDB taxonomy): Bacteria > Actinomycetota > Thermoleophilia > Solirubrobacterales > 70-9 > VAYN01. Next base: position 1,674 of record DATJUK010000024.1, read on the forward strand.
GGGGGTGAACTGGATTCGTTTCGGCTCCAGGTCGAGGGCGGCGGCGAGCGCCCGGGCGAGCGTCGTCTTGCCCAGCCCGGGGACGCCCTCGAGCAGCGCGTGGCCGCCCGCGATCAGGCAGATCAGGGCGCCGCGCACGGCCTCGCGCTGGCCGACCACGGTGCGGCCGACGGCGGCCTCGATCGCGGCGGCGAGGCGGCGGAACTCCTCCGGCTCCAGCGGCTCGAGCTCCTCGGTAACCGGAATCGTGGCGGTGTCTGCGGTCATCAGGCGTTGACTTTAGTGAAGCGGATTCGGCGGCCCCGGCCGGCGCTCGAACGGATTCGCACGCGGGCCTCGCCGGCGGAAACTTGTGCCTGAGCGGCCGAATCTGGACGTATGTAGTACCCCGCTGTTCAACTTTTTGCTTAAGGGATGCCTCCCGGTCGCCGATGGGCGGTCACCTCGGAATCCCCCGGGGCCCACCCGAAAAGTGAGAGAGAGATGAGACTGATCACCAAGCGTCGGGCCGTCTTCGTCCTGACCGCCGCCCTCGTGGTGGCCGTCGCCGGCGGCGCCTACGCGTACTTCACCACCAGCGGCACCGGCACCGGCACGGCGTCGGTCGGCTCGAGCTCCGCCGTGACCCTGCACGCGACGGTCACCGGCAACCTCTACCCGGGCACCTCCTCGCCGGTCACGTTCACCGTCGACAACCCCTCGGCGGGCAAACAGCGGGTCGGCACGATCTCGCTGTCGAGCATCACCGTCGACTCGTCCCACAGCGAATGCAGCACCGTGATCACCGGCGGCAACCCGGACTTCACGATGCCCGCGGTGGCCGTCAACGCGACGTTCGGCAACGGCAACGGCCAGGCGGTGACCCCGACCGGGACGCTGACGATGAACGAAACCGGGGTCAGCCAGGACAAATGCCAGGGCGCGACCCTGACGCTGCACCTGACCGACAACTAGCCCCGGGCCAGGGCCGACCAGCAACCCCGGCAAGCGGTGCGTCGACTGCTCGACACGAAGGTCCCGATGGCGAGGATCGCCATCGGGACGGTGCTGGCGCTGATGCTGGCCGCCGCCGCGTCCTACGCGGCGGCGGGTCACGGCGGGCGCGGCAAGGAGCGGCACGATCCGACGGCGCCGGCGACCACGCCGGGCGAACCGGTCACCACCGACGGGTCAGGGGTCCTGCGCATCGTCGGCCACCCGGCGGCGGTCACGACCCGCTCGACCGCCCGCTTCCGGGTCACGGCGGCCGGCAACCCGACGCTGCGCTGCCGGCTCGACCGGCGCCCGGCACAGGCCTGTGAGGAGACCGCGGTGCTGTACCGCGGTGTCGGGGTGGGCCCACACACCTTCTCCGTCGCGGCGGTGCGGCGCGGCCGGACGCTCGCCCGGGCGAGCTACGACTGGCTGGTGCTCGAACCGAAGCCGTTCACCGTGTCGCCGCGACCGACCGCGGTCGGGCCGCTCTACCCGGGCGCGGCGCCGAGCTCGATCCCGGTCACGATCTCCAACCCGAACCCGGTGCCGATCACGGTCACCTCCCTGCAGGTGACCGCCGGCGGCGGCGCCCCGGGCTGCTCGCCGGCCGACAACGTGGCCCTCACCGCGCCCGCCCTGGCGGGCGGCAAGCTGCGGATCGCCGCGCACGCCTCGGTCTCCCTGCCGAGCGCCGCGGTCGCGGCGCCGACGATCGCCCTGCGCGAACTGCCGGTCGACCAGGACGCCTGCAAGAACGCCGCCTTCGACCTCGCCTTCTCCGGGAGCGCCGGCGGATGAACGCCCGCGGGCGCAAGAACTGGCTCGGGCCGGCGGCGCTCGGCCTCTGCCTGGCCGTGATGGCGCTGGCGGCGGCCCCGGCGCTCGGCTACTTCTCGACCACCGGATCCGGCACCCTGACCGCCGGCGTCGCCTCGCTCGGCGCGCCGACGATCTCCTCGGCGAAAGCGGCGACCGGCGGCACGGTGACGCTCGCCTGGTCGAAAGCCACGGCGCCGGGAGCGGTCGCCTACTACGTGACCCGCAACGGCGGCGCGGCCGGCGGCGACTGCCCGACCATCGCCGAACCCGAAAACGAAGACTTCGGCTGCACCGACAGCGGCCTCGAACCGGGCACCTACGCCTACAGGGTGGTGGCCAAGTACCGGTCGTGGACGGCGACCAGCGCCGCGGTCGAAGCGAAGATCACGATCGGCGCCCCCGACCACTTCGTCCTCGCGGTCGCCTCCACCACCCCGAACGCGGCGGCCGCCGACAACCTCACGATCACCGCCAAGGACCGCGCGGGCACCACCGTCACCTCCTACACCGGCTCGCACTCGCTGACCTTCGAAGGGGCGGCGCCGAGCCCCGGCGGCACCGCGCCGACGGTGAGCAACTCGGCGGGCACCGCGGTCGCCTTCGGCACCGCGACGGCGCTCACCTTCAGCTCCGGCGTGGCCACCGTCAGCTCCTCCAAGAACGGGGTGATGAAGCTCTACAAGGCGGGGCCGACGACGATCTCGGTCACCGACGGCGCGATCGAAAGCGAAGTCGACCCGGTGGTCACGGTGGCGCCGCTGGCGATGTCGAAGCTGGTCCTGAGCGCGGCGACCGCGACGCCGACGGCGGGCGCCGAAGACGCGCTCACGGTCACCGCCACCGACACCTACGGCAACACGGCGACCGGCTACACCGGCTCCCACAGCCTCGTCTACTCGGGCGCCTCGGCGAGCGCCAACAACAACAAGCCGACGGTCAGCGACAAGTCCGGCAACGACGTCGCCTTCGGCACCGCGACGCCGACCAGCTTCACCGCCGGGGTCGCCGGCGTGAGCGGCGAAGCCAACGGGCAGATGGTCCTCTACAAGGCCGCGGCGGCGAACATCAAGGTGACCGAAGGCTCGATCTCGAGCGCCACCGTCTCGATCACCGCAAGCCCGGCGGGCGCCACCGCGCTGAAGCTGGCGGCGGCCACCGCGACGCCGACCGCGGGCGCCGCCGACGCCCTCACCGTCACCGCCCTCGACGCCTACGGCAACACCGCGACCGGCTACACCGGCTCCCACAGCCTCGTCTACTCGGGCGCCGCGGCGGGCCCCGCGGGCGACGCGCCGACGGTCAGCGACGAAGCCGGGACGGCCACCGCGTTCGGCGCCGCCACCGCTACCGCCTTCACCGCCGGCGTCGCCGCGGTCTCGGGCACCGCCAACGGGGCGATGGTCCTCTACAAGGCCGGCGAAGCGGCGGCGATCAAGGTGACCGAAGGCTCGATGTCGAGCGCCGCGGTCAACGTCACCGCGGCGGCCGCGACCGCCGCCTCGCTGAAGCTGACGGCCGCCACCGCCACCCCCGTGGTCGCGACCGCCGACAACCTCACCACCACCGCCTACGACGCCTACGGCAACACCGCGACCGGCTACACCGGCTCCCACAGCATCACCTTCGCGGGGCCCGAAGCCGGCCCGAGCGGGACCGCCGCCACGGTCTCCAACAGCTCCGGCACCGCGGTCAACGTCGGCACCGCTACCTCGCTCAGCTTCACCGCCGGCGTCGCCACGGTCAGCTCGACCAAGAACGGGGTCTTCAAGGCGGCGCGGTCCGGGGCCGCCTCGCTGACCGCCACCGACGGCTCGATCTCGACCGCCGCCGCCCTCGCCCTCACCGTCTCCGCCGGCGCCGCCGCCAAGTACGCCTGGGTCGCGCCGACGATCAGCGCCGGCACGCTCGGCTCGCCCTGCCTCTTCACCTGCGCGATCACCACGCTCGGCAACGGCGGCACCTTCGTCGCCAAGGTCGCGGTGACCGACAGCCTCGGCAACGTCGTCTCCAACCTGGGCACGGCGAACGCGGTGACCGTCACCGCCACCGGCGGCTCGATCACCGGCGGCTCGCTGACGATCGCCACCACCGGGCTCGCCGAATCGACCACCGCGGTCACCTACAAATCGCCGACCAGCGGCAGCTTCTCGAACACGATCACGGCGGCGAAGGCCTCCGGCACCGCCTACACCAGCGCCACCGCGACGGCGAGCAAGTAGCGATGGGCTGGCGGATCCCGAGCGGCAGCGTCCCGGCGGTCGAGCGCCGCGCGCCTCAGCCGCCGAGGCGGAAGACGAAGAGCCGGCCGGGGCGGTCGGGCGCGGTCCCCGCCGCTTCGACCAGCGAGCCGCCCGCGGCGATCGCGATGTACTCGACCCCGCCGACTTCGTAGGCGATCGGGGCCGAGCCGACGCGGCGCCTCAGGTCGTAGCGCCAGAGCCGCCTGCCGCTGCGATCGTCGAGCGCGTAGAGGAAGCCGTCGTCGTCGCCGAGCAGGACCAGCCCGCCGGCGGTGGCGAGGGTGCCGCCGTCGGCCGGGCGGGGCAGCCGCGCGCGCCAGCGGATCCTGCCGGTCGCCGGGTCCAGGGCGGCGGCGACCCCGGTCGCCGCGCCCACCTGTTCGACCGTGCCGCCGAGGTCATCCTCGCCGCGGGAGTGGGCTTCGAGCTCGGCGCCGGAGTCGACCTTGTAGCGCATGCAGAAGTCGTTGGCGGCGACGAAGAGCGACCGGGCGGGGGCGCTCCAGGAGGGCGGCCCGTACTCGATCCCGCCGAAGATCCCCGGGCAGACGACGGTGCCGCGCCGGGTCGGGCGCCGGTGCGGCCTCGTGTACCTGGCGAGGTAGGGCGAGCGGGCGATCAGCCTGCCGGTGCGCGCGTCGAGGGTGGTCCAGAAGCCCGACTTGCTGCCCGCGCCGACCGCCCGGATCGCCTTGCCGCCCCGCTCCAGGTCGAGCAGGGTGGGAGCCTGCACGGTGTCGTAGTCCCAGGAGTCTTCGCAGACCTCGGTGTGGGCCCACTCGATCCTGCCGGTCCTCGCGTCGAGCGCGACGGTGGCGTCGGCGAGCGGGTCGCAGCCGGGGCGCCGGGCGGCGGCGTAGCCGGGGGTCGGGTTGCCGGTCGAGACGTAGGCGGTGCCGGTCCGCGGATCGACGACCGGCGGCATCCAGACGTCGCCGCCGCCGTGGGAGCCGCGGGCGCGATTCCACCCCTTGCCCGGCGGCGGCACCATGAACGTGCGCCAGAGCCGGCGGCCGGTCGCCGCGTCGTAGGCGGCGACGAAGCCGCGCAGGCCGGCGTCCCCGGCCGGGCCGCCGACGATCAGCTCGCCGTCGAAGAACGTCCCCGGCGAGTTCATCGTGTTGCCCTTCGCCGGATCGGCCACCCGGGTCTGCCAGCGCGGCCTGCCGGTCCTCGCGTCGAGCGCGATCAGCCGGTCGTCGGCGGTGGTCAGGTAGATCCGTCCGTCGCCGTAGGTGACCCCGCGGCTGATCGGCTCGTTCAGCGTCAGGCCCGGCCCGGCGATGAAGTCGACCGGCGGCGAGTAGGTCCAGCGGACCTTGCCGGTGGCGGCGTCGACGGCGTAGACCCGATCGGTGCCGGTGTCGTAGTACATCGTCCGCCCGACCACGATCGGGAAGGTCTCCCAGGCGACCTGCCCCTGCCCCTCCGCGCGCGTCCAGGCGACCTCCAGCCGCGAGACGTTGCCGCGGTCGACCTGGTCGAGGTCGGCGTAGTGGGTGTTCTCGGCGTCGTTGCCCCAGCGCGGCCAGTCGACGTCGCCGCCCGAACCGCCTTCGGTAGCTCCCCCGCCCCCGCAGCCCGCGAGCAGGAACACGGTGATGGCGAGGGCAAAAAGGGTACGCAAGGCCCGAGGGAGAATAGATTGGGACAAACGCTGCCCTGGGAGGAGCCCAATGCCTGACGCGAAGACCCCGAAAGTCCTGATCCTGCTGTCGATCCTCGCCCTCGCCGCCGCCTTGATGGTGGCCGGATGCGGGGGCAGCGGCGGTTCGACCGGCTCGGTGGAAGTGACCAGCGGCGGCGAAGGCGCTCCGCCTACCGAAAAGAACGAAGAAGCCGGGGAAGAAGAAAAAGAAGAAGGCATGAGCGGCGAAGAAGAATCCGGCGGCGCCGAAGCCGAAGAAGAAGGCATGAGCGAAAGGGAAGCGCGCAGCGGCGCCGGGTCGCTGGCCGCCGAAGGCAAGGAAGTCTTCACCTCCACCTGCGGGTCCTGTCACACGCTCCAGGCCGCCGGGACCAGCGGCGAAGTCGGCCCCGACCTGGACCAGCTCGAACCGGACCTGGCGACGGTCGAACACCAGGTGGTCAACGGCGGCGGCGGGATGCCCGCCTTCGGCAACGAAGGCGTCCTCGACGCCAAAGAAATCAAAGCCGTCGCCACCTACGTCAGCTCGGTCGCCGGCCAGGGCTAGCGGCGGCCGCCCGGCGGCGCGTCAGGGTTCGACGACCCGGACCGGCGCGCCGTCGAGGTAGGCGAGCACGTCCTCGACCGCGTCGCCGAAGAACACCTCGTAGGTGTCCTCGGTGACGTAGCCGAGGTGCGGGGTGAGGACGGTGCGCGGGGCGCCGCGCAGCGGGTGGTCGGCGGCCGGCGGCTCGGAGTCGTAGACGTCGATGCCGGCCCCGGCGATCTCGCCCGCGTGGAGGGCCGCGACCAGCGCGTCGGTGTCGACCAGCGGGCCGCGCGAGGTGTTGACCAGGTAGGCACTCGGCTTCATCGCCGCCAGCTCGGCGGCGCCGACCAGGCCGCGGCTGCGCTCGCTCAGCTTGTAGTGGACCGAGACCACGTCGGCGCGCCGCAGGAGCGCCGACTTCTCCAGCGGTTCGACCCCGGCGGCGCGCGCCTCCTCGGGGTCGAGGTTCTGGCTCCAGGCCAGCACCTCCATGCCGAAGGCCTGGCCGATCCCGGCCACCCGCCTGCCGAGCCGGCCGAAGCCGAGCAGGCCGAGGGTCGATCCCTCGAGGTCCCCGCCGATCGTGTTCTGCCAGCCGCCCTGCCGCATCGCCGCGTCCTCGGCGGGGATCTGCCGCAGCAGCGCGAGGATCAGGCCCCAGGTCAGCTCCGCCGTCGGCGCGGCCTTGATCCCGGTGCCGCAGACGACCACCCCGTTGCGGCGCGCGGCGGCGACGTCGATGGCGACGTTGGCGGCCCCGGTGGTGACCAGCAGCCGCAGCTCCGGCAGGCGGTCGAGGATCGCCGCCGGGAAGGCGGTGCGCTCGCGCATCGCGACCACGATCTCGGCCTCCGCGAGCGCCTGGACCAACTCCTCGGGATCGTCGATGTGCCGCTCGAGCGCGACTATCTGCCACTCCTCCGGGACCCGATCCCAGCCGCCGTAGTCGAGGGCGATGCCTTGGTAGTCGTCGAGCAGGACGATCCGCTGCACACCCCGAGCCTTGCACACGGCTAGATTGACCGCCGTGATCGGCACCCACGCCCTCGCCGCGCTGCTCGCCGCGCTCAGCCTCGCGGCGCCCCACCCGCCCGCCGGGCGGGCGCAGGCGACCGCCGCCGCGGCCGGCGCGCGGCCGCTGGCGGGCAAGGTGGTGGGGATCGACCCGGGCCACAACGGCGGCAACTTCGGCGACCCGGGCTTCATCGACCGGCCGGTCTGGAACGGGCGCGAGATGGAGGCCTGCGACACCACCGGGACGGAGACCGACGGCGGCTACACCGAGGCCCGCTTCAACTTCGAGGTGGCGAGCTACCTGCGCGCGGACCTGATCGCGGAGGGCGCGAAGGTGGTGATGACCCGGCGCACCAACCACGGCGTCGGCCCCTGCATCGACCGCCGCGCCCGCATCCTCGACAAGGCCGGCGCCGACGTCGCGATCGACATCCACGCCGACGGCGGCCCGCCCGGCGGCCGCGGCGTCGCCATCCTCACCCCGGTCCCCGACGGTCCCAACGACCACGTGATCGCCGCCTCGAAGCGCTTCGGCCGGATCCTGCTGAAGCGCTACACGAAGCTGACCGGCATCCCGGTCTCCGACTACGACGGCACCGCCGGCTTCGCCCCCCGCGACAACCTCGCCGGCCTCAACCTGACCACGGTCCCCAAGGTCCTGATCGAGTGCGTGAACATGCGCAACGCGACCGACGCCGCCCGCCTGGTCAAGCCCTCCTTCCAACGGCTGGCGGCGAAGTCGATGGCGGCGGCGATCACCGCCTTCCTGCGCCGCCGGTAGCCGTCGCCCTACGCCGCCGGGACCGGCGCCGAACCGACCTCGGCCGGCGCGTAGGGACGGGCGCAGGCCTTCCCCTCGGAGAATCCCTCGGCGCCGAGGCCGAGGGCGATGTTCATGCGGGCGCGGGCGTTCTCCCAGGCGATCAGCTGGACCAGCTCCATCGTGCCCTTGGCGCCGAGGCGGGCCTGGACGCGATCCATCAGCTCGTCCTCGACCGCCCCGGGGGTGGCGGTCATCGCGCCCGCGAGGTCGATGACCAGCAGCTGGTCGTCGTCGAAGAGCCCGGCGGAGTGGGCGTCGTGGAGGGCGAGCAGCTGCTCGTCGGCGAGGCCGGTGCGGCGGGCGAACTCGGAGCCGATGTCGATGCAGAACTCGCAGCCGACCAGCGTCGCCGCCCGCAGCACGGCCAGCTCGGCGAGCTGCTTGGGGACGTGCGGGGTGCGTTCGGCGATGCGGTTGGAGCGCATCCAGCCGAACATCAGGCGCGGATGGCGGGCGAGGACGCGCGCCGAGACGAGGTCGCGGCCATAGGTCTTGCGGGCGCCGAAGGCGACGACGTCGGCGAACGGTCCTCTGCGTGGCTCGATTCTCGGTTCCATGCGCCCTCCCGGCTCATAGCTCTGGCGTTTGCGCGGCCAGGCTAACGCGAATGTGGTGTGGCGATAAGGTCCAATCAGATGGCCGTACCGGGTACCACTTTGCCCGCCTCGCCGGAGCTGCTGCTGCCGGGCTGGGACCCGACGGCGCCGCGGCGGGCCCAGCTCGAGGCGGGGCTGCGCGGCTCGGTCCGCTCCGGCCGACTGCGCCCCGGCGTGCGGCTGCCGTCCTCGCGGGCGCTGGCGATCGAGCTGGGCGTCTCCCGCCGGCTCGTGGTCGAGGCCTACGAACAGCTGACCGCCGAGGGCTACCTGGTCGCGGTGCGCGGCTCGGGGACCCGGGTGGCGCCGGCGACCGCGGCGGCGCGGGAGGCGGAGCCCGCCGCCCCGGCCCCTGCGCCGGACGGCGCGATCGACCTCTTCCCCGGCGCCCCCGACCTCTCGCTCTTCCCCCGCCGCGCCTGGGGCCGGGCGCTGCGCCGGGCGCTGGCCGAGCTGCCCGACGCGCGGCTCGGCTACGGCGAGTTCGGCGGCGCGGCGGAGCTGCGCGACGCGCTCGCCGAGCACCTCGGGCGGGTGCGGGCGGCGGCCGCCGAGCCGGACTCGATCCTGGTCACCGCCGGCTACCAGCAGGGGCTCCGCGTGTTCTGCCGGCTGGTCCGCGGGCGCGGGGCGCGGCGGGTGGCGATCGAGGACCCCGGCTACCCGGTGGCGGCCTGGACGATCGAGGCCGAAGGGCTCGAGCTGGTGCCGGTCCCGGTCGACGACGACGGCATCGACGTCGAGGCGCTCGCCGCCGCCGATCCCGACGCCGTGGTCGTCACCCCGGCCCACTCGCTGCCGGTCGGCGCGGTGCTGGCGGCGGAGCGGCGGCTGGCGCTGGTCGAGTGGGCGCGCCGGCGCGGCGCCCTGGTGCTCGAGGACGACTACGACGCCGAGCTGCGCTACGACCGCCGCGGCCCGGCCGGGACCCTGCAGGGCCTCGCCCCCGACGTGGTGGTGCTCGCCGGATCGGTCTCCAAGACGCTGGCCCCGGCGCTGCGCCTCGCCTGGCTCTGCCTCCCCGCCGACGCGGTGGCCGCGGCGACGCTCGCCCGCGCCGCCTTCGACGGCGGCGGGCCCCGCCTCGACGAGCTGGCCCTCGCCGACCTGATCGCGAGCGGGGCCTTCGACCGCCACGTCCGCGCCGCCCGCGCCCACAACCGCGAGAAGCGCGCCGCCCTGCTGGCGGCGCTGGCGGCGCAGCTGCCCGACGCCCGCGTGCGCGGCATCGAGGCCGGGCTCCACCTGCTGCTCGAGCTGCCGCCGGGGGTGGCGGAGCGGGCGGTGGTAGAGGGCGCCGCGGCGGCCGGCGTCCGCGTCCAGGGCCTCGCCGACTTCACCCGCTCCCACCCCGGCCCGCCCGCCCTCGTCCTCGGCTACGGCCTCCCCTCGATCCGCGAGCTGCGCCAGGCGGTCGCGGCGATCGCCGACGCCGCCGCCGCGGCGCGGGCATAGGATCGGGACGTGCCTTCGGGAGAGCACGCGGACAAGGCCCGGCGGGCGCGGTCGTTCGGGGTGGCGGCCGACGTCTACGAGCGGGCGCGGCCGCTCTACCCCGAGGCGGCGATCGACTGGCTGCTGCCGGAGGGGGCGCGGACGGTGCTCGACCTCGGCGCCGGGACCGGCAAGCTGACCCGCGCGCTGGTCGCGCGGGGCCTGGAGGCGATCGCGGTCGAGCCGCTGGCCGAGATGCGCACCACCCTCGCCTGGACGGCGCCCGAGGCGCGGGTCCTCGACGGCACCGCCGAGACGATCCCGCTGGACGACGACAGCGTCGACGCGATCACGGTCGCCCAGGCGTGGCACTGGGTCGACCCCGAGCGGGCCACCGCCGAGGCGGCGCGGGTGCTGCGGCCCGGCGGCACGCTGGCGCTGATCTGGAACCGGCGCGACGAACGGGTCGACTGGGTGGCGCGCCTGGGCAAGGTGATGGGCGCCGGCGACGCCGAGCTGATCGAGATGGAGGGGATCGAGATCGGGCCGCCGTTCGGGCCGACCGAGGCCTTCGTCACCGACTGGGAACGGCCGATGGACGTCGAGCTGCTGGTCGAGATGGCGGCCTCGCGCAGCTACGTCATCACCGCGACGCCGCGGCGGCGCAAGCAGATCCTCGACGGCATCCGCGGGCTGGTCGAATCGGACCCCCACCTGGGGACCGAGTTCGACTTCCCCTACCGGACCTACTGCTTCAAGGCCACCCTGCCCTGATCGCCGCCGTCAGGCGAGTCCCTCCAGCGCCTCGAACTGCTCGTCGGTCAGCTCCAGGTCGGCCGCGCCGAGGTTCTGCTCCAGGTGGGCCACCGAGGAGGTGCCGGGGATCGGCAGCATCACCGGCGAGCGCCGCAGGAGCCAGGCGAGCGCCAGCTGCGAGGGCTCGGCGCCGGTGTCGGCAGCGATCTCGGCGAGCGGCCCGCCCTTCTCGACCAGTTTGCCGGTCGCCAGCGGGAACCAGGGGATGAAGCCGATCCCCTGCTCCTCGCAGTGGTCGAGCAGCGGCTCGGCATCGCGCGCGGTCAGGTTGAAGAGGTTCTGGACGCTGACGATCGGGGCGTGCTGCCGGGCCTCTTCCAGCTGCGCCACGTCGACCTCGGAGAGGCCGATGTGGCGGACCTTCCCCTCCTCCCGCAGCTGGGCGAGCTCCCCCACCTGCTCGGCCGGCGGCACCTTCGCGTCGATCCGGTGGAGCTGGAAGAGGTCGATCGTCTCCAGCCCCAGCCGGCGCAGGCTCATCTCGCACTGCTGGCGCAGGTACTCGGGTCGGCCGACCGGCCGCCAGTCCCCCGGCCCGGCCCGGGTGAGCCCCGCCTTGGTCGCGATCACCAGGTCCTCGCCGTAGGGGTGGAGGGCCTCGTGGATCAGGTCCTCGGCGACCTCGGGGCCGTAGGAGTCGGCGGTATCGATGAAGTTGACGCCGGCCTCGACCGCGCGGCGCAGGACGGCGACGGCTTCGTCGCGATCCTCGGGCTCCCCCCAGACGCCCTCGCCGGTCAGCTGCATCGTGCCGTAGCCCAGTCGGTTGACCTCGAGGTCGCCGCCGAGCTTGAAGGTGCCGGCGGCGGCCGCGATCGAAGTGGTCATGGAAATCGATCCTTTCTCGTGGTTCGCGGCATCGTCCCTCCAGTACCGCGAAGGGCCACGGGCGAACCCGCAATGTGACGGATCGACCCCCCGATCAGGCCGGGTTGACGGTCACCGGGGTGCCGATCGGCGTGTAGGGATAGACCGATTCGGCATCTTCGAGCGGCATCTCGACGCAGCCGAGGCTCTGCGGGCTGCCGTAGGAGGCGCGGTCGAAGGCGTGGAGGGCGTCGCCGCCGTAGAAGTAGGAGACCCATTTGATCCCCGGGTCTTCGTAGTGGGAGCCGTCCGGGTTTTCCCCGCTCATCGTCGTTTCTTCGAAGCGCAGGTAGACGTTGTGGGTGCCGAGCTCGGTTTCGGCGCCGGGGATGCCGGTGTTGGCCGAGAGCCCGGAGAGCACGGTCTTGCCGTTGTGCCAGACGGTCACCGTCTCCGGCAGCGCCTCGCTGACGGAGACCCAGGTGAAGCCGTTGCTCGCCCCCTTGGTCGGTTTCTTTTCGCCCGCGATGGTCGCCTTCATCAGCGCTTCCCAGACGACCGGGCCGGCGACGCCGTCGACTTCGAGGCCGTTCCGTTCCTCGAAGGACATCAGCGCGCCTTCGACCAGGACGTTGGCCTTACCCGGGGTCCAGAGTTCCTTCAGGCCCTGCGGGGTGTGGTGCCAGCGCGGCGAGAAGTGGCCCTTCGGCGTCTCGGTGGTGGCGGCGGCGACCTGGGCTTCCGGCGTCTTCGCGACTTCTTCGCCGTTCCACTTGTAGGGCAGGTAGCCGAGGCCGGCGAGCAGCTGCTGCAGGCGCAGTTCCGACCCCGCCGGGACTTCCCAGGAGATCTCGGAGGCGTTCTTGGTGGTGCCGTCGGCCTGGACGACTTCGACTTCTTCGGGCAGCTCGACCTTCAGGTGGGTGGCCAGGGGCGCGCCGAAGCCGGCGGGCTGGAAGCGCAGCGTGTGCGGGCTCGGCTGCGACCACTTGCCCTCGACTTCCGGCGAGAGCTTCGGCTCTTCGGCGCCGAGGATCTTCCGCACCGGTTCCGAGAAGGTGATTTCGACCGGGGTCGAGGCGGAGATCGTCGTCCCCGCGGTCGGGGTGGCGGCGACGGTGGGCGTGCCCGTCGCCGGGAACCAGGTGACGGTCTTGGCCTTGCCGGGGTGCTCCCAGGAGAGCGCCGCCCAGGAGACCCGCATCTGGCCGGCGGGCGGCTGCTTGCCGAGGGCGACCGAGCTGCGCGGCCGGTCGAAGCGGCGGTGCTTCATCTCGCCTTCCTGGCCGTAGACGATCTCGCTGATCGGGCGGTTGAAGTGGAGGCGCGGGTTCTTCCCTTCCTTGACGCTCAGCCAGCGCGCCGCCAGCTTCGCCACCGGCGCCGTGACGGTGCCGTTCAGGGTCTTCTCGCCGCCGGCGAGCGTGCCGATCACGCTCGGCCGCTTCACCTTCACTTCGACCGCCACTTCCTCGCCCGGGTGGAGCTTCGCGGTCGGGACGATGCGGTCGCCCTCCATCTTCACCGGGACGTCGGCGCCGCTCTTCACCGCGGTCGCCTTGACGCTTTCGACGCTGCCGCCGAAGGCGTCGGTGCTGACCTTGCCGAGCGAGGAGCCGTCTTCTTCGATGCTGGCCCCGGAGAGCGCGAAGGCGGCGGCGACGAAGGCGGCGATCGCGCCCACCAGCACGACCATGACGCCGCCCACGAGCAGCCGCTTCGGCCAGCGCCGCGGAGCGTCCGGCGGGAGGTCCTGCTCGGTCGAACGATCCTCGATCAACATGCGACGACAAATGGTAAGCGGCTCTTACCGTGGGCGGGGAGATTCATAGACGGATGAATGTCCCGTGGCGCCGCCAAGCGCTCCGGATCACTCGACGGGGCGCTTGCGCTCGGGGACCTCGAAGAACAGGGAGGCGGAGATGGTCGAGATGCCGTCCTCGCGGGAACGCGTCATCCGTTCGGCGCTGCGCGCCTGGATCTCCAGGGTCCGATCGAACAGCTCGGTGTGCAGCTCGCTCATTTCCTGGAAGCCCTCCTCGTCGACCACCATCGGCGTCCGCGCGATGATCGCGTTCGGCCGCGCGGCGAAGATCTCCTGGTCCATGGAGCGGGCGACGTCGGCGACCAGCCGCTGCATGATGTAGCGGGTGAAGCTTTCGCGCTCGGGGATGCTCAGGGCGGCGAATTCCTCCTCGCTGACCACCGCCCTTTCAACCGCGCGATAGAAGTGCTCGACCGCGCCGCGGACCGGCCGCTCGTCGACCAGCTCGATCAGGCCCAGCTGCAGCAGTTTGCGCACGTGGTAGCCCACGTGCCCCACGTCTTTGCCGATCTCCTGGGCGATTTCGACCGGGCTCGCCGTCCGATCGTTGAGGATCGTGAAGGCCCGTGCACGGGTCGGATGGGCGACGATCGCGGCGAGCGTCGTCTCCACTGGCGCGGTGGCGGCTTTGGCGGGGGGCATGCGGATGGTCTCCTTCTTTGAAGCGGGATAGCTCGTTCGATCGTAGAGCAAGTCCTGACCAATTCCAGCGGTGTTTGCTGGAACGTCGTGTACTGCTGGAATCCGTTCTAGCGGTGCAACTGGTCACAGCGGAGTGACAGCCAGGGATCTACCAGCACCGGGAGGGGGTGAGCAGGGACATGAAGATCGAGATCACGCACGTCGCTCCGTCGGCTTCGCTCGCGAAGTCGTCCTGATACCGAGGCTTCGAGGGGCCGGCCTCGCCTGGGGGCCGGCCTCGCATCAGCCACAATCGGCGGATGCGCCACAACCCTGCCCACGCGGTCACCGATGCCGCGGTCGTCCGCGACCTCGTCCGCGAGAACCCGTGGGCGACGATCGTCAGCTCCGGTGAGGAGGGACCGGTCGCCTCCCACTACCCGGTCCTGCTCGACGAGGACGCCGACGGATTGGAGCTGCTGACCCACGTCGGCCGGCCCGACGAGGAGGTCCACGGGTTCGGCGACCGCGAGGTGATGGTGATCGTCCAGGGCCGGCACGGCTACGTGTCGCCGAGCTGGTACGGGCCCGGGGCGACCCGGGCGCCGACCTGGAACTTCAGCGTCGCCCATCTATACGGGGTGCCCGAGGTGCTCGGGCCGGAGGAGAACCTGGCGACGCTGACGCGGCTGGTCGAGCGCTTCGAGCGGGCGGTGGCCGAGCCGCTCTACCTGGACCAGGAATGGGGCCGCGAGATCTCCAAGGGGACGGTCGGCCTGCGGATCCCGGTAGGCCGTTTCGTCTGCAAGCGGAAGCTGAGCCAGGACAAGGACGACCGGAGCCGGCGCCAGGTGATCGACAGGCTGCGGCAGCCCGGCCCGTATGCGCACCCCGAGCTGGCGGCGGAGATGGAGCGAGAGTGGGAGGCCGAAGGTGACCGGTGAGGGGCGCGGATTTCGACCTGCGGCGCCGGCGATGTCGCATTTGCGCGGCCGGCTCCGACACACCCCCGAAGGCGCCGATCACGAAGGCGCCGCGAACGAGGAGGTCTCGGGATGAAGTTCATGCTGCTGCAGCACTACGGCCGGGTCGAGGGCGACGTGCCGCCGATGACCGAGTGGAAGCCGGAGGACGTCCAGGCCCACATCGACTTCCAGCTCGACCTGAACGCGGAGCTGCGCGAGCGGGGCGAGCTGGTCGAGGCGCAGGGGCTGACCGGGCCCGAGCGGGCGAAGATCGTGCTCGCCACCGACGGCGCCCCGGCCGTCACCGACGGGCCCTTCGCCGAGTCGAAGGAGCTGCTGGCGGGCTGGCGGATGGTCGACGTGGAATCGGAGGAGCGGGCGATCGAGATCGCCGCGCGGTCCTCCGAGGGTCCCGGCCCGGACGGCGTGCCGCTGCGCCAGCAGATCGAGGTGCGTGAGGTGATGGGGCCGATCGAGCGCTGAGCGTGACCGCCGCCCGGCGAGCGCGCCGCGACGTCGAGGACCTGCTGCGCGAGGCCGCGCCGCGGGTCCTCGCCGCCGTGGTGAGGCGGTTCGGCGACTTCGCCGATTCCGAGGACGCGGTCCAGGAGGCGATGATCGACGCGACTCGCCAGTGGCCGGCCGAGGGCACCCCGGAGAGCCCGGTCGGGTGGCTGGTCGCGGTCGCTTCGCGACGGATGACTGACAGGATCCGCGCCGATTCCGCGCGGCGGGCGCGGGAGGAGCGGCTCGCGGGCGAGCCGCGGCCCGGGCCGGGCGCCGCGGCCGACGACACCCTGGCGCTGATCTTCATGTGCTGCCGCCCGGAGCTCTCCCCGCCCTCGGCGATCGCCCTCACGCTGCGCGCCGTCGGCGGCCTCACCACCGCCGAGATCGCCGCCGCCTTCCTCGTCCCCGAGACCACGATGGGCCGGCGGATCGCCCGGGCGAAGAAGACCGTCGCCGCGGCCGCGGAGCCGTTCGGGCTGCCGGCGCCGGAGGAACGGGCGGAGCGCCTGCGCGCCGCCCTCGGCGTCCTCTACCTGATCTTCAACGAGGGCTACGCGGCGAGCGAAGGCCCCGAGCTCGCCCGCACCGAGCTCTCCGGCGAGGCGATCCGGCTGACCCGGATCGCCCGCCTGGCGCTTCCCGAGCCCGAGGTCGGCGGCTTGCTGGCGCTGATGCTGCTGACCGACGCGCGGCGGCCCGCCCGCACCGACGGGCGCGGCGAACTGGTCCCGCTCGACCGGCAGGACCGCTCGCTCTGGGACGCCGGGGCGATCGCCGAGGGCGGCCGGATCCTCGCCGAGGAGATCGCCAAGGGAGCCGTCGGCCCCTACCAGCTGCAGGCCGCGATCGCCCTCGCCCACGACCGGGCGCGACGCCCCGAGGACACCGACTGGGGCGAGATCCTGGCCCTCTACGGGCTGCTCGAACAGGTGTCCCCGGGGCCGATGGTGGCGCTCAACCGGGCCGTCGCCACGGCGATGGCGGAGGGTCCCGACGCGGGGCTGGTGCTGCTCGCCGAGGTCGAGCCGCGGCTGGCGGGACACCACCGCCTGCACGCGGTCCGCGCCCACCTGCTCGAGCTGGCGGGCGACGGGCGGGGCGCCCACGCCGAGTACAGCCGCGCCGCCGAGCTGACCGCGAGCCTGCCCGAGCGGCGCTACCTGACCCGCCGCGCGGCGCTTCTCGCCGGCGGCGAGGCTTGACGCGCGGCGGGCGACCGCTCAAGCTTTCTCCGGTTGCTCTACTTCAGCGACCCCTCGAGCCTCGACCACGACCCCCGCGACCTGATGCCCGGGCATCCGGAGTCGCCGCCGCGCCTGGTCGCGATCGAGCGCCGGCTGGCGGCCGAGGACTGGCTCGGCTGGGAGCGCCGGCCCGCGCCGGCGGCAAGCGCGGCCGAGCTGGAGCTGGTCCACACGCCGCGTCACGTCGCCGCGATCCGCGCCCTGAGCGAGGCCGGCGGCGGGGCGATCGACGTCGAGACCTACGCCGGCCCGCGGTCCTACGGCGCCGCGGCGCACGCCGCCGGGGGCGCCGCGGCGATGGCCCGGGCGCTGCTCGCGGGCGAGGCCGCGGCCGGCTTCAGCGCGGCGCGGCCGCCCGGGCACCACGCCGAAGCGGAGCGGGCGATGGGCTTCTGCCTCTTCGACTCGATCGCCGTCGCGGCGGCGCTGGCGGTCGCCGAGCTCGGTGCCGCCCGGGTGCTGATCCTCGATTGGGACGTCCACCACGGCAACGGCACCGAAGCGATCTTCGAAGGGCGTGACGACGTCCTCCCGATCTCGATCCACCAGGAGCGGATCTGGCCGGGGAGCGGGCTGCCGGAGGACGTCGGGACCGGTGCCGGAAGCGGGTTCACGATCAACCTGCCGGTGCCGGAAGGCTCGGGCCGCGACGTCTTCCTCTCGCTGCTCGACCGGGTGGTCGGGCCGGTGGCCACCGAATTCGCGCCCGACCTGATCCTCGTCTCGGCCGGATACGACGCCCACCGCGACGACCCGCTCGCCGGGCTGGCGCTGACCAGCGAGGACTTCGGCCAGATGACGGTCGAGGTGCGGGAGCTGGCGAGCCGGCTCGGGATCCCGGTCGGGGCGGTGCTGGAGGGCGGCTACGCGCCGGCGGCGCTGGCCGGGTCGGTCGAGGCGACGATGCGGGCCCTCGCCGGCGCGGGCGGGTCGGTGGACGCGCCGCGGACCGCGGTCGGCGAGGAGGCGGCGGCGCGGGTGTCCGCGTACTGGCCGGCGGCGCGAGGCTAGCGGGCCGGGCCGGCGATCGCGAAGCTGGTCGACGGCGAGGAGGCGCCGCTGCGCTGCTTCTTCGGCGCCGACGCCTTCGACATGGTCCGGCCCGACTACGAGAGCCGGATCGCCGGCCGGGAAGCGTGGGACTGGCTCGCCCGGGAGGCGCACGGCGAGCGCTGAGCCCCGCCGCCCGGGGCGGTCGGGCTAGAGGTCGATCGCCGAGCCGATCGTCACCGTGCGCTCGGCGGGGAGGTGGAAGTAGTCGGCCGCGCCGACCGCGTTGCGGGCGAGGGCGACGTAGAGGCGCTTGCGCCAGGCCCTCATCCCGGGACCGGCGGTGGGACGGATCGTCACCTCGGAGAGGATGTAGACGGCGTCCTCCTCGCGCGCGTCGCCCTCCAGCCCGCGGGTGCAGGCGAGGGCGAAGAGGCGGGGCACTTTGATCGCTTCCTGGAAGCCGACCTTGACGGTCAGGTGGGAGATCCCGTCGTCCTCGTAGCCGAGGTGGTCGACCACCAGGTGGTCCTCCTCATCGACGTAGGGCGTGCGGGTGGTTTCGATCGAGATGATCACTATCGACTCGTGCAGGGCGTGGGAGTGTTCGAGGCTGGCACGCAGGGCGAGCGGCGTCGTCTGCGGGCGGGCGTTCAGGTAGACGGCCGTCCCCGGCACCCGCGGCGTGGGCGGGTCGGCGGCGTGCAGCTCGTCGACGAACGAGCGCAGCGAGCCCTCCGCCTCGATCCGCGAGTCGCGGATTTCCCGGGTCCCGCGCCGCCAGGTGCTGAGCACGACGAAGAGGATCGCCCCTACCGAGAGCGGGAACCAGCCGCCGTGCTCGGTCTTGGTCAGGTTGGCGGCGAGGAAGGCGAGGTCGATGGTGAAGAAGACGGCGGCGCCGATCGCCACCAGCCAGCCCGGTTTCCGCCACAGCGCCTTGGCGATCACCAGGAAGAGCAGGGTGTCGGCGGTGATCGTGCAGGTGACCGCGATCCCGTAGGCGGAGCCGAGCGCGGTCGAGGAGCCGAAGCCGATCACCAGCCCCACCACCGTGACCAGCAGGAACCAGTTGACCGCGGGCAGGTAGACCTGGCCGATCTCGGCGGCCGAGGTGTGGCGGATCTGCAGGCGCGGCAGGAAGCCGAGCTGGATCGCCTGCTTGGTCACCGAGAAGGCGCCGGAGATCACCGCCTGCGAGGCGATCACCGTGGCCACCGTCGCCAGCACCACCATCGGCACCCGGCCCCAGTGCGGGATCAGCAGGAAGAAGGGGTTGGAGATCGCGCTCGGGTCGCTGACGATCAAGGACCCCTGGCCCATGTAGTTGAGGGTCAGCGCCGGGAAGACGACGGCGAACCAGGCGCGCGAGATCGGCGGCCGGCCGAAGTGGCCCATGTCGGCGTAGAGCGCCTCGGCGCCGGTGATCGTCAGCACCACCGCGCCGAGCGAGATGAAGGCGGTGCCGAAGTGGCGGCCGAAGAACTCGACCCCGTAGCTGGGCAGGAGCGCCTTGACGATCTCCGGGTGGGCGACGACGCGACCCAGCCCGGCGCCCGCGATGACGACGAACCAGGACAGCATCAGCGGGCCGAAGACGCGGCCGATCCGGTGGGTGCCGAAGCGCTGCACGGCGAAGAGGACGACGATCACCGCGATCGTCACCGGCACCACCAGGTCGTGGACGCTCGGCTCGACCACCTTCACCCCTTCGACCGCGGAGAGGACCGAGATCGCCGGGGTGATCATCCCGTCGCCGTAGAAGAGGGCGACGCCGAACATGCCGATCGCGATCAGCCCGAACTTCACCCGCGCGCTGTCGAGCCTGGTGCTTTCGATCTTCGCAATCAGGGCGAGGATGCCGCCCTCCCCTTCGTTGTCGGCGCGCATGATGAAGAGGACGAACTCGACCGAGACGATCAGCGTGATCGTCCAGAAGACCAGCGAGATCACCCCGAAGACGTCGGCTTCGGTCGGCTTCACCGCCCCGTGGTCGGCGGAGAAGAGGGTCTGCAGCGAGTACAGCGGGCTGGTGCCGATGTCGCCGAAGACGACGCCGAGCGCGCCGAGCGCGAGGGTCGCCATGCCGAGCCGGCGCCGCGCCTCGCGCGCCCGGGACGAAGTCGTCATGCGGCGAAAACTAGGGGATGGCCGGCGGCGGCGGGCCGAGTTCCGTCAGAATCCACCGATGGCCTCTTCGCGGGTACCAGACCCGATCGAGTCGGTCCGCCACCAGCTGCGGCCGCTCTTCGACCAGATCGTGATCAAGGAGCTCGACTCCGACCGGGTGCGGCGCTCCGGCCTGGTCGTCCCGCCCGGGACCCACGAGCCGCCGCCCGAACAGGGGATCGTGCTCGCGGTGGGGCCGGGGCTCGACTGGTGGGCCGGGGCCGGGGTCGAGATGCCGGTCGAGGTCGGCGACCACGTCGTCTTCCCGGCCAGCGCCGGGGTCTGGGTCGAGGTCGACGAGGAGCGCCTGCTGGTCTGCCGGGTGACCCAGCTGCTCGGCGTGCTCGAGTCGGCCTCGCTCGGCGGCTGACGCCTACGGCATCCGGGCGAAGGCGCGGGCGGTGATCGCGCCGGCGAGGCGCAGCTGCGAGCGCCGGCCGGAGTCGGGGATGCGGTCGAGGTAGGCGCGTGCCCGCTCGCCGACCTCCGGTTCGCTCGCGGCGGCGATCGCCACCGCGGCGCCCGCCACCTCGCGGACCACGGCGGGCTCGACCGAGAGCAGGGCGTCGAAGGCGCGCTGCTCGTCGGGCAGGCCGGCGGTGGCCACCGTCTCCCAGCCGATCAGGCAGGCCGAGTAGCCGGGGGCGAGGCAGATCACCGCCCACTCGTCGGCGATCGGCTCGGAGCCCCCGATCGGCACCTCGACCGGGCCGTCGGCCGGCGTCCGGGCGGCGGCGAAGGAGGCGAGCACGAAGGTCAGCCCGGCGCCGCGGGCGAGCCGCCGCCAGCGCCGCTCGCTCGCCCGGTAGAACTCCGGCCGCTGGAAGGCGCCGATCGTCAGCGCCCGCTCGGCCCGCGCCGCGCTCTCCTCCTCGACCGCGCGCGAGAGGTGGAGCATCTGCGGCTTGCGGATCGACACCGGCAGGAGGTCGGGGCGACGCTCGCGCAGCGGCGCGAAGAGCGAGGCCGGGCTGCTCGGCTCGGCGGTCACCCGGTCGATCGCCACCCCGAGCGAGAGGCCGCGGCCCCGCTCCCGCATCACCGCGCGGATCCGTTCGACGTCGATGCGGCTGTAGCGGCGGTGGCCGGAGGGCTCGCGGCGCGGCGCGGGGAAGCCGAAGCGGCGCTCCCAGGCGCGCAGGGTGGCCTCGCCGACCCCGGTAGCGGCGACCACGTCGCCGATCGACAGCGCCGCGTCCTCGTCGTACCTGGACTCGATATCGAGGTCTGCGTCCATCGCGACCAGATTCTCCTACCCGGCCGGGCCACGGTCAGTCGACCGACCGGTCGGTGGGGAGGCTAGATCGCCGCGGCCTCGTTGCGCTTGATCCGCAGCATCCGGTGGTCGGCCGAGCGCATCAGCGTCTCGAAGTCCTGCCCGTCGTCGGGGAAGACCGCCCAGCCGACCGAGGTGCTCGGCGACGGCAGGTCGGCGTCGAGGTCCTCGGCGGCCACCGCGTGGCGCACCGCCTCGGCCAGCGCCGCGGCGTTGTGGCCGCGGGCCCCGGGGGCGACGATCGCGAACTCGTCGCCGCCGATCCGGGCCAGGGTGTCGGTCGAGCGCAGCACCGCGAGGGCGCGCGAGGCCGCCGCCTGCAGGACCGCGTCGCCGACCTGGTGGCCGTGGCGGTCGTTGACGCCCTTGAAGTCGTCGAGGTCGAGGATCAGCAGCGCCAGCGGGCTGGTGTCGAGCCCGCGCCGGCCGAACGGGCGGGTCCGCTTCGCCAGCTCGGCCTCCATCGTCGCGTCGAAGTAGCGGCGGTTGCCGATCCCGGTCAGCGGGTCGCGGTTGGCGATGTCGCGCTGGCGCACCTCGGCGGCGACCAGCCGCTTCTTCAGCCCGGTCATCACCCAGGTGGCGGCGAGGAAGCCGACCGCGAGGCCGAGGTAGCGGGGCAGGAAGGCGTTGTCGATCGCCTCGGGGTCGTAGAGCAGCGGCGCCCCGGCGACCAGGATCAGCTCGATCGCCAGCGGCCAGGCCCAGCGCTCGGGGAAGAAGAAGGCGGCGTAGAGGAGCGAGCAGACCAGCAGCGGTTCGATGTAGGAGAGCGAGCCGCCGGTCAGGTAGATGGCGAAGCCGGCGACCGGGATCGTCACCACCATCCCCAGCGCCAGGGCGTTGATCGAGGCGCGCTCCCAGGCGATCCAGCCGGTGGCACTGGCGAGCCCGTAGAGGAAGATCGCCATGCCGACCACCAGCACCAGCGGGGTGGGACCGTGCTGGGCGCCGGGCAGGAAGACGTCGACGATGCCTACCGTCGCCGCGGCCATCCAGAGGACGCCGGAGATGCGGCCCATGCGGGCCCGCTCGTCGGGGGCTTCGGCGAAGGCCGCGCGGGCCTGGCTGATCTGCTCGGTAAGCGTCGACACCTCACCGGAGGCATCGGCCGCGAGCGGCCGCGGGATTAGCCGGCGGCGCGATCCGCGGACGTAAATGCCGGGGATGGAGCTGAGCGTTCAGCCCTCGGCCGGGGCCGGGGCGCCCTCGGCCTGGCCGTCGGCGTCGGGGCCGTGCGCCGGGGCGGGCGTCGGCCGCAGCACGAAGATCGCGATCAGCACCGAGGCGAACGCCAGCCCGGCGCCGACCAGGTAGGCGAGGTGGTAGCCGGAGGTCAGCGCCGCGGCGGCCGAGTGGCCCGCCGCCTCGAGGTTTTCGGTGCGCTCGGTCGAGAGCGTCGCCAGCACCGCCAGCCCGACCGCGCCGCCGACCTGCATCGAGGTGTTGACGAGGCCCGAGGCGAGCCCGGCGTCCTGCGGCGTCGCCCCCGACATCGCCAGGGTCATGATTCCCGGGAAGGAGGTCCCGATCCCGACCGCGATCAGCAGGAACGGCGGCAGCAGGTCGGTGAGGTAGCTGCCGTCGACCGGGGTGCGGGCGAAGAGCAGCAGGGCGATCGTCACCATGACGAAGCCGGGGATGAGGATGTTGCGCGGCCCGAAGCGCATGATCAGCTTTTCCGAGAAGCCGAGCGAGAGGCCGCCCATCACCACCGTGGTCGGCAGGAAGGCGAGCCCGACCTCGAGCGCGCTGTAGTGGAGGACCTTCTGCAGGTAGAGGGCGCCGAGGAAGAACATCCCGAACATCCCCGCGACCAGCAGCGCCTGCACCGAGTTGGCGCCGACCACGTTGCGCGACTTGAACAGGCGCAGCGGCATCAGCGGG
Organism: Solirubrobacterales bacterium; assembly: GCA_035502495.1. Classification (GTDB taxonomy): domain Bacteria; phylum Actinomycetota; class Thermoleophilia; order Solirubrobacterales; family 70-9; genus VAYN01. Next base: position 24,862 of record DATJUK010000024.1, read on the forward strand.
TTGGCGATCCGGCCCTGGCGGCGCAGGAAGGCGACCAGCAGGGCGAGCGAGATCAGGAGGCCGGCGATCGTGCGGGCGTCGACCCAGCCCCATTCGGTGATCTGCAGGATGGTGAAGACGCCGAGCATCAGCGCCAGGGTCACCAGGGCGGCGCCGGGGAAGTCGGCGCCCTCCGCCAGGCCGAGGCCGTCGGGGTCATCGACCAGGCGCAGCGCCAGCCAGCCGACCAGCACCCCGATCGGCAGGTTGATGACGAAGATGAAGTGCCAGGAGATCGCCTGGGTGAGGACGCCGCCGAGCAGCAGGCCGATCGAGCCGCCGGCGGAGGCGACGAAGCCGTAGACGCCGATCGCCTTCGCCTGCTCGTTCGGGGCCTGGAACATCCGCACGATCATCGCCAGGATCACCGCCGAGGCGAGCGCCCCGCCGATCCCCTGGACGAAGCGGGCGCCGATCAGCATCCCCTGGTCCGGCGAGGCGGCGCAGAGAGCCGAGGCGACGGTGAAGATGGCGAGCCCGACGATGAAGACGCGGCGCTGGCCGAGCAGGTCGCCGAGCCGGCCCGCCAGCAGCAGCAGGCCGCCGAAGGGGATCAGGTAGGCGTTGACCACCCAGGCCAGGTTCGCCTGCGAGAAGTGCAGGTCTTCCTGGATCGAGGGCAGGGCGACGTTCACGATCGTCCCGTCGAGGACGATCATCAGCATCCCCGCGCAGAGGACGTAGAGGGCGAGCCAGCGGTTGTCTTGGGATTTCGTCGGCATGCGGTAGGGACCGGGGCGGCGGCGAAAACTAATCGCTCAGGCCTCGCCGTCGTAGTAGTCGACCTTGGCGGAGCGGCGGACGAGGACGTCGGTCTCGGGGTCGCCGGTCCAGAGCCCGATCTTGTCGGAGTCGGGATAGACGGTGGCGGTGGGCAGGACGACGGAGGAGAACATCAGCACGCGAACCGGCTCCTCGGTCGCGTTGCGGATCCCGTGGGCGCCCTCCGGGCCGCGCGGGAAGCAGACGACGTCCCAGCGCCGGAGCCGCTGCTCGCCGTCGGGGGTGCGCAGGGTAGGGGCGCCGTCGAGGACCAGCAGCCACTCCTCCTCGCCGACCTCGTAGTGGTAGGGGCAGACCCCCTGCCCGGGGGGCAGCTCGTAGACCGTGATCCCGGTCTCCGTGGCCCCCAGCAGGCTGCCGAGGCGCGCCATGCCGGCGCGGAAGCCCGGCGGGTCGGACTCGTCCCAGCTGAACTCGGGAGCGCCGATGTTGGCCTTCTTCATCCAATCGAAGCTACCAATGCCCAGGGGCGCTAGCTTTGGCCTGTGAACTCGGTCCAGCAGCCGGTCGAGGAGGGAGCCGGGGATCGCGCCCGGGCCAAACTCGTCAGCTCCGTGCTCGACGCGGTGCTGGTGCTCGACGCCCAGGAGCGGGTGGTCGAGTTCAGCGCCGCCGCCGAGGAGCTCTTCGGCGTCGTTAAGGCCGACGCGGTGGAACGGGACCTGGTCGAGCTGATCGTCCCGGCGGAGATGCGCGAGAGCGTCCGCTACTGCCTCGCCGGCGGGGCGGGCGAGCGGCCGCCGGCCGCGGAGCTGCTGGGGCGGCGGATCGAGATGCCCGCCCAGCGCGGCGACGGCTCCGAGTTCCGGGTCGAGCTGACGATCGTGCGGGCGGCGGAGGCGGGCGGCGGGCCCACCGTCTTCGCCCGCGACGTCAGCCACCGGCAGGAGCTCGAGCGCAGCCACGCGCACATGGAGCGGGTGGTCGCCGGGACCCAGGACGCGGTGCTCTCGAAAGACCTGGAGGGGGTGGTCACCACCTGGAACCCGGCCGCCGAACGGCTCTACGGCTACAGCGCCGAAGAGGCGATCGGCCGCCACGTCTCCTTCCTGATGCCGGACGAGCTGAAACACGAGGTGCAGACGATCCTCGCCACCGTGCGCCGCGGCGAGACGCTCGAGACGTACGAGACGCGGCGGCGGCGCAAGGACGGCTCGCTGGTCGACGTGGCGCTGACGATCTCACCGATCGGCAGCCCGGCGCGCGGCCTCTACGGGGCCTCGGTGGTCGCCCGCGACATCACCGACGAGCGGCGCCGGCGGCGCGCCCGCGACTTCCTGATCGCCGCCACCCGTGACCTCGACGCCTCGCTCGACCCCGCCGAGACGGCGGCCAACATCGTCGAGAAAGCGGTCCCCGACCTGGCCGAGGTCTGCATCATCGACTTCATCCGCGAGGACGGCCGGATCGGCGACTCGGTCGCCGCCTCGGCGATCCCCGGGGCGGCCGAGAGGCTGGAGCGGATCCGCCGCGAGGCGCCGCTCGACCCCGAGGGGCCCCATCCGGTCGCCCAGGTGCTGCGCGCCGACCAGCCGATGATCTTCCACGACCTGGGCCGCCCCGAGGTGACCAGGACCTACGTCCAGACCGAAGAGCACCAGGCCTTCGTCGACGACACCGGCTACGAATCGGCGGCGGTGGTCGGGCTGCTCGCGCGCGGGCGCCAGATCGGCGCGCTCTCCTTCCTCCACGCGCAGGCGAATGTCCGCTACGAGCCCGAGGACCTCGAGTTCCTCGCCGAGCTCGGCGACCGCGCCGCGCTGGCCCTCGACAACGCCCGCCTCTACCAGGAGCGCGACGCGATCGCCCGCAACCTGCAGCGCGGGCTGCGGCCGCCGCGGCCGGCCAAGGTCGAGGGGCTCGAGTCCTCGGTCGTCTTCGAGGCGGCCGGGCGCGGGATCGAGATCGGCGGCGACCTCTACGACGTGCTGCCGACCGAGGACGGCTGCTGGATCCTGGTCGGCGACGTCGCCGGCAAGGGCTCCGAGGCGGCCGGGGTGTCGGTGGCGGTGCGCCATGCGGTGCGCGGCCTCACCCGCGAGGTCGACGAGCCGGAGGAGGTGCTCTCGCGGGTCAACGAGCTGCTGCTCGAGGGCACCGGGCTGAACGACTTCGCCACCGCGCTGCTGGTGCGCCTGCGCCGCGACGCGGGCGAGAGCGGCTGGACCCTGGCCGCGGCGAGCGCCGGCCACCCGCCCGCCGTCCACGTGCGCAAGGGCGGCGCCCGCCTGCTCGGCGGCGGCACCGTGCTGGGGGCGCTCCAAGACGCCAAGGTGCAGCGCCACGACGCCCCCTTCGCCGCCGGCGACACCCTCCTCTTCTGCACCGACGGCTGGCTCGAGGCGGGCCCCCCCTTCGAGCACCGCGACCCCCAAGAGCTCGCGCGCCTGGCCGAATACCTGGCGCCGCTGGCACTGGAGGAGATGACGGCCCGCCTGCGCGGCGACGCGATCTCGCGCAGCGGCGGCGAGGTCCGCGACGACATCGTGCTGCTGGCGCTGCGCCGGGTGTAGAGAGGCCGCCGGAGTCGGGTGGCCCAGGGGCATGGTCCCGGGGCCATGCGTCCCGGGGCGGTCCGGGGGGCGCGGACCGGGAGGGCCGGGGCCCCGGAAGCCGGCGCCCGGGGGAAAGGGACGCGGCCGTCTCGGCCACGGCCCGGGCAGCCTCACGGGACCGGGTCCCGTGAGGGAGATGCCGGGGACGTCACGCTTCCCGGGGGATTCCTCGGGACCCGTGGGAGCGCTCTCGACTTTTTGGCCCCTATGGGGGCCCAAAAGTCGAGAGCGCGTGCGCGGGTCCCGTTCCCGGGGCGCGGGAGCGCATGAGGGTGTGACGTCCCCGGCGTCTTCCTCACGCATCGTGTCGGCTCCCGGGCATCACCCGGTACGGGGTGTCACGTCAGTCCGACCTCCTCCCGACCCCTGCCCATCCCTCGAGAGGGCCCTCGCGTCCCGGGCGCCTCATGGCGGTCACAGCCTGCCAGGACCGCCATGAGGCGCCCGGGACGCACCTCGGACGGCCGCCAGCGCCGCGAATCGAGCCCCCTCCGCCTAGCCGATCGAGACCTCGTAGGCGTCCTCGGCGTCGAGGAACGGGGCGAGGGTCACGTAGACGAGAACCGGGACGATGTGGGGGAGGGTCTCGGGGCCTTTGCGGTTGACGTGGTCGTAGAGCAGTGAGTAGAGGGCGCCGCCGACCGCCTCGGCGGCGATCGGCGGGGTGTCGGGTTTGAGCTCGTAGCCGGGGGCGAGGAGGCCCTCCATGCCTTCGGTGACGGTCTCCCGCTGCTCCAGCGCCCGCTTGCCCGCCGCGTACATCTCGACCCCGCCCATCCGCGCGTACTCGGGCTCTTCGGCGCCGAAGGCGAACATCGCTTCGATCGTGTCGTGGACCGCGTGCTTCCAGTCGGGAGCGCGGCGGAAGGCCGGCAGCGCCGCCGCGAGCATGTGGGCGGAGCCGCTGTCGAGGGCGGCGACGATCGCGTCCTCCTTGTTCTTGAAGTGTTCGTAGAAGGTGCGCTGGGAGGTCCCCGCCTTCTCGACCACGTCGGCGACGGTGGTGTCGGGGTAGCCCTTTTCGGCGACCACCGCGGCGAGGGCGCGGAGGAGCCGCTCGGGCGGGCTGGCGATCGCCTGGCGCTGCTCGAACGGCAGCGCCTTGACGTTGCGCCGGCGCGTCGCCTTCAGCGGCCCAGGGGGAACCGGGTAGCAGAAGATCCAGTCCCAAAGCTGGTCGACCAGGCCCGGAAGCTGATCGACCTGGTCGCGGTAGAGGCGCTTGTGGATCACCTTCTGGACCCCGCCGACTATCGCGTGCGCGATTTCCTCCGGCATGCCCTTCTTGTCGGGCACCTGGTCCAGCAGCACCTTTGCCGCCTTCTCGACCCGCCGCATCGTCCGATCGATCAGCGCCGCTCCCTCGGGCCCTGCCGCGTAGACCTCGACGATGCACATCTTCGCCGCCGCCGGCTGGTCGACGATCAACTCGATGAACGAGGAGAACGCCTCGCGGGCGCCGTCGACCCCCGCGTTCTCCGGACCGGCCGACAACGTCTCGAGCGCCGGCCCCACCATCGCTTCGATGGCGGCGAGAAAGCAGGCCTGCTTGTCCTCGAAGTGGCGATAGAACGCGCTGCGCGAGACCCCCGAGAGCCCGACCAGATCGGCCACCGTGGTCGCCTCGTAGCCCTTCGCCGCCACGGTCGCCACCATCGCCGCGAAGAGCCGTTCGCGCTGGTTGCGCTCGGCCTCGTCCCGTGCCGTCCCGCGACCCGGCCGCAGCTTCCGCTCCCGCAGCGTCGCCGCATCCCCCCAAGGAGTCTTCGTCATCGCGATGGGACGATATCCCGGTAACTCGGCGTCTCTCCCGGCGCCAAATCTCTACCAAAGAACCGGTACGTAGACAGACCTCATTTTCCGCTTTGCACAGCCATTTCGCGTGTATCAGAACACAATTTCTTGACACTGTGGTCTGTCTGTGTTCTTATTCCGGCGGTCCGAAGGAACCGACTCCCGAGTGCTCGGGAGTCATCGCGTTCCCGAAGGCAGGAGAGAACAGATGGCCGAGCTCCGGCCAGGGAGCCCGCGGGAGCGGGTGGGATGGAGCGAAGCCCATGCGACAAGGAGAGGGATACGTGAGACGCCACCCGAAGGCATCGCCCGTGCGATCCAACAATGGCAGCGGCAGGGGCCGTGGCCTGTTCGGTCGTTCCCGCGCAACGCGTGGAGGCAGCGGCGATGGCGACGGGAGAGGTGCGCCTTCAGGTCGCCTGCTCGGCCTGCTCGTGGCCCTGACCTGCCTGGCGACCATGGTGTTCGGTGCCGGGATCGCCCGCGCCGAACTCTTCTACAGCCAGATAGGCGAACTCGAAGGCAGTTCTCTCCCCGGCTGGCCGGAAAAATACAGCGCGGGTGCGCTGCAGGAAAGTACCGGCTACGTCTTCGACGTCAATTCATCGGCCGGCGAGGTCTTCGTCTTCGAATCTGATGAACCTGGTGCCGGCGTGCTCACGACCTTCGGTGAAGGCGAACTTTCCTCTCCGGCCGGAATCGCGATCGACCAGACCGACAACAGCATCTACATCGCCGACGCCGGCAACAACCGGATCGTCCGCTACACGAGCAACGGTGCGACCCCGCCGGTATACACCCGCGATACGACCTACACGAGTCCGGCCCATGGAAGCGGCAGCGGAGAAATAGGCGACTTCGCCGCCCAGCTCGCCTTCGATCCATCGACGGATGACCTGCTGGTCGCCGATACGGGTAACAAGAAGGTGGAGCGGTTCGACTCCAGCGGAGCCTTCGTCGGCAGCTTCGACGGGTCCACGGCGCCGACCGGTCCGTTCACGAGTCTCAACGATGTCGCACCGGGTGCCGACGGCACCATCTATGTCATTGCGGACGGAACGATCAACGACGAATTCTTCTCTTCCGAAACCACTGGCTCCGTGGTCGAGCACTTTGACGCGGATGGCAACTTTTTGGAAGCCGTTGCGCTCCAAGAATATGAAGGGTCGGCGCGAACGCTTGCGTTCGATACGTACACCAACAGACTGCTGGTTGCCACCAACAGGCCCGGTTCTCTGACCAGGATCATGGCATTTCGAAATGGCGCGAAGACCCAGGAACTTGCCACCAACCCTGAAGGGGTCTACGTCATCGATCTGGTGACCCCGGTAGCTGGGCCCGGAAACGTGATCAGCATAAATATGCAAAACGCGTTTTACCAGTGGGCGCCCACCGGCCTGTGGAATGCCTTCAACCTCGAACCGGTGATCGGACCCATCTCTGCTGTCACCGGGACCAGTGCTCATCTTACGGGAACGATAAATACGAATGAAGCCACTGAAGTCACGGTGCATTTCGAATACCGCGTCGTGGGGGAAAGCAACTGGACGACCACGCCGGATCAAGGCGCGGCTGCAACTTCGACGCCCGAACCGGTCGAAGCAGACATCTCTGGATTGTTGCCGGCAAAGGAATATGAAGCTCGCCTTTCAGCTACTCGGCCAGGCCTACAGGTGGCCCAGCCCGGGCAGAGCAGTGTTTGGTCGAGCGTCACGACGTTCGAGACGGAAATCGTCGCTCCGGCCGTATCGACTCAGGGGGCAACCGGAATAACCGGATCCGCAGCCACTTTGATTGGCAGCGTCAACGCCGAAGGGTCACCGACTACCTACTACTTCGAGTATGGGCCGACGACGAACTATGGTTTCCGTGTTCCCGCAGGCGAAGCGCCGGCGGGGAACGGGCGTGTACCGCATCGATTCACCTCGAGCATCGCCGGCCTGTCGCCCGGTACCACCTACCACTTCCGGATCGTCGCAAAGAACGCAGCTGGGAGCTCCTTCGGCGACGACGTGGAATTCACTACGCCGGCGACGCCGCCACCAAATCGAGCCTACGAGCAGGTGACGCCAGTTGATCAGCAGGGCGGCAATATCAATGGCGCGCTGGGCGTCGAGGCGCTACCCGACGCTGAAGGCATTTCGTATGTCACCACTCCTGTTGGCGGCGATGCCCTTTCGGCCCCAAAGGAAGCACGCGTGCTGAGCCTTCGCGGCGCGACCGACTGGGGTCCACAAATCCATGTTGACCCACCGTTCAATGTGCGCACCGGCCTCAACTTCGCCCTGACCGCCGCAGTCTCCGACGATGGCACCCACGCCTTGGTCGCTTCGAACCGCGCGTTGGCCCCGGGTGGAGCCGAAGGCAGCGAAGTAATGAACTTCTACGTCAAAGATATCCGCGACGGGTCTTACGCGTTTGTCGCAAAGGTCGAAGGAGAAAACGCCGCCGCTCAGGTCATCAAGGAACTCAGGCACACTGTCATGGCAGCTTCGCCGGACTTCAGTTGGATCGTCTTCTGGTCCGGCAACTCCCTCCTGCCCGGGACTCCGGAATCGGACAATAGAGAAACCAACGAAGGCAAGGGAGTGGTATATCGCTGGAGCGTCACTGGTGGACTGGAAGTGGCGTCCAAAACTTCCGGATCGGTGCAGGGCATGAGATACCTGCATTGGCAGAATCTGCCGCTGCGTCAGGTGTCGACGGATGGGCAACGAATCTTCTTCCAGCAGGAAGGTGGAGTCTTCCTTCGGGAAGGCGGTCATACGGAACCTGTGTCTGTGTCTGAAATTGACGACTCAGTGCAGCCTGCCGAACTGATCGCATGCAGTGAATCGGGAAGGTATGTGTTCTTTATGGCAGGCAGGCTCACCCCGGACGCTCCGGAAGGCCAGCAGTCTCTCTATCGCTACGATGTCGACTCCAAGAATTTGGAATTCGCGTCGGCCGAAGTTCCGATAAATTGGGAACGGATTCTCGGGGTCAGCCCGGACGGATCGACCATCTATTGGATCGCCGGCTTCGGTGGTGGCCAGACGATGATGTGGCGGAACGGTGAACAGGTTGCGCTCCCGTCTCCTATCGGGGGCCCCCTGCTAGCTGGCGTCGGCACTCTTGAGATCAGTGCCAACAGCCGATACGCCGGGATCCAAGTTGAACCGTCCTCGCCCTATTCTCGAAGTGATGTCTACCTGTGGAACGCTGAAACCC
>DATJUK010000025.1:0-14594 GCA_035502495.1 Solirubrobacterales bacterium
TCGCCGCCGGCGGCCCGCCGGCGGCCTCGCCCGTCCCTCGCCGTCTCCCCGAGACCCGGCCCTCCCGGCGGCGGCCTCGGCCTGCCCGGGTCGCCGCCGGGAGGGCCGGGTCCCTTTGCGAGTCCCCGGCTTCGCCCGGGCCCCGCCAGCCCCTCGGCGTCGACCTCAGGTGCCCTGCAGTTTCGGCGGCATCGGGTCGTCGGGCGCGGGTGGCGCCTTCTCGCCGGGGGCCGGGCTCAGCTCCTGCTCCCAGACGTGGTTCAGCGAGACCTGCAGGTAGGCCCACATGGCGGGGGAGAGCAGCAGGTAGAGGATCAGGACGAGCCAGCCGTTGACCGGCTCGCGGTTGACGAGCGCCGAGGTGCCCTGGACGCGCTTGGTGCCGTTCCAGTAGGTGATCAGCGCCGGGATGACGATCAGCCCGCCCGGGAAGAGCGCGAGCAGCGAGTTCATCGGGTTGCGACCGAGGTCGTATCCCCGCGACTCCCCGAACGCCTTCATCTCCTTGTTGACCTTGTACCACCAGACCAGGTGGTAGATGCCGAGGGTGATGATCGGCAGCAGCGCTACCGCCCAGGGGTTGCGGACCTTGACCTTCTGGTCCGAATCCGGGATGTCCATCTCATATGCCACGGCGGGCTCCAATCGGGCGAGCGGGAATGGGTTTCGACCCTATTCGGTCGATCCGGCGCCGCGCTTGAATTCGGGGCGCGCCGACTAACCGAGCTTGGGGCTCTGCCAGGGCGATTCGAGCCGGCGGACCAGCTCGTCGCCGAGACCCTCGATCGGCACCCGGACCTGCTCCAGCGAGTCGCGGTCGCGCAGGGTGACGGTGTCGGTCTCCATCGTCTCGCCGTCGACGGTGATCCCCCACGGGGTCCCGATCTCGTCCTGGCGGCGGTAGCGCTTGCCGATCGAGCCGCCCTCGTCGAACTCGGCGGGAAGGCGCTTGCGCAGATCCTGGAAGATCTCGCGCGCCTTCTCCGGCATCCCCTCCTTGGAGACGAGCGGCAGGACGGCGACCTTGACCGGGGCGAGGCGCGGGTGCAGGCGCAGCACGGTCCGTTGGCGCCCCTCCACCTCCTCGACCTCGTAGGAGTCGACGAGGAAGGCCAGCGTCGCCCGGTCGGCCCCGGCGGCGGGCTCGATCACGTGCGGGACGTAGCGCTCTTTCGACTGCTGGTCGAAGTACTCGAGCTTCTCGCCGCTGAACTTGGCGTGCTGGGTGAGGTCGAAGTTGCCGCGGTTGGCGATCCCCTCGAGCTCCGACCAGCCGATCGGGAAGAGGTACTCGACGTCGCTGGTGCCGGAGGAGTAGTGGGAGAGCTCGTCGGCGTCGTGGGCGCGGACCCGCAGATGATCGGGCCGGATCCCGAGCTCGGTGTACCAGCGCTCGCGGATCTCGATCCACTCGCGGTACCACTGCTCGGCCTGCTCGGGCGGGACGAAGAACTCCATCTCCATCTGCTCGAACTCGCGGGTGCGGAAGATGAAGTTGCCGGGGGTGATCTCGTTGCGGAAGGACTTGCCGACCTGGGCGATCCCGAACGGCGGCTTCTTGCGGGCGAAGCCGAGCACGTTCTTGAAGTTGATGAAGATGCCCTGCGCCGTCTCCGGGCGGAGGTAGACCTCCGAGCCCTCGCCCGCGACCGGGCCGACGTGCGTCTCGAACATCAGGTTGAAGTTGCGCGGCTCCGACAGCTCGCCGCCGCACTCCGGGCAGCGGATCTCGCCGTCCGGGTCACCGCCCTCCGCCGCCACCGCCTCCCGCAGGTGGTCCTCCCGCCAGCGCTTCTTGCACTTGCCGAGGCACTGGACCAGCGGATCGGTGAACCCGGCCAGGTGCCCGGAGGCCTCCCAGACCTTGGGGCTCTGCAGGATCGCCGAGTCGAGCGCGACGATGTCGTCGCGTTCCTGCAGCATCGAGCGCCACCACTCGTTCTTCACGTTGGTCTTCAGCAAGACCCCGTAGTGGCCGTAGTCATAGGTGGAGCCGAGCCCGCCGTAGATCTCAGAAGAGGGAAAGACGAAGCCGCGCCGTTTGCACAGCGCGACGATCTCCTCCATCGTCACCTCGGTCACGGGCTCCTCCTGTGGGGTCGTCGCCATCCTCGAACCGTAGCGGCTGCGATAATCAGGGGTCCGTGCCGATCTACGAGTACAAATGCGACAACGGTCACGTCTTCGACGTGATGCAGAAGATGTCGGAGGAGCCGCTGACCAAGTGCGTCGAGTGCGGCGCCCCGGCGCGGCGCGTGCTGACCGCGCCCGCGGTCCACTTCAAGGGCTCCGGCTTCTACAACACCGACTACGGCAAGCGCAAAGGCGGCGGGTCGAACGGGAGCGGTGAGAGCTCCTCCGGCTCGGGCGCCTCGGAGTCGTCCTCCGGCTCCTCCGATTCGAGCTCCTCGAGCTCCGGCTCGGACTCGAAGGCCGCCGCGTCGAGCTCCTCCGGCTCCTCGTCCTCGAGCGACTAGCCCGCGCGCCCGCGCCGCGCCGGCCGCCCGCTCAACCCATCAGGCGGTGGACCGCCCGGCGGCGGACCGACTGCGGGACTTCGATCGAGCCCCCCGGCCCGGTGCCGATCCCGCACTTTTCCGCTTCCTTCCTGTTCGTGCCGCAGAGGACGTCGGTGCCGCCGGAGCCGCCGATCGCCGCGGCGAGGACCAGCTGCGGCATGGTGAAGAAGCCCATGTCGGAGACGAACGCTTTCGGCGCCTCCCAGCCGATGACCGGGCCCTTGATGAAGTTGTAGGGGATGCGGGTGATGCTGGTCAGGCGCCCCTTGATCCCGTTGATCACCGCCTGCTGGGCCTTGGCCCGGTCGAGGTCGGAGTAGCCGTAGGTGTAGGCGCTCTTGCCCTTGCCCGGGCATTCGCTCGGCTCGCGGATCCGCGCGTAGGCCAGCGCCTTTTCGCCGTCGAGCGTGTTCTCGCCCTTCTTCAGGTGCAAGGTGACGCCGCCCTGGCCGTGGCCCGCGCCGCCGGCGATTTCGGCGCAGAGCTTGTGCGGCAGGTCGACTTCGATCCCGCCGACCGCGTCGACCAGGTTTTCCAGCCCGGTGAAGTTGATGATCGCCACGTGGTCGATCTTGACGTTGAGGAACTTTTCGACCGTCTTGATCTGCAGTGCGGCGCCGCCGAAGGCGAAGGCGGCGTTGATTTTCTGCGGCGTCTCGCCGGGAATTTCGGCGTAGGAGTCACGCGGGATCGACAGTTTGTTGAAGGTGCCGCCGCCCGCCCGGATCACCATCAGCGTGTCGGCGCGGTATTCGCCGTCCGAGCAAGGGGGATGGGGAGCCTCCCCCTTTTCCTGCTGTTCGTAGCATTTCTGGTTGTGCGGCGCGCCCGGTTCCTTGGTGTTCGGCGGCCGCGCGTCGGTGCCCAGCACGAGGATGTTCTGGGCGTTCGGCAGGATGAACGGGTTGCCGTGCAGGGCGTCCGACGCTTCGCCCGCGAGCTTGAAGGACTGGAGCTGGGCGGAGACGGCGAAGGCGAGCAGGCTGACGACGATCCAGCCGACGATCGCCATCCCCAGCCAGAAGGCGATGCGCCGGGCCGGCGGCTTGCGCCGTCCCGACCGCGGACCGCGTTCCCCGCGCCGCTTCCACGGCATCTTGAGCGGCGGCAGATGGGGCCCTTCGCGGTGCCCGCGGCCGTAGTTGGTGCGCCCCGGTTCGTCGGGCCCGGCAGGCCGCCCCGGGCCGCCCCGCCCGCCGTCCCCGGCGCCGCGTCCACCACCGGCCCCGCCCCCGCGCCCACCGCCCGCGGCCCCCGCCGCGTCCTCGGAGCGCGGCAGATCGCCGCCCCGCAGGCGCGAGAAGATCCCCCGCCGGGCGCGGTACACCCGGTATTCGGGCTCGCCGGAGGGGCGCTGCTCGGGCGGCTCCTGCGGCCGCTGATCACCGTCGTCAGGCATAAAAAGGGTCCGAAACCGTAATCGAGGTTCCTAAGGAACAACGGACTTCGCCGAACGAAGCGATCCGCCTGCAAATCGGCCGGGAAGCGCGTTGCGACGCCACCCCGCTTCGGGCCGCCAAGGCGGCGGGACGACTAGCCTAGCCCGGATGAGCGAGGCCGAGACGATCGGAGTCGACCTCGGCGGGACGAAGATGCAGGTAGGCGTCCTCGCCGGAGTCGAGACCCTGTGGGAGAGTCGCGAGACCTCCCGCGGCCAGGACCAGGACGAACTGGTCGAGCTGCTGGTGCGCGAGGTGAACGACGCCCGCGCGGCGCGCCCCGACGTGGTCGCCGTCGGCCTCGGCATCCCGGCGACGATCAACCAGGAGCGCGGCGAAGCGGTCTCCGCGGTCAACCTGCCGCTGCTCGAACTGCCGGTGCGCGACGTCGTCTCCGAGCGGGTCGGCCTGCCGGTCTTCCTCGACAACGACGGCAACGTCGCCGCCCTCGCCGAGTACCGCTACGGCGCCGCCCGCGAAAAGCCGACGACGGTGATGCTGACGATCGGCACCGGGATCGGCGGCGGCCTGATCCTCGGCGGCGAGATCTTCCGCGGCGCCACCGGGGCGGGGGCCGAGCTCGGCCACGTCGTGATCCAGGTCGACGGCCCGCCCTGCCAGGGCAACTGCCCCAACCACGGCTGCGTCGAGGCGCTGGCCTCGGGGACGGCGCTCGGCCGCGAGGGCCGCGCCGCGGCCGAATCCGCCGCCGACTCGGCGCTCGGCCGGCTGCTCGGCGCGGGCGAGGAGGTCGACGGGCTCGCGGTCACCGAAGCGGCGCTGGCCGGCGACGAGACCGCGATCGGGGTCTTCGACCTGATCGGCAGCCGGCTCGGCGTCGCCTGCTCCAGCTTCGCCAACATCTTCGAGCCGGAAGTGATCGTGATCGGCGGCGGCGTGATCAAGGCGGGCGACCTGCTCCTCGACCCGGCCCGCCGGGAAGTCCGCGAGCGCGCCCTGCGGCCGATGAACGAGACCCCGATCGTCGAGGCGACGCTCGGCAACGACGCCGGGATGATCGGCGCCGCGGCGCTCGCCCGCATCGAGCTCGAGAAACGGGGCCAGTGACCGGCCGGGTGCTCCCACGCGCGTCTGGCGGCACCGCACGCACTTCGCCGCGCGTCCTCCGCGGTCGGCCAGGCGGCGCTGCGATCCGGCCTCCTCGCGTCCTGCCCGCGCTCGGTGCGGTCCCCGCCGGCCGCGGGCGCGAGCATCCGGGCAGTCACTGATGCCGGGCGCGCTCGTCATCTGCCCGACGCCGATCGGCAACCTCGACGACGTCAGCCCGCGGATCCGCGAGGCGCTCGTCTCCGCCGACTTCATCGCCTGCGAGGACACCCGCCGCACCGGCCAGCTGCTCGACCGCCTGGCGATCCGCCCGGCGCCGCGGCTGATCTCCAACCACGAGGGCAACGAAGGGGCGCGGGCGGTCGAGCTGACCCAGCAGATCGAGCGCGGCTACCTGGTGGCGCTGGTCTCCGACGCGGGCATGCCGGGGATCTCCGACCCGGGCTTCAAGCTGATCCGCCGCTGCATCGACCGCGACCTCGAGGTGACGGTGCTGCCCGGCCCCTCGGTGGTGCCGGTGGCCCTGATCGCCTCCGGGCTGCCGACCGACCGCTGGCGCTTCGAGGGCTTCCTGCCGCGGCGCGCGGGGGAGATGGAGCGGGTGCTGCGCTCGACCGAGACCGTCATCTGCTTCGAGTCGCCGCGGCGGGTGGGGGAGAGCCTCGGCGCCCTGGCGGCGATCGCCCCCGATCGCGAGGCGGCGATCTGCCGCGAGCTGACCAAGGTCCACGAGGAAGTCGCGCGGGGGACCCTCGGCGAGCTGGCGCGGCGCTTCCGCGGCGACGTGCGCGGGGAGATCGTCCTCGTGATCGGCCCGACGGCGAGCGCCGAGCACGGCCAGGACGTCGGCTTCGCCGTCGACGCGCTCCGCCACCTGGTCCAGTCCGGGGCGCGGCCGCGCGCCGCCGCCTCGGTCGTCGCCGCGCTCACCGGGACGCGCGCGAACGACCTCTACAAAGCGCTGACCGGCCGCGAGGCGCGGCGCTAGGCGGCCCGCCGATGCGCCTCCTCCTCTCCCTCGCCGTCTTCGGCGCCTGGCAGAAGGGGGTGCGGACGCCGCAGCTGCCGATGGAGGTGACGCTCGAGTCCTACGGCCGGTACCGCATCGACGAGCCCGACGACCTGCCGGAGGGCGTGGACGAGGTCGACGTGGAAGCGCCGCTCCCGATGGTCGCCGAACGGGTGATCGAGCGGCCCGCGGGCATCGAAGTCGTCGATGACTTCTTCATCGACGGGCGGGCCTACGAGGAGGAAGGCGTCGACCGACCGCGGCGGGCGCTGACCAGCGACGAGGTGGACGAGCTGACCGAGGGCGCGCGGCTTCTCGCCGCCGGCCTCAGCTTTGCGCTCGGGGTCCCGCTGGCCGCCCACCCCCAGCCCTTCGGCGTCAACGGCCTGGTCGCCGACGACGACGAGGACCGTCGCCTCCTCGGGGAGCTCGGCACCGAGCTCGTCCGGATCTCGCACACCTTCTCCTCCGGGGTCGAGGTGTTCGACTACTGCGAGGTCGACGCGGAGCTGGTCGGCGAGCTGGCGCGGCGCGGCGCGGTCGGCGTGTACGCCGACGCGATGAGGGTCGGCAGCGCCGTGGCCTGCTACCGGGAACTGTGGCGGACGCTCGAGATCGCCTTCCAGGCGCACGGGAGCGCGCTGACCGCGCTGCTCGCCGAATTCCCACCGGCGCTGGAGCTCGGCTTCGACCGCAAGGAGCTCGACGACTTCCTCGTCCTGCGCGGGCAGATCAGCCACGCCTCCTCCCGCCTCGGTGCCCGCGACGTCGCCCGCTTCGAGCGCGAGGCGACCCGGCGTCTGGGCCGGCTCTGGAGCCTGGTCGACCGGGTGCTGCTGACGAAGAAGGACTCCTCTCGCGACCTCGAGGTCGACGAGCTGCGCCCGCTGATCGCCCACGTGAGGCGCGACGGCGTCGCCATCCTCGACGCCGAGGTGGAAGAACCGGAGAGCTGGTTCGAGCTGTTCGGCACCCTCAGCGACCGCTTTCACTAGGGTGCCGCGCCGTGCGTATGTCGCTTCTCCCGTTGCTGCTCGGCGCCGCCCTGCTGCTGAGCGCCTGCGGGGGCGGTGGCTCGACCGGCGGTCCGGGCCCGGGCGATACCGCCACCGCCGCGAACGGCGGTGGCGGCGCCAGGCCCGCGGGCCCCGAAGGCGTCTGGGCGAAGGAAGTCGAAGCCGTGATGAGGCGCTTCGAAAACTCCTCCGCCCACTCGGTGGAAGCGATCCACACCTCGACCTCGCAGTTCCGCCTCGAACCCACCTACGCGACCTACTCGGACGAACTCGCCAAGCTCGCCGAGCGCCTCGAAGCCACCGTTCCGCCCGCCGGGTGTGAGCACCTGCGTGACGAGATGGGCGAACTCGCGCGCAAGCTGAGCGACGTGACGGGCGTGCTCGGTGACCAGCGCGAACTGAGCCCGGAAGAATTCTCGGCGCTGGCCTACCAACAGACCTACAAATTCTCCCGCGTCGGTCGCCGGCTGACCAACCTGACGATCCACCCGCACTGCTGAACGGCCCCCGCGGCCCGAACCCAGGCCCCCACGCCGATGCGTTCCCCGCCCGATGCGTTCGCACTTATCACCGCTATGCGGTGATAAGTGCGAACGCATCGGGCGGGCGGGCGCTGAGCGTCACGGGAGATGCCGGGAACGTCACGGACTGCGCGTACCTTGTGACGGAGACGAGACGCCCGGGCCCGCGCGGCGGCTCCTGGCCACGTGATCGGTGCCTCCGCTGACGTCGCTTCACCCGTGGGTTGGCTCGACGTTCTGAGTAGGGTCGGGGGGCGATGCCTGGCCCCGACAAGTTCTACGTCACCACGCCGATCTACTACGTGAACGCGGAGCCCCACCTGGGGCACGCCTACTCGACCCTGGCCGCAGACATCATCGCCCGGCACCATCGGCAGCGAGGTGAGGACGTGTTCTTCCTCACCGGTACCGACGAGCACGGGGAGCCGATCGAGATCGCGGCGGCGAAGGAGGGGATCTCGCCGGCGGAGCTGGTCGACCGGAACGCGGCCAAGTTCGAGGCGCTGGGGCCGATCATCGACGCCACCAACGACTTCTTCATCCGCACCTCCGACCCGCGCCACGAAGCGGCGGTCGCCGAGATCATGCAGCGCGTCTACGACAACGGCTGGGTGCGCAAGGGCTCCTATGAAGGCTGGTACTGCCCCCGCTGCGCCGACTTCAAAACCGAGCGCGAGGTGGCGGCGGGCAACACCTGTCCGATCCACGAGATCGCGCTCGACTGGGTCGAGGAGGAGAACTGGTTCTTCGAGCTCTCCAAGTTTCAGGACCGGCTGGAAGCCCTTTATGAGGAGCGGCCGGACTTCGTCGTGCCCGACTTCCGCCGCAACGAGGCGGTCGCCTTCATCAAGGGCGGGCTGGAGGACGTGTCGCTCTCGCGGCCGACGCTGAAGTGGGGCCTGCCGCTGCCCTGGGACCCCGAGCAGCGGATGTACGTCTGGTTCGACGCCCTCCTCAACTACGTCACCGCGCTGCGCTTCGCCCGTCCCGGCGAGGACCTGACCGAGCGCTTCTGGCCCGCCGACCTGCACGTGATGGCGAAGGACATCTTGAAGTTCCACGCGGTGATCTGGCCGGCGCTCTGCATGGCCGCGGGGCTCGAGCCGCCGCGCCGCATGGTGATCCACGGCTTCCTCCTGATGGGGGAGAAAAAGATGTCGAAGAGCCTGGGGAACGTGCTCGACCCGTTCGAGGTGATCGAGCGCTTCGGCGCCGACGCCCTGCGCTTCTACCTCTTCCGCGAGGTCAGCTTCGGCCAGGACGGCTCGATCTCCACCCAGGGCTTCGAGGCCCGCTACGAGACCGAGCTCGCCAACGACTACGGCAACCTCGCCAGCCGCACGCTGGCGATGGTGGCGCGCTACCGCGCCGGCACCGTGCCCGAGGCGCAGGTCGACGCGGTGCTGATGGAGGACTTCGAAGGCGCCGCCGAGCGCCTCGCCGGGCTGATCGACAAGGCCGAGCTGAGCCAGGCGCTGGAGGTCGTGTGGACGCTGGTCCGGCGCCTCAACCGCTACGTCGAGGAGACCGCGCCGTGGGTGCTGGCCAAGGACGAGGCCGACCCCGCCCGCCTCGACGAAGTCCTCTACAACCTGGTCGAGGGCCTGCGCGTGGTCACCCTGATGCTCGTCCCCTACCTGCCCGCGACGGCGGAGACGCTGCTGGCGACGCTGGGGGAGGAGGGGCGCGGGCTCGCCGAGCTGGGCTCGCGCGGCGGCGGCCAGGCGGTGGAGCGGATCCAGCCGCTCTTCCCGAAGATCGAGACCCCCGCCTAGCGCCCACGGGAAGGGTTCTTCGCCCCAAAAACTGTCGATGCGCGGCCGCCTCCGCGGTGGGAGTGTGCCCGCATGGGAGTCGGGAACCCGGGGAGCAGGATCGGCGCGCCGGCCTTGGCGCTGCTCATCGCCGCGGTGCTCTGCGCGGCGGTCGTCGGCGAGGCGAGCGGCGCGCTGGTCGGCAAGAACGGTCGCGTCTACGCCTGTTACAAGGCGAAGGGGAAGCACAAGGGCGCGGTGCGCCTGGTCGCCAAGAGCGCCCACTGCCGCAAGGGCGAGAAGAAGGTCTCCTGGAGCGTCACCGGCCCGTCCGGGGAAAACGGGTCGAACGGTGAAAACGGCACCCCGGGCGAAGGCGGGGCGGGCGGCGAAAAAGGCGCCGCCGCCACCCAGGGGCTGGAAAAACAGGTGCAGGCGCTGACCACCAAAGTCACCTCGCTGGAATCGGTGCTGAAAGGGATCACCAACACCGAACTGCTCGGGGCGCTGTCGAAACTGCAGGGCATCTCGGGCACCCAGCTGCAGGAAGCCGTCGCCTCGATCGCCGACGTGAAAGCGCTCTGCTCGCAGGCGAGCGTGCTGACCGAACAGGCGAACAAGCTCGGCAGCCTCTTCGGCGGCATCGAACTCGGCGGCACGATCCCGGCGCTGCTCAAGCTCGTCGTCCCCACCGCGCCGCCGTCGCTGGCGCCCTTCGGCTGCTGAGTCCCGAGCCACCAGCCGACGGAGGCGCACTAGGCTGGGGCGGGTGATCGACTCCCACGCCCACCTCTTCCTCTGCGAGAAGCCGACCGCCGAGCTGCTCGAGGCGGCCGCCGCCGCGGGGGTGAACCGGATGCTGAACGTCGGGCTCGACGAGGAGACCAACGCCCAGGTGGTCGCCGAGGCGGAGCGCAGCGAGCCGGTCTTCGCCGGCGTCGGCCGCCACCCCAACAGCGCCGCGGGCTTCGACGACGCGGCCCAGGCGGCGCTGGCCGAGCTCGGCGCCCACCCGATGGTGCGGGCGATCGGTGAGACCGGGCTCGACTTCTACCGCGACACCGCCGCGCCAGGCGACCAGCGGCGGGCCTTCGCCGGCCAGATCGAGGTGGCGCGGGAGCTCGGCCTGCCGATCGTCATCCACGCCCGCGACAAGGACGGCGAGAGCGCCGCGATCGACGAGATCTTCGCCACGCTCGACGCCCGCGCCGGCGGCCACACCGTGATCCTCCACTGCTTCTCCGCCCCGCGCAAGGTGGCCGACGCCGTCGAGCGCGGCTGGTACGTCTCCTTCGCCGGCAACGTCACCTACCCGCGCTCGGCCGACCTCCGCTTCGCCGCCGCGAAGGTGCCCGAGGATCGCATCCTGGTCGAGACCGACGCCCCCTTCCTCACCCCGCAGGCGCGCCGCAAGGAACGCAACGAGCCCGCCAACGTGGTCCTCACCGCCGCCGTGGTCGCGGCCGAGCGCGGCGTCTCGCCGGAGGAGCTGGAGCGCACGGTCGAGGCCAACGCCCGGGCGCTCTTCGGCTGGTAGCCGGCGGTGGTCCGCCTCGGCCAGAACTTCCTCGCCGACCCGAACCTGCTCGACGCGATAGTCCGCGACTCGGGGGTCGGGCCCGGCGACGTGGTGCTCGAGGTGGGGGCCGGGGAAGGGGTGCTCGGCGAGCGGCTGGCGGCGCGGGTCGCCCACCTGCACGCGGTGGAGATCGACCGCGGGCTGGAGGGGGCGCTGGCCGCGCTCGCGGCGCTGCCGAACGTCACCCTGCATTGGGGCGACGCGGTGCGGCTCGACTTCTCCGGCTTCGCGCCGCCGCCCGACGCGATGGTCGCCAACCTTCCCTACTCGGTGGCGACGCCGGTGATCCTGAAGACGATCGCCGAGCTGCCGAGCCTCCAGACCTGGACCGTGATGGTGCAGCTGGAGATCGCCGAGCGGCTGCGCGCGGCGCCGGGCAACAAGACCTACGGGGCGCCGAGCGCGATCGCCCGGCTCGCCTGCGAGGTCGAGCTGGTGCGCAAGGTCGATCCGGCGGTCTTCAAGCCGCGCCCGCGGGTCGACTCGGCGATCCTCCGGCTGCGCCGCGTCGGGCCGGGTGCCGACCAGGCGACCCGGGAGCTGGTCCGGGCGGCCTTCGCCCACCGGCGCAAAACGCTCGCCCGCTCGCTCGAGATCCACGGTCTGCGCGGCGTGCCGGCGCCGCGCGCGGCCGCGCGGGCGGCGCTCGTCGAGCTCGGCTTCCCCGAGAGCGCCCGTGCGGAGCAGCTGGCGCCCGCCGATTTCGCCGCCCTGTCCGCGATCCTGCAGGGCGCGGACTCCTGACCTCGCCGCGCCACCTCGCGATGCTCGTCCACGCCCCTGCCAAGCTCAACCTCGGCCTCTACCTCGGCCGCGCGCGTCCCGACGGGCTGCACGAGCTCTGCTCGCTGTTCGAGCCGCTGGCGCTCGCCGACCTGCTCCGGATCGAGGAGGGCGAGCGCGACGAGGTGATCTGCGCCGGGATCGAGGGCGAGAACCTGGCCGCGCGGGCGCTGGCGAAGCTGCGCGAGCGCGGCTGGGACGCGCCGCCGCTGCGGGTCGAGATCGAGAAGCGGACCCCGGTCGCCGCCGGCCTCGGCGGCGGCTCCGCCGACGCCGCCGCCGTCCTCCGCTACGCCGCAACCATCACCACCCCCCCCGATGGCGTTCGCACTTTTCCCCGGATACCGGGGAAAAGTGCGAACGCATCGGGGGGGCTCGCCGATCTTCCGGCGATCGCGGCGGAATTGGGGGCCGACGTGCCGTCGCAGCTGCGGCCGGGGCTGGCGTTGGTGCGGGGGGCGGGGGAGCGGGTCGAGCCGCTGCCGGCGCCGGCCGCGCACGCGGCGCTGCTGCTGCCGGGCGGCGGCGGGCTCTCGACCAAGGACGTCTTCGACGAGGCCGATCGGCTCGGGCTCGGCCGCGAGGAGTCCGAGCTCGACCGCATCGCCGCGGAGCTGCGCGCCGCCGCGGGCGCCGGCGCCTCCCCGCTCACCTATGCCGACCTTCTCGTCAACGACCTCGAGCCCGCCGCCCGCTCCCTCCGTCCCGACATCGGCGACGCCCTCGAGGCCCTCCGCCGCAGCGGCGCCCCCGCCGTCTTCCTCAGCGGCTCCGGCCCGACCTGCGTCGGCCTCTTCGGCTCCCTCCCCGAGGCCGAGCGCGCCGCCGCCGCCCTCGATCGCGACGACGCGATCGTCTGCCTGGCCGGAAGCGCCCCGCCCTCGCCCCCCGGGGCCCCCCGATGAGACTCCCCGGCACCGAGAGGCAACGCAAGTGGGCCTCCCGCGCCGCGATCGCCATCGCGATCGGCATCGCCTACTACCTCTTCACCCAGGTCCTCGACCTGGAGAAGATCCTCGAGGACGTCGCCAACGCGCTCGGCGCCTGGACCTACGCCCTGGTCGGCTTCTTCGCCTTCGCCGAGACCGGCGCCTTCATCGGCCTCGTCGCCCCCGGCGAGACCGTGATGCTGCTCGGCGGCGCCGTCGCCGGCCAGGGCTCGATCGACCTCTACGTGACGATCGCCCTCGCCTGGACCTGCGCCTGCGCCGGCGACGTCGTCAGCTTCTTCCTCGGCCGCCGCCTCGGCCGCGATTTCCTGCTCCGGCACGGCCCCCGCTTCGGCTTCTCCCACGAGCGCCTCCAGCAGGTCGAGGACTTCTTCTCCCGCCACGGCGGCAAAACGATCTTCCTCGGCCGCTTCGTCGGCTTCGTCCGCGCCTTCGCCCCCTTCATCGCCGGCAGCTCCGGCATGCGCTTCCGCCAGTTCTTCCCCTACAGCGTGCTCGGCTGTGGGATCTGGGTCAGCGCCACGATCGTGATCGGCTACGTCTTCTCGAAGTCGATCGACACCGCGATCAAGTACGCGGGCAAGGGCGCGGTGATCCTCGGCGCGCTGATCGTCGTCGTGGTCGGGGTGGTCTGGGCGACCCGCTACCTGGGCGAGGCGGAGAATCGGCGCGAGGCGGTGCGTTGGCTCGACTCGCACTCGTGGACCCGCTGGATCACCAGGCTCGGCCGCCGCTACGAGACCCAGTTGCGCTTCCTCGGCGACCGGCTCACCCCCGGCGGCACCTTCGGCCTCGAATTCACCTCGCTGATGGCGGTCCTCGCCGTCGCCCTCTTCGTCCTCATCGCCTACGTCGTCGTGATCGGCGAAGACCCCGGTCCGACGCCCGGCGATCAGACCGCGATCGAAATCGCCGAAGCCCTCCGCTGCGGCTTCATGACCGATTTCTCCAAGGTCGTCACCTTCCTCGGCTCGGGCGCCTTCGTCTGGCCGCTGGCGGCGGTCTGCGCGGCGGCACTCGCCTGGCGCCGGCACTGGACCGAGGTCTGCGTCCTGCTCGCCGGGATGGTCCTGATCCAGGTCGGCTTCAGCGAGATCAAGGCGGCCGTCGGCCGTCCCCGCCCACCCGACCCGCTGGTCGCCACCCACGGCTCCTCCTTCCCCAGCGGCCACGCCGCCCACTCGGTGATCTACGTCTGGCTGGCGACGACGATCGTCGTCCGCCTGCGCCGCGGCCTGACCCGGGCGACGCTGGTCGTGGTTGCCGGGGTGGTGCTCACCGCGCTGGTCGGCCTCTCTCGCGTCTACCTCGACGTCCACTACCTCTCCGACGTCAGCGCCGGCTGGGCGCTCGGCGCCGCCTGCTTCTCGATCTGCGCCGCGATCGGCCTCGTCGTCAGCCAATTGCGCCACAATCCCCAGCAGTGATCCCCTTCGCCCTCGCCAAGATCGGGCATCAGTACGTGCTCTTCGGGATCGCGGCGGTGATCTGCCTGATCACCTTCGTCTCCCTCATCCTCAGTCCCGCGCTCAGCGGCGCCGGGCGGTTCTGGGAAAAGACCGCTGCCGGCGTGCTCTCCCTGTTCGTCCTCGCGGCACTGATCGTCGGCGGCGTCGTGATCGGCCTGATCGTCGTCAAATACTGGCCCGAAATCCACGAATTCATCACCTGACGCCGTCCCCGCGTGCAGCTGCGGCGAGTGAGCGCGACGGTGACGAATGCCCGGCCGGCGTGAGTCGGCGATCCGAGCGCCGGGCTGGGCGGTGGCGGGGGAGGGTGAGGGACGGGTGAGGGACGCGGCGGCCCCGCGGCCGGCGGAGCCCGGGCGAGGGACGGGAAAGGGACGCGCCCTCTCGGCGTCACCGGGACGTGCGTATCGACACCGGGACGCGCGGAACTCCACCATCACGTGGCATCCGACACCGCTCCCCCACCGCTCGGCACCTTGCCGTGGAG
>DATJUK010000026.1:0-12804 GCA_035502495.1 Solirubrobacterales bacterium
GCTCGTATAGAGCGCTTTTCGGCCCATCAACGGGGGGGAGCGGGGTGGCCGCCGTCGGCGAGGCGCATCAGGTCGGAATCGAGGTCGATCGCCAGTTCGGTGCCGCCGGCGCTGCCGTACTGGTGCTGGTAGCCGGCCCAGGACCGCTCGCGGATCTGGGTGGCGAACCCGCTCTCCATCAAGAGCAGGAGCTCCAGCGCGGCGCGCTCGATCCGCGCCTCCAGCGCCGGGTCGGCCCAGTCCTCGGTGGCGGCGAAGAGCGAGGTAGGCACGGTCAGCGCCCGCATGTAGGCGAAGAGCGAGCGCATCGCCTCGTCGACCACCAGCGCGTGCCGCGCGGTCCCGGCGGTGGCGGCAGGGGCGACCGGCTTGGCGATCAGCAGGTCGTTGTCGAGCAGGTCGAAGAACGACTTGAAGAGCCCGCTGACCCCGGCCTTGTAGATCGGCGTGGCGGCGATGATCCCGTCGGCCTCGGCGAGCTCGCGGGTCGCCGCCTCGAGGCCCGGCCCGTCGACCTGGGAGACGAGCGCGGCGGCGATCTCCTTGGCGAGCGTGCGCAGCTCGATCGTCGACACCGTCACCTCGACGCCGCGCTCACGGGCCGCGGCGACGGTCCGCGCCGCCAGCCGGTCGGCGAGCATGCTGGTCGAGGACGGGTCGCTCGCGCCCGCGCTGACCACGACCAGGCGCACCGGACCGTCGCCGGGCGCGTCGCCGGCCACGGACGCGGCGGCGCCCACGCCGTCGCGCTCCGCCGCGGTCATGCCCGCACCCCGCCGGCCGGCTCGCGCTCCGTCGCCAGCTTCCTGCACAGATCGCGCAGGGCGACCATCTCGTCGTCGTCCAGCGCCGCCTTCATCCGCCGCGCCACCCCGAGCGCGTGCGGCCGCCCGGCCTGGCGCTGCTGCGCGCGCCCCTCCTCGGTCAGGCTGAGGCGGACCGAGCGGCCGTCGCTCGAGTCGGCCTCGCGCCGCACGAGCCCGCGCTCGACCAGCCGGTCGACCATCCGCGAGAGCGCCGGCTGGCTCAGCAGCACGCGCCGGTTCAGCTCGCCGAGCCGGATCGGCCCGCGGCACTTCGACAGCGTGTAGAGCACGTCGTACTCGCGCATCGAGACCTCGCCCCAGACGTCTTCGGCGGCCAGCCGGCGCATGATCTCGGCGTGCGCGGTGAGCAGCGCTTCCCAGGCGTCGTTGGCGAGGCGGGAGCGACCCGGCATCAGCCCGCCACCTCCTCGGCCCGCGCCTCGCCGGCCCGCGCGGCCGCCACCTCGGCGCTGTCCTGATACGGCGAGCCGCCGGTCACGTTGTCGCCGCGGTTGGCGTTCGGGCGCGGCCGGCGCGCCGGGCCGTCGCCGTACTTGTCGCGGACGAGGCTCGCGTGGGTGGGCGCTTCGGCCCGCGCGCCCGGCGCCCGCCGCGCCTCGAACTCCTTGCGCAGCACCGGCACCACCTCGCCGCCGAGCAGCTCCAGCTGCTCCAGCACGATCTCCAGCGGCAGCCCCGCGTGGTCCATCAGGAACAGCTGGCGCTGGTAGTCGCCGAAGTGCTCGCGGAAGGTGAGCGTCTTCTCGATCACCTCCTGCGGGCTGCCGACGACCAGCGGCGTCGCCGCCATGAAGTCCTCCATCGAGGGCCCGTGCCCGTACACCGGCGCGTTGTCGAAGTAAGGCCGGAACTGCCGCCTGGCGTCCTGCGAGTTCTTCGCGATGAACGCCTGGCCGCCGAGCCCGACGATCGCCTCGGCCTCGGTCCCATGCCCGTGGTGCGCGTAGCGCTGCCGGTAGAAGCCGATCAGCCGTTCGTAGTGCTCGGCGGGCCAGAAGATGTTGTTGGCGAAGAAGCCGTTGCCGTAGTAGGCGGCCTGCTCGGCGATCTCCGGCGTGCGGATCGAGCCGTGCCAGACGAAGGGCGGGATGTCGTCGAGCGGGCGCGGGGCGGAGGTGAAGCCGCTCAGCGGGGTGCGGAAGTGCCCCTCCCAGTCGACCACGTCCTCGCGCCAGAGCCGGTGCAGGAGGTTGTAGTTCTCCAGCGCCAGCGGCAGCGACTGGTTGATCTCCTGGCCGAACCAGGGATAGACCGGGGCGGTGTTGCCGCGGCCAAGCATCAGGTCCATGCGCCCCTTCGAGAGGTGCAGCAGCATCGCGTACTCCTCGGCGATGCGGACCGGGTCGTTGGTGGTGATCAGCGTCGTCGCCGTGGTCACGATCAGCCGCTCGGTGGCGGCGGCGATGTAGGCGAGCAGGGTGGTCGGCGCGGAGGAGAAGAAGGGCGGGTTGTGGTGCTCGCCGATCGCGAACACGTCGAGCCCGACCTCCTCGGCCTTCTTCGCGATCCGCACCACGGCGTCGATCCGCTCCGCCTCGCTGGGCGTCTGCCCCGAGACCGGGTCCCTGGTGATGTCGCTCACCGAGAAGATTCCGAACTGCATGTCAGTGCCTCCTCCTCGCGCGCTCCGCGCCTTGGGATATATGCATTTGCATATATCTTAGCGCACGGCGCCGGCTGGCCCGAGGGGCCGCGAAGGTCGACCCGAGGTGAGCGACGGATCGGCCCGAGGGAGCGACGGTCGGCCAAAGGGAAGCGACGGATACGCCCGAAGGTGAGCGGCGGATCGACCCGAGGTGAGCGGCGGATCCGGCCGAGGGGGAGCGGCGGATCCGGCCGAGGGGGAGCGAAGGATCGGCCCGGCGGGGGAAGGATTGACGGGCCCGCGGGGGATGATCCGGCCCGCGCGGGGAGGCCGGATCGCGGCCTCGCGGGTAGGTTTTCGGCGTGCCGAAGGACGACCCCACGCGCCTGCGCCGCTTCTCCGTAGCCCTCCTCGGCGGCCTGCGGATCCAGGGCAAGCCGCGCCTCGGCGACCGCCTGGTGCGGATCGCGGTGATCGGCGGGATGGACCTCGACCTCGTCGGGGCTGAGTTCGTCGGCGGCCGGCTGACGATCGTCAAGGTCTCCCTGATCGGCGGCCTCAAGGCGCGCGTCCCCGCCGACGCCCGGATCACCGTGCACGGCTTCGCGATCGGCGGCCGCTCGGTCGAGCGCGGCCCCGGCGGCGGCTCCGGGAGCGGCCCGGCGATCTCGATCTGGTCGATCGGGATCCTCGGCGGCACCAAGGTGCGCCGCATCAAGAGCGACTAGACGATCGCCCGGCGGGCTCGAGAAAGGTTCCGGGGCGGTGCGGCGGGGCACGGCGGGCCCGGGCGTCTCGGAGGCGACCCGGGCAGGCTGTGGCCGCCTCCGAGACGCCCGGGACGGGAGCCTTCGGGAGGCCGGCGCCAGGGAGGGGCCGAGCGCCGCGCCAGGTGAGTTCGCAGTAATGACCGCATAGCGGGGCTTTTTGCGAACTCAACGCGGGACATGGCCGACAACGCGGGACATGGCCGAGGAGGTCCGTGGAGGGCGTGGCATCCCGTGCGGGAGACCCGGGATCCGCCCGTAAGGCCGGCGAGAGTCTCCCGGGGCCGCGGCGGTCTCCTTGGCGCCGCGTGCCTTCGCGGACCTACGACTTCCGTCCATCCGAGTCGCGCCACCTCCAGGACCGTGGTGGAAGCGCAACGATCGCGTCGTTTCCCTCACCTCATCCGCGACGTTCCCGGCATCTCCGTCACGCCCACCGCCCTCCGGCAGACGCGCCGCACATCGGGGCCGCATGGCGACCCAAGTGCGTGGAGCGTCGGAAGTGGTGGCGAAGGCCGGGGTGGCGGGAAGGGCCCGCGCCCTCGCCCGTCCTCCGCAGGCCCGGCCTTCTCGGCGGCGACCTCAGCCCGCCCGGGTCGCCGCCGAGAAGGCCGCGTCCCTTTGGCGCTCCTGCGGCGTCCCTTTCCCGTCCCTCGCCCGCCGCGCCCCGCCACGGAATGAGCCATCCGGCCCTCCGAGCAGGGCCTTTGGGAAGTCCTGCCCAGCGCGGTGCACGGGCAGGGAATAGCGCCTAGTCTTTGGAACCTTCCCGAAGGAACGCCACGATGAGCATTCTTGACGACGCAATTCGCGAGCACCTCGAACTGAAGCGCGCCCACGGCGCCGATGAGGGGGAGCTGCAACGACTCGAGGACGAGGCTTTCGGCCCGCCGCAGCGGCCCGACGAGATCGACCCCTTCGACGAGGCTCCCACCGAGTTCCTGCTCTCGCCGAGCGACGTGGCCGCCGACGCGCCCGAGATCGGCGACGAAGCGGCGCGCGGCGGTCGTCGTCCCGACATCACCGACCTGCAGGAGGCGCCCCCGGCCGAGCCGGTGACGGGGGAGACCGACGCGCCGGCCGACGAGACCGCGTCCGTGACCGACGAGGCCCCGCCCTCCACCGCGGAGGCGGACCTCGCGCCGCCGACCGGCGAGGCCGACGCCGCCCCGTCCGCCGAGGAGGCCCCGGCGTCCGCCGCCCCCGGCGCCCCGGCCCTCTTCGACGCCGACGAAGAGCTCTCCCCGGCCCCCGACGCGCCGCCGCCGAGCCCGGCCGACGCCGCCGAGGTGCCGCTGCCGCCCCCGCCCCCCGACGATCCCGCCGCCCAGATCGCGCCGCCGGGCGACGAGGCCCCGGTCTCCGCGCCCGCCGACGAGTCGCCCGCTGCCCCCACGCCCGTCGAAGACGAGCCCGCGACGCCGCCTCCGAGCGCCGAGGCCGAGCCGCCGCCGCCCGCCGACGAGGAGCATCCGGCCGGCGAGCACGAGATCGTGCCCGCCGACGCCGACGCCGACGCCGCCGAGCGCCACGCGATCGCCGACCAGCCGACCCAGATGTTCGACGTGCAGGCGCAGATGGACGCCGAGGCCGCCGCGGCGCCCGCCGAGCGGGAGAGTCCCAGCGACGACGAGCTGGTCGACGCCGCCCAGGGTGAGCCGCAGGCCGCCCCGCCCGCCTCCGACGAGGCCGCCGGCCCGCCGACCGAGCTCCACGAGCAGCCGCCGCTCGACACCCGCGGCCCCGACGCCGAGGTCGCCGGCCACCCGCCGACCGAGGAAGAATCGGCCGAATTCGACTTCTTCAACGAACAGCGGCTCTCCGACGAGCTCGACCAGGCGCTGGAGGCGCCGCTGCCGCCCACCGACGAGCACATCGCCCTCCCCGAGTACGAGGACGGCGGCGAGCGGGGCGGCGTCTTCGACTTCGAGTCCCAGCAGCGGTCCTACGAGGAGGATCCCTCCGAAGAAGCGCTGCGCCGCCACGACACCCCCGCCCCGCCCACGGAGGAGGGTGAGCCGCCCTCCGAGGAACGCGAGCCGCCGTCGGAGGAAGCCCCGCGCGGCTCCGCCGAGCCGGACTCGGAGGAATCCGAGGCCGACTACGACCCGGACACCGGCCACGAGGACGTGCTCGAAGACACCCCGCGCTTCCTCGAGGACCAGCCGGAGGACGACGACCTCTGGTTCGAGCAGAAGCCGCCGAAGGACTTCGACCTCGATTAGCGTCCGCGCCCGGCGCCGAGGCGGCCCGCCCGCCGCGCCCGTTAGGTTGGTCGCGTGCCGGACGGAGCCGCGATCGAAGCGCAGGGCCTGGTCAAGTCCTACGGCGCCGTGCGGGCGCTGGACGGCGTCGACCTGACCGCGCCGACCGGCACCGTGCTCGGCCTGCTCGGCCCGAACGGGGCGGGGAAGACGACCGCGGTGCGGATCCTCACCACCCTGCTCCCCGCCGACGGCGGCAGCGCCCGGGTCGCCGGCCTCGACGTCGCCACCGAGGCGCCGCGGCTGCGCGGCCGGATCGGCCTCGCCGGCCAGTACGCGGCGGTCGACGAGAACCTCACCGGGTTCGAGAACCTGCAGATGGTCGGCCAGCTCTACCACCTGCCGAAGGGCGAACCGAAGGCGCGGGCCGCCGAGCTGCTGGAGCGCTTCGACCTCGCCGACGCGGGCGGTCGCCTGGTCCGCACCTACTCGGGCGGGATGCGCCGCCGCCTCGACCTCGCCGCGGCGCTGGTCGCGCGGCCACCGGTCCTCTTCCTCGACGAGCCGACGACCGGGCTCGACCCGCGCAGCCGGATCGGCCTCTGGGAGACGATCGAAGGCCGGGTCGCCGATGGCACCACCGTCCTGCTCACCACCCAGTACCTGGACGAGGCCGACCGGCTCGCCGACCGGATCTCGGTGATCGACCACGGCCAGGTGATCGCCGCGGGCTCCTCCGACGAGCTGAAGGACCAGGTCGGCGGCGAGAGCCTCGAGGTGACCCTGGAGGACGCCGCCGAGGCGGAGGCGGCGGTCGCCGCCCTGGCCGAGGTGGCCGCGGCGGCGCCGGAGCTCGACGGCGCGGTGCTGCGCGTGCCGGTCGCCGAGCGCAAGGGGACGATCGCGGTCGCGGTCGAGCGGCTGAACGCGGCGGGGGTGGGGATCGACGACATCTCGATGCGCCGGCCGACCCTCGACGACGTCTTCCTCAAGCTGACCGGCCACGCGGCCGAGGACCCCGAGGCGGAGGAGGGGTGATGGGCGGCCTGCGCGGCGCGATCTCCGACACGCTGGTGCTCGCCAAGCGCAACTTCCTGCGCATCCCCCGCGCTCCCGACCTGCTGCTCGCCTTCACCGTGCAGCCGATCATGTTCGTGCTGCTCTTCGCCTACGTCTTCGGCGGCGCGATCCCGACCCCTGGCCACAGCTACGTCGACTTCCTGATCCCCGGGATCCTCGTGCAGACGATGTCCTTCGGTGGCTTCGTCACCGCGATGGGGATCGCCGAGGACCTGCGCAAGGGCCTGATCGACCGCTTCCGCTCGCTGCCGATGGCCCGCTCCGCGGTGCTCGCCGGCCGCACCCTCGCCGACGTCGCCACCAACGCGATCTCGATCACGGTGATGCTGGTGGTCGGCGTGATCATCGGCTTCGGCTTCTCCAGCCCCTTCCTCCACGTCGTCCTCGGGATCCTGATCCTGCTGCTCTTCGGCTACGCCTTCTCCTGGGTCTTCGCCTTCATCGGCCTCACCTCCTCGTCGCCCGAGGCCGCCCAGAGCCTCGGCTTCATCCTGATCTTCCCGCTCACCTTCGTCAGCTCCGCCTTCGTCCCCCCGGCGACCATGCCCGCCGCCCTCCAGTGGTTCGCCGAATGGAACCCCTTCTCGATCACCGTCGACGCGATCCGCGCCCTCTTCATCGGCGACCCGGCTGGCAACACCGTCTGGGGCGCCGTCGCCTGGTCCCTCGGCATCGCCGCCGTCTTCGCCCTCCTCGCCGTGACCAAATACAAACGCGCGGTGGTGCGCTGATCGAGGCGAGCCGGCGCCCAGGCGCCGGCGGCCCGGATGAACGACGTGGTCAGGAACTACATCTAGACGGTGAACTCGATTTCGCTGCCGTAGCCGAAGAGCGTTTCCCGATCGCCGCGATCCCGACCCTGTTTCGGTTCATTTCGAGTCCTCCTGTTGACGATCTCGCTGTCGGAGGACAGGTTCACTTCCCGAGCGCCGCCTGCCATCGGGGCCGACCCCAAGCCCGGACCCCAGACTTCCGCCGCGCGGGACGCTGGGGAGACCCTTGGCGAAGGCGCCGCGACGCTGCCGGCGTGGCGGCCAGTGGAGCCAACCGGGATCGAACCGGTGACCTCCTGCTTGCAAAGCAGGCGCTCTGCCAGCTGAGCTATGGCCCCTCGGCGCGAATTGTAGGGCTCCGCCTCCGGTCCGTCGCCTAGCTTTCCGGGCCTCTTGTCATTCGAGGGCTCATACCTTTGGCGGCTGCGGCAGAAGGTCGGCCACGATCTCGTCCTCACGCCCGGGGCGGCGGTCGCGGCGCAGCGGCCGGACGGGACGGTGCTCTTCGCCCGGCGCCGCGACGACGAGACCTGGTGCCTGCCCGGCGGCGCCGCCGAGGAGGGCGGCAGCTTCGCCCGCACCGCGATCGACGAGCTGCGCGAGGAGACCGGGCTGCGGGTCGCGCCCGCCGACCTGATCCCGGCCGCCTGCTTCTCCGACGCCGAGCGTCACACCCTCCATTACCCCAACGGCGACGTCGCCCACTACTTCTCGCTGCTCTTCCTGGCGCGGCGGTGGGAGGGGGAGCCGACGCCCGACGGCGAGGAGACGACCGACCTGCGCTTCGCCGACCCCACCGACCTGCCCCAGCCCTTCGAGGTCTCGACCGCCCGCGCGGTCGAGCTGCTGCTCGGCTACCTGCGCTCCGGCGCCTTCCAGGTCGGCTGAGGCGATGCCGTTCGAGGGCTCCTACCTGTGGCGGCTGCGGCAGAAGGTCGGCGCCGACCTCGTCCTGGTCCCCGGCGCGATGGTCTTCCTGCTCCGCGACGACGGCGCCGTCCTCTTCACCCGCCGCGTCGACAACGGCCTCTGGTGCCTGCCCGCGGGCGGGGCGGAGGAGGGCGGCGACTTCGCCCGCACCGCGGTCGCCGAGGTGCGCGAGGAGACCGGGATCGTCCTCGACCCCGCCGACCTGATCGGCTGGGGCACGCTCTCGGAGGCGGAGCTCCACACCATCACCTATCCCGGCGGCGACGTCAGCCACTGCTTCGCGATGCTCTTCCTCGCCCGCCGCTGGAGCGGCGAGCCGCGCCCCGACGGGGTGGAGACGGCGGCGACGCTGTGGGCCGACCCGGCCTCGCCGCCGACCCCGCTCGACCCGCCCGCCGCCCACGCCCTCGCCCGCTTCCGCGCCTACCTCGGCAGCGGCGAGTTCCAGCTCAGCTAGCGGCGCCCGTGCCCGCGCCGTCGGGGCGCGGCAGTGGCAGCGCGTCCCGCTCGATCACCCAGCGCGTGATCGGCTGCACGAAGTTGATCGTGCTCGGCTCCATCTCCGCCGAGAAGACGTAGCGAAAGCCGGCCCGCTGGAGCGTCCGGTTCGGCGCCGCGTTGTAGGCGTTCGGCTGGCAGAAGAGCCGCTTCAGCGCGAGCGCGCGGAAGTACTCCTCGACCGACCGGCGCACGAACTCCGTCCCCAGCCCGCGCCGCCGCCGCGGCGCCTCGACGATGTGGAGGTGCATGAACGCCTGCTCGCCGAACTCGATGTGGTCGGTGGAGCTGAACCCGACCAGCCGCCCGTCCAGCTCCCAGGCGAGGTTGTAGGTCTCACGCTCGGCGAGCGGCCGGGCGAAGTCCTCCTCGTAGTAGGCGAGCCAGTCCGCCCGTCTCGGCAGGAGCGCCCGCTCGACCCCGAGCTTGCGCAGGTACTCGTCGGAGGCGTCGTGGAAGTAGTCGATGCGGAAGCCGACCTCGTCGAGGCGCATCGGCCGGACGCGCGGCGCGCCGTCCGCCGGCCGCGCCCCGTCGGTCGCCGGCGCGCCCATCCGCGCCGCCGCGCTAGGACGCCAGCAGGCTCTCGGCCCGCTTGCCGATCGGCAGGTTCTGGTCCGCGTGGTAGCTCGAGCGCACCAGCGGGCCGGCCGCCACCGACTCGAAGCCGAGGTCGTAGGCCGCCTTCTCCAGCGCTTCGAACTCTTCCGGGTGCCAGTAGCGCACGACCGGCAGGTGGTTCTCGGTCGGCCGCAGGTACTGGCCGACGGTCAGCACCTGCACGCGGTGCTCGCGCAGCAGGCCGAAGGTCTCGACCATCTCCTCGAAGGACTCCCCGAGCCCGACCATCAGGCCCGACTTGGTGACGACGTCGTCGCCGCCCATCTCCTTGGCCATCCGCAGCACCCTCGCCGAGCGGGCGAACCGGGAGCCGCGGCGGGCGATCGGGTAGAGCCGCGGCACCGTCTCCACGTTGTGGTTGAAGACGTCGGGCTTCTCGTGGATCACCTTCGCCAGCGGCATCTCCTGGCCGCGGAAGTCCGGCGTCAGGATCTCCACCTTGCAGTCGGGCGCCAGCATGCGGATCGAGCGGACGACGCCGACGAAGGCGCTCGCCCCGTAGTCGGGAAGGTCGTCGCGGTCGACCGAGGTGACGACGGCGTGGCGCAGCCCCATCGCCTTCACCTGGTTGGCGACCCGCAGTGGCTCGAGCGGGTCGTTCCAGCTCGGCTTGCCGGTCTGCACGTTGCAGAAGCCGCAGCGGCGGGTGCAGACGTCGCCGAGGATCATGAAGGTGGCGGTGCCGCGCTCCCAGCACTCGCCGACGTTCGGGCAGTTCGCCTCCTCGCAGACCGTGTGGAGGTTGTCGGAGCCGATCTTCTCCTTCAGCCGGCGGTAGTTCGGGCCGCCCGGCGCCGGCACTTTCAGCCACGGCGGCTTGCGCGCGCGCTTGAACGGGATCGCCCCGTCGGCCTGCGCGACCCCACCCGGCTTCGCCCGCGAACGGGTGACGTGGACGCGCTCGGCCGGGCCGGTCGCGCTCCGCGCCGCGGCCGTCGCGCTCCCTTCTGCCGCGTCGCCGCGATCGCTGCTCGTCACCGTCTCGCTCATCGCTCTCCACCGAGCCTAGCGGGCTCCGCCTCCAGGCCCAGCTCGGCCGCCGACACGGCGCGCGGCTCCCGCTCGAAGACCTCGCCGAAGTGGCGCGCCACGGTGTCGCCGTACGCGGCGACGGTCGCCTCGCGCCCGCCCTCGCGCGCGATCGAGGTCATCGACACCCCCTCGATCCCGCACGGCACGACCCACTCGAACGGCTGCAGGTCGTTGTCGACGTTGACCGCCAGCCCGTGGGTCGTGATCCCCTTGCTGACGTGGACGCCGATCGAGCCGATCTTCCGCGCCGCGCCCGCCAGGCCCGGCGCCGGCGCCGGCCCGTCGGTCCAGACCCCGGTCAGCCCGGCGATCGTCTGCGCCCCGACCCCATGCGCGGTGAGCGAGCCGATCATCACCCGCTCCAGCCCCCGCACGTAGGCGTGGACGTCGTCGCCGAGCGGCGCCAGGTCGATGATCGGGTAGGCGACCAGCTGCCCCGGCCCGTGGTAGGTGACGAGCCCGCCGCGGTCGGTGTCCAGCACTTCGATCCCCCGCGCTTCGTACCAGGCGGCCCCCATCGGCAGCTCCTCCGGCCTGGTGCGGCGCCCGCGCGAGTAGACCGGCGGGTGCTCGAGCAGCATCAGCACGTCGGCGATCTCCCCGCCGCCGCGCCGTTCCGCCAGCCGCAGCTGCATCTCCCAGGCGTCGCGGTAA
Organism: Solirubrobacterales bacterium; assembly: GCA_035502495.1. Lineage (GTDB taxonomy): Bacteria > Actinomycetota > Thermoleophilia > Solirubrobacterales > 70-9 > VAYN01. The sequence goes on from DATJUK010000026.1 coordinate 10,972, forward strand.
GGGACCGTGCCGGCGCGCAGGAGGAGGAGAGGGGCGCTCACATAAAGAATTGTCTCAGGATGCGCCCATATGCTGTGAACCCCCGCATGGTCCAGTCGAAGGCGCTCCGCCCCGAATGGCTGCCGGCCGTCGCGCTCAGCGCGACCTTGGCGGCCCTGATGCTGGTCTGGGACCCTCGGGTCGGCGACCTCGCCGCCCAGGTCTTCCACACCGAGCTCTTCCAGCACGCCGGCCTGGCGATCTGGAACGGCTCCTGGTACGGCGGCCACTACACGCTGAACTACTCGCTCCTGTTCCCGCCCGCGGCGGCGCTGCTCGGCCCGCAGGTGGTGGGGATGCTCTCGGTGGTCGCCTCCTCCTACCTCTTCGACCGCCTCGTCCGGGACCACTTCGGCCGCCAGGCGCGGCTGGCGACGCTCTGGTTCGCGGTGGGGGTCATCACCCTGCTCGCCGACGGCCAGCTGACCTTCGCGCTCGGGGTGGCGTTCGGCCTGGCGGCGCTGCGCTCGCTGCAGGCGGGGCGGAGCACCCTCGCGATCCTCGCTGCCGCCGCCTGCCCGCTGGCGAGCCCGGTGGCCGGGGCGTTCCTCGCCGGCGTCGTGATCGCCGGGGTCTGGGAACGCGACGAGCGCCTCAATCGCACCGCGCTCGCCGCCGCGGCCGTGGCGCTGGTCCTCACCGTGGTGCCGAACCTCGCCTTCCCGGAACCGGGCCGCTTCCCCTTCGTCTGGTCCTCCTTCATCTCGATCCCGATCTGGTGCGCCGGCGCGCTCTTCCTCACCTGGCGGCTGGACGGCGAGGCGCGGCTGCGGCGGGTGATCCTCGGCTACGCCGTCGCCGGCACCGCGGTCTTCCTGATCCCGAACGCGCTGGGCGGCAACGCGGTGCGCCTCGGGGCGCTCTTCGGCGGCCCGGTGCTGGCCGCGATCCTCCTCTCCCACCGGCCCCTGGCCCGCCCGACCCGCGCCCCCGCCTGGCTCTACACCGCGGTCCTCGTCGTCACCTTGACCGGCAGCCTCTATTGGCAGTTCACCGCCAGCGTCGCCCAGGTGGCCCGCGCCGTCGGCGACCCCTCGACCGAAGCCTCCTACTTCCAGCCCGCCGCCCGCTGGCTGATGGCCCACGGCGGCCGCGGCACCCGGATCGAGGTGCCGCCGACCGCCAACCACTGGGAGTCGGCCTACCTGGCGCCGAAGTTCGAGCTGGCCCGCGGCTGGCTGCGCCAGCTCGACACCGCCCGCGACGACCTGTTCTACAAGGAAGGCGCCCTCACCGAGCGCAGCTACGGCCGCTGGCTGCGCGGCAACGCGATCTCCTACGTGGCCCTGCCGGACGCGCCGCTCGACTACTCCTCGAAGGCGGAGGCGAAGCTGATCCTCTCCGCGCCCCCCTACCTGAGGGAACGCTTCCACGGCGCCCACTGGCGCATCTACGAAGTCACCGATCCGAGGCCGATGGTCGAGCCCCTCGGCGACGGGCGCGCGAGCACCGTCCGGGTCGGCCGCCAGGGCTTCGCCCTCGACGTCACCAGCCCCGGCGAATTCCTCGTCCGCGTCAGCTTCACCCCGTACTGGTCGATCGGCCGCGGCCACGGCTGCCTCCTCCGCCGCGGCGACTGGACGGTCGCCCGCACCGCCCACACCGGCATCTTCAGCGTCGACGCCGACTTCTCCCTCGGCGGCGCCTGGAACGCGATGACCGGCGCCCGCAAGACCTGCTGAGACGAAGCCGTGACCGTCGGTCCGCGTCGGGATCCCCCGGGGCGCTCAGAGCGCCAGCGCCGCCGGCTCCTCGAGCAGGGCCCTGATCCGGGCGAGGAACCCGGCCGCCGGG
>DATJUK010000027.1:0-5384 GCA_035502495.1 Solirubrobacterales bacterium
TGGTGCGTTCGCAGTAGTGCCCGCTATGCGGGGATTAGTGCGAACGCACCGGGGGTGCGGCCGGATGCGGCCGTCCGAGGTGCGTCCCGGGCGCCTCATGGCGGTCCTGGCAGGCTGTGACCGCCATGAGGCGCCCGGGACACGAGGAGCCTCTCGAGGGATGAGGGAAAGGGACGGGAGGGATCAGGACTGACGTGACACCCCGCACCGGGTGATGCCCGGGAGCCGACACGATGCGTGACGAAGACGCCGGGGACGTCACACCCTCATGCGCCTCCGCACCCCGGGAACGGGACCCGCGCACGCGCTCTCGACTTTTGGGCCCCTATAGGGGCCAATAAGTCGAGAGCGCTCCCACGGGTCCCGGGGAACCCCCCGGGAAGCGTGACGTCCCCGGCGTCTCCCTCACGGGACCCGGTCCCGTGAGCCTTCCCGTACCACCCCCGCGACCCTCCCGTGGCTCCCTCGTGAGGACTCCCCGCCCCTCGCACGCCGCGTCCCTTTCCCCCGGGCGCCGGCTTCCGGGGTCCCGGGCCTCCCGGATCGACCGGGCCCGTGGCCCCAGGCCCCCGGTCCTCCCCCGGGCGCCGGCTTCCGGGGCCCCGGCCCTTCCGGTCCTCCCGGTCCGCGCTCCCCGGACCACCCGGCTCCGCGCCCCCCCCGACCCCCGACCCCCCGCACCACCCGGACCCTCCGACCCCGGACCGCCCGCGCCCGCGGCCGGCGGGGTGTGGGGGTGCTTGCCCGGGCCATCGAATCGATCGCTACCCCGGCGTGTCGATCCAGCGGATCATCCGGCCGTCGTGCAGCTCGTGGTAGGCGGGAGGGGCCGGGGGCGGATCGTGTTCGAGGCAGGTGATGACGGCGTCGGGGCCGTGGAGGTGCTCCTCGACCGCCGTCGTCCAATGGACGTCCGGATGCAGGATTCGGCGGAGCCGGGCCCAGTCTCGACGTTCGATCGTCGCGAGCACGTTTCCTACCGCAGGTACCTGGTCCGCCAATTCGTCGCGCCTCCACGCCGGTGGGGATGAGCGCTGCGAGGGTAGCGAGGGGTCGCCTGGGTGGTCGGCCGCGCGTTCCGACGCCTTGCCGCCGGGGTACCCGACCGCCGATTTGGCTTCCTTAAGACGCGTCAAATAACCTGAGCCGGTGGCAACCACCCGTCGTCGTAGCCTCCCCGCGCTGCTCGGGCGTCGCGGTGGGACCCCCACCGCCCCGGTACCGATCGTCGGCACGGCCCGGCTGGGCAGCCGCACCAAGCACCTGGTAAAGCGCCTGCATCCGGGGGAGATTGCGGTGATCGACCACGTCAACGTCGACCGGATCGCGGCCGAGGAGCTGATCGCCTGCGGGGTCGCCGGCGTCCTCAACGCCTCGCCCTCCAGCGACGGCAAGTACCCCAACGCCGGGCCGCTGATGCTGGCCCGCGCCGGCATCCGCCTGATCGACGCGCCGGACGCGCCGGTCTTCGACCTCGTCCGCGACGGCCAGCAGCTCACGCTCGAGGGCGACGGCGCGGTGATGGCCGGTGCCGAGGAGGTGCTGCGCGGCCGCGTCCTCGGCGTCTCCGACCTCGAACACCAGCTGGCCGCCCAGCGCGCCCGCATCGATGCGGTGCTCGCCGAGTTCGCCGAAAACACGGTCGAGCACGTCCGCCAGGAGACCGACATCCTCACCGGGGCGATCGACTTCCCGCCGACCCGGGTCTCCTTCCGCGACCGCCACGTGCTGATCGTCGTCCGCGGCGAACACCACCGCCGCGACCTGAAAGCCCTGCGCACCTACATCCGCAACGTGCGGCCGTTGATCGTCGCCGTCGACGGCGGCGCCGACGGGGTGCTGGAGGCCGGGCTGAGGCCGGACATGATCCTCGGCGACATGGACTCGGCCTCCGACGCGGCGCTCGGCTGCGGCGCCGAGCTGGTCGTCCACGCCTATCCCGACGGGCGCGCTCCCGGGCGGGAGCGCCTGCAGGAGATGGGCCTCGACCACAAGGTGGTCCCCGCCGCCGGGACCAGCGAGGACGTGGCGATGCTGATGGCGCACGAGAAGGGGGCGGACCTGATCGTCAGCGTCGGCGCCCACTTCAACCTGATCGAGTTCCTCGACCGCAAGCGCGGCGGCATGTCCTCGACCTTCCTCACCCGCCTGCGGATCGGCGAGAAACTCGTCGACGCCAAGGGGGTCAGCCGCCTCTACCGGCCGAGCTCGACCCTGATGCCGGTGATCTTCTTCGTCGTCGCCTTCCTCGTCCTCGTGACGATCCTGATCATCACCTCACCGGCCCTGAACGACGTCTTCGAGCTGTTCTGGCTGAAGGTGCGAATCTGGCTGGGGATTTAGCCTTCCCGGCCAGATGGGCTACAGCGCGCGCTACCACGCAACCTCCCTGATCGCGGTCTTCCTCGCCCTCGCGGTGGGGATCCTGATCGGCGCCGAGTTCGGCGGCGACGCGCTGACCGAAACGCGCAAGAACCTCGAGAACAGCCTCGTCGGCAACCTCCAGGACGCGCGCGGGCGGGTCGAAGACCTGAACAGCGAACTCGGCCACGCCGACGAATTCGACGAAAAGGTCTACCCGGTGCTGACCCGCGACCGGCTGCAGGGGAAGCGGATCGCGCTGCTCGCCTTCGGCAGCCTGCCGAGCGAAATCACCTCCGCGGTCGAAGAAGCGCTCGGCCCGACCGGGGCGAAACTGGTCGGCGTCGGGGTGGTGCGCGAGCCGGTCGACACCACCGGCCTGGCCGAAGAACTCGCCAACACGCGCTTCGCCCAGCTGGCCACCGAACCGGAACAGATGATCGAACTCGGGACCGGGGTGGGGCGCCAGATCGTGATCGGCGGCACCCTCCCCGAACTGGTCCGGGGCGGTCTCTTCACCCACGCCAGCGGGGAATTCGGCACGCTCGACGGGGTGATCGTCGTCCGCAACCAGCCGGAAAGCATGGGGCCGGTGCAGCGCTCCACCGCCAACTCGCTGGAAACCTCGCTGCTGAAGGGGATCACGGCCACCCACGTGCCGACGGTGGGGGTCGAGTCGACGACCACCGAACCGTCCTCGATCGCCTTTTTCCAGTCGAACGACCTCGCCAGCGTCGACGACGTCGACACCACGGCGGGCCGGGTGGCGCTCGTCTACGCGCTGCTCGGCGACGAAGGCAGCTACGGCGTCAAGAGCTCCGCCGACCGGCTGCTCCCCGACCTGTCGCGGCCGGGGGGCTGAGCCCTGTACTGGGTGGGGTTCCCGCTCGCGATCGCGCTGGCGGTGCCGATGCTGCCCGCCGGGGCGCGCGGGCTGCGCGACGCCGGCCTGGTCCGGGTCAACTACCGCGGCGCCGCGCTCGCCTTCCCGCTGGGGGCGATCCTGGCGACGGTCTCGCTGGTCGCGCTCGCCCCGCTGGCGGTGCTGAACGACCGCCTCAGCCTCGACCTCCTCAGCCCGGAGCTGCGTCGCTGGCTGCCCTACCTCCTGGGGATCGCCTTCCTCGGCTTCCTCGACGACGCGCTCGGCCAGGGCGAGGCGGCGGCGACCCCGCGCGGCTGGCGCGGCCACTGGGGGGCGCTGCGCGAGGGGCGGCTCTCGACCGGGGCGATCAAGGCGATCGGGGCGGTCGCGCTGGCCGCCTACGTCGTCTCCGGGCAGGGACTGGCGACCTGGCGCTACGTCGCCGACGTCGTCCTCCTGGTCCTCACCACCAACCTCTTCAACCTGCTCGACCTGCGGCCGGGGCGGGTGGAGAAGGTGCTGGGAGCGCTCGGCGCGGCGCTCTGCCTCGGCGCCTGGACGCTCGCCCCGATCGAACTGCTCGGCATCTTCGCCGGGCCGGCGCTGGCCGGCGCCTGGCTGACGCTGGGCGAGCGGGCGATGCTCGGGGACACCGGCTCGAACCTGATCGGGGCGATCGCCGGCGTCTGGCTGCTCACCGTCCTGCCCCCGGACGGGCGCCTGATCGCCCTCGGGATCGTGCTCGTTTTGACGGTCTATGGGGAGTTACGCTCGATCTCGGCGACGATCGAACGGGTTCCGCCACTCCGCTGGCTAGACTCGCTCGGCAGAGCATGAGCCCATCCACCCAAGGCGACACCCGTTTCATCTTCGTCACCGGAGGTGTCGTCTCGGCTCTCGGCAAGGGGATCGCCGCCAGCTCGATCGGCCGCCTGCTCGTCTCCCGCGGCTACCGGGTCCAGCTGCAGAAGTTCGATCCCTACATCAACGTCGATCCGGGGACGATGAGCCCGTTCCAGCACGGCGAGGTCTTCGTCACCGAGGACGGCGCCGAGACCGATCTCGACCTCGGCCACTACGAGCGCTTCACCGACGAAAACACCTCGCGGGCGTCGAACGTCACCGCGGGCGGCGTCTACAACTCGGTGATCCGGCGGGAGCGCCGCGGCGACTACCTCGGCGCCACGGTCCAGGTGATCCCGCACATCACCAACGAGATCAAGCAGAAAATCCGCATCGTCGCCGAGTCCCAGGCGGTCGACTTCGTGATCACCGAGATCGGCGGCACGGTCGGCGACATCGAGTCGCTGCCCTTCCTCGAGGCGATCCGCCAGCTCTACACGGAGCTCGGCCCGAAGCGGGCGATGTTCGTCCACCTGACCCTGGTGCCCTACGTCGGCCACGCGGGGGAGCTGAAGACGAAGCCGACCCAGCACTCGGTCAACCAGCTGCGCGGGATCGGGATCCAGCCGCACGCGCTGGTCTGTCGCTCCGAGGGGCGGCTCGACCGCGAGATTCGGGAGAAGATCGCGCTGTTCGCCAGCCTTCCGGTGGAAGCCGTGATCTCGGCCCACGACGTCGACAACATCTACAAGGTTCCGCTCGTCTTCCGGGCGGAGGGCGTCGACGATCTGGTGCTCGACCACTTCGGCATGGAGGCGCCGTCGCCCGACCTGACCGAGTGGGAGGGGATGGTGCGGCGCGCCGACGCGGCGACCGGCAAGGTGCGGATCGCGATCGTCGGCAAGTACGTGCAGCTGGAGGACGCCTACAAGTCGGTGATCGAGGCGCTCGAGCACGGCGGCATCCACCACGGGGTGAACGTCGAGATCGACCTGGTCGACTCGGAGAACCTCGACCCCGAGGCGCTCGAGGGTCTGGACGGGATCCTGATCCCCGGCGGCTTCGGCGAGCGCGGCATCGAGGGCAAGGTGCAGGCGGCGCGGATCGCCCGCGAACGGTCGATCCCCTACCTCGGGATCTGCCTCGGTATGCAGATCGCGGTGATCGAGTTCGCCCGCCACGTTGCCGGGATGGATGGCGCCAACTCGTCCGAGTTCGACCCCGAGACGCCGTACCCGGTGGTCGATCTGCTGCCGGAACAGAAAGAACTGCGCGACATGGGCGGGACGATGCGGCTCGGTGCCGACCCGGTGAA
>DATJUK010000028.1:0-9729 GCA_035502495.1 Solirubrobacterales bacterium
GTCGGGGCCGGGGGTCGGGTTCAGGCGTCGGGTTCGGGGGTCGGGTCCAGGCGTCGGGTTCGGCGCCGGGGGTCAGGGTCGGGTCAAGGCCACATTCTCTAGTAAGTTGATCGACAAACAACGTAAGGCGAGAGCGCATGATGCGGGCAGGGGCACGGGGATGTCAAATCGGAATTTCAGGTAGCCCTATAGTCTTTCCTTACCTAGTCGGTCAACTTTGGTGAAATAACTTCACAACCCAACCGGGACCCAGTCAGGAATGCGCATCCAACAGCTCGAATACGCGACCGCCGTGGCCCGCTTCGGCTCCTTCCGGCGGGCGGCCGAGAACCTCCACATCTCGCAGCCGGCGCTGAGCGAGAACGTGCGCCGGCTGGAGCGCGAGCTCGGCGTCGAGATCCTCGACCGGCGCCGCTCCGGGGCGACCGTGGGCGAGCACGGGCGCGAGCTCCTCCCCCACATGCTGGCCGTGATCGAGGCCGCCGACAACCTGAAGCGGGCCGCCGACGCGAGCAAGGAACTGAGCCGCACCGTGCGGGTCGGCACCGTGACCGCGGCGACGGTGCCGCTGCTGGCGCCGACGATCCACGCCTTCCGCGACTCCCACCCCGCGACCCAGGTGGAGATCCTGAGCGCCCAGCAGGCCGGGATCCACCGGGCGATGCTGGAGGGCTCGATGGACCTCGGCCTGGTCAACTACCTGGAGGGCGACGACATGCCGCCCGAGTTCGAGTCGACCGAGCTGCTGCGGGGGCGGCCGGTGGTGGTGCTGCGGCCCGACGACGAGCTGGCGAGCTCGAGGACGGTGCGCACCGCCGACCTCTGGCAGCGGCCGCTGATCGCGATGCGGGCGGGCTACGTGATGCACCGCTACGTGATGCGGCTGCTCGACGGCCGCGAGCCGACCTTCTCCTACTCCGCCGACGGGGCCGAGATGGGCAAGCTGATGGTCGCCGCCGGCCTCGGCATCGCCGTCCTCCCCGACTACAGCGTCGTCGGCGACCCGCTCGAGCGCAGCGGCGAGATCGCCTACCGGCCGCTGAAGGAGGACGGCACCGGCGTCCTCCTCGTCCTCCAACGGCGGCGCTCGGCGCCCGCCCACAACGCGATCTCCGATCTTCACGACCTGTTCGTGGCCGAAGCGGAGCGGGCGCGGGACGGGAACGGACGGGCACGGAAGCAGGCGAGCCCGTCCCCTCCTCGGGTCGACGGCTAGGAGCGGATCGGCTCGCCCGGGCGCTCGCCGAGGGCGCGCGTCCGGGTCCGCGCGGGGGCGCCGGCGGGCCGCATATCGTGGGACCGTGGGACGCCTGACCCTCGTCGATCTGTTCGCCGGCTGCGGCGGGATGACGCGTGGGTTCGAGGACTCCGGGGCGTTCCGCTCGGTCTTCGCGGTCGAGTTCGATCGCGACGCGGCGGCTACCTACGCGGCCAACTTCGGCGACCACGTGGTGCGGGGGCGGATCGAGGACGTCGCCGCCTTCCCACGCGCCGACGTGGTGATCGGCGGGCCGCCCTGCCAGGGGTTCTCGCCGCTGAACCGGGAGGCGGTCGGCTTCGAGCGACGGGGGCTGTGGCGGGAGTACCTGCGGGCGCTGGAGGCGGTCGAGCCGCGGGCGTTCGTGATGGAGAACGTCCCCGAGCTGCTGCGCAGCGCCGAGTACGTCGAGTTCCGCGGGCGCGCCGAGGCGCTCGGGTTCGCGGTCGCGGGCGAGATCCTGAACGCCGCCGACTTCGGCGTCCCCCAGCGCCGCCGTCGCGCGATCGTGATCGGCACCCGGTCCGGCGCGATCCCGTGGCCGTCCCCCACCCACGCCGATCCGACCTCGCCCAGCCCCCGTCCCGTCGTCACCCGCAGGCCGACGAAGGCAAGGGGGCTGCCGCCGTGGCGCACGTTTCGGGAAGCGGTCGACGGCCTGCCGCTGCGACCGGACGGGCGGGGATGGCATCGGCCGCGGCGACCGCGGCCGGAGTCGGTGCGACGCTACAAGGCGGTGCCCCGCGACGGGGGCGACCGGTTCGCGATGCAGCGCAACCTCGACCGGGCCGGGCTCGGGGACCTCGTCCCCCGCTGCTGGCGCGACAAGCCGACCGGCACCACCGACGTCTTCGGGCGGCTCTGGTGGGACCGGCCGGCGCTGACGATCCGCACCGAGTTCTACAAGCCGGAGAAAGGCCGCTACCTCCACCCCTCCGCCCACCGCCCGATCACCGTGCGCGAGGCGGCCCGCCTGATGTCCTTTCCCGACGACTTCGTCCTCTCCGAGGACCAGGCGATGACGAGCATCGCCCGCCAGGTGGGCAACGCCGTCCCGCCCCTGCTCGCCCGCCGCCTCGCCGAGTCCCTGGCCGCCGCCCTCGCAGGCCAGGACAGCTCGCGGCCGGCGGCCTAGGCTCGGCGGCCGCGGGAGGCGCGCACCGCTGCCTCGACCCGATCGGCGGCGGCGTCGATCTCCTCGTGCTCCCAGATCCGCACCACGGTCCACCCGGCCGCGGCGAGGGCCGCGTTGACCGCCGCGTCGCGCTCCCGGTTCCGCCCCAGCTTCGCCTGCCAGAACTCTTCGTTGGAGCGGGGCATGGTGCCGTGCTCGGGGCAGGAGTGCCAGAAGCAGCCGTCGACGTAGACCGCCACCTTGGCCGGGCCGAAGACGAGGTCGGCGCGGCTCGGCACCCCGGCGAGCGGCCGGCGGTCGACCCGGTAGCGGAAGCCGCGCCGGTGCAGCTCCGAGCGCAGTTCCAGCTCCGGCGCGGTGTCGCGGCGGCGGACCCTCGCCATCCGCTCGCTGACGCCCGGCGAGGAGGGCGTCATCGGGGGACGGGCGCGCTGGGCCACGGTCCGGACTCTAGAGGCAGGATGCGCTGGATCGGGGTGGGCGCGGGGTGGAAAGGGACGGGCAAGGGACGCAAAGGGACGGGCAAGGGACGCGGCCATCTCGGCGGCGACCCGGGCAGGCTGAGGTCGCCGCCGAGATGGCCGGGTCTGGGAGGGACGGCGAGGGGACGGCGCGGTGGACGGCGAGGGTGCGCGGTCTCGGCGGACGGCGTAGGTCCGCGGTCTCGGGGACGACGTAGGTGCGCGGTCCCGGTGGACGGCGTAGGTGCGCGGTCCCGGGGACGGCGTAGGTGCGCGGTCCCGGCGGACGGGGAATGCTCAAAAAGTTGCACGGTTAGTTATCCACCCATGCGGTGGATTTCTAACCATGCAAATGTTTGAGTATTAGGATTTGGGTCTCTCAGTTAGGGGAGCCCGGTTTGCCCACCGAGGCGCCGTTTCTGGGACGACACTTCTGAAAGCTGCTCGTGCCGGGCGTCGCGGATACGGCACAGAATTTCCGGCACCGGGCGCGTGGGGCGCCTCGCGGTCGGGGCTCAGTCGCCGGGAAAGGCGATGACTTCGTCGTTCAGCGGCAGCTCGGCGTGGCGCCTGCCGAGCCCTTCGCGCGCGACGGTTGCCGTTTCGCCCGCTTCGAGGCCGGCGAGGTTCGTCAGCTTCCCTTCCACGGTGAAGCTGCTGAAGCGGTAGGGCACGCCGTTGGAGGCCAGCGGGTGGGGGCTGTCCATGATGTGGAAGTGGAGGTGCGGGGCGTTCGAGTTGCCGCTGTTGCCGAGCAGCCCGAGCGGTTGGCCGGGCCTCACCCGCTGCCCCGCCCTTACCTTGATGCTGCCCGGCTGCAGGTGGGCGTAGAAGGCGAAGCGGCCGCCGCCCATCGCCACGACCACGTGGTTGCCGCCCGCCCTTTCGGCGGTGATCGCGGGCGGGAAGGCGCCCGCCGGCGTGTTCGGGATGCCGTCGAGGACGCCGACCACCTTGCCCGCCGTCGCCGAGAGCACTTCGTCGCCGAAGTACGGGTAGCTGGAGAGCTGGTCGAGCGGCCCCTCGAAGAGCTTCCCCAGCGGGTCGATCTGGACGAAGTCGATGGCGAAGCGCTCGGCCACGTGGGCGGCGCCGTCGACCGGCAGCACGGTGCCGCGGTGGGCGGTGAATTCCGCGCAGCAGCCGTTGGCGACCACCCAGCCCGGCCCCCGCAGCGGCGGCGCCACGACCACCGCTTCGCGATCGACGACGGCGGTCGGCGCCAGTTCGTAGCTGGTGGCGACGGCGGCCTGCTTCGGCCGCATCGACACCGCGATCCGGTGGGTCAGCGCGGCCGGCACCTTCGCCCGGCGGGCGAGGCTGACGTCCATCAGGACGTAGGCGCCCTGGCCCGGTTTCAGCCTGACCCCGTGGGCCGCCTGGCCGTAAGGCTGCATCACCGCCTCCAGGGCGGCGCCGGTGAGCCGCTCGACCACCCTGCCGCCCGCCAGCGCCTCCAGCCTGCGCACGGTCACCGTCGATTCGGTGCGGTTGATCAGCTGCAACTCGTAGGCGAGTTCGCGCCGGCCGTTGCCGGCGAGCACCGGTTCCGGCGCGGCGATCGCGTTGCCGATCACCGGGGTGAGTCGTTCGCGTTCCGGCGCGGCGGAGGCGACCGGCGCCGCCACCGCGAGCGCCAGGACCATGGCGAGGACGAGGAGGACGAGGCGGCGAGACATCGGGCGAGGAACCCTACGTGAGGCTCGCGATCGAACGGACCGATGATCGAGCCGGCGGCCTCGACCGCCGCGCGGGCCGCCTGGTTCGAGCGGGCCACTGCGGGTGGTTCGACCTCGGCGCCGCGCGCGCGCAGGCCTCAACCGAAGGGACGACCTCGGCGCCGCGCACGGAGGCCTCAACGCCGTGCCGGCGCAAAGGACGACCTCAGCGCCGCATCGGCGCGGCGGCGCGGGCGAAGTCGCCGAGCACGGCGAGCGTCGGCCGCGCCTTGACCAGCATCTCGCGCCACTCCTCCGCCGGATCGGAGCGCACGGTGACGGCGCCGCCGCTGCCTACCGTCGCCACGCCGTCGCGCAGGACGGCTGTGCGGATCACGATGCTGAGGTCGACCTCGCCGCCGAGCCCGAGGTAGCCGAGGGCGCCGGAGTAGATCCCGCGCGGCTCGGGCTCCAGCCGGTCGAGGATCTGCATCGAGCGCAGCTTCGGCGCCCCGGTCATCGACCCGCCCGGAAAGCACGCTTCGACGCAGGCGAGCGGGTCGCGCTCGTCGCGCAGCCGGCCGCGGATGGTGGAGACGAGCTGATGGACGTGCGGGTGCGTCTCCAGGCCGATCAGCTCGTCGACCTCCACCGTCCCCACCTCGCAGACGCGGCTGAGGTCGTTGCGCAGGAGGTCGACGATCATCAGGTTCTCGGCCCGGTCCTTGACGCTGCCGCGGAGCTCGTCGCGCAGCCGCTCGTCCTCCTCCCCGCTGGCCCCGCGCGGCCGCGTCCCCTTCACCGGCCGCGTCTCGACCTCGCCGCCGGAGGTGATCCGCAGGAAGCGCTCCGGCGAGGAGCTGAGCACGGCGAGCTCGCCGAAGCGCAGAAAGGCCCCTTGCGGCGCCGGGTTCAGGCGCCGCATCCGGGAGAAGACCGCAAGCGGGTCGGCGTCCCCCATCTCGACCGTGAGCCGGTTGGTGAGGCACAGCTCGTAGGACTCCCCGGCGACGAGCTCCCGCTGGGCGGCGGCGACGGCGTCGAGGTAGGCGGGACGGTCGAGCGCCATCGCGACCAGGTCCGGGTCGAAGGCCCGCGCCCGCGCATCGAGGGACTCGGCCCCGCCGACGGCGGCGGGCTCCTCGGGGATGCGGTCGAGGCGGCGACGGAGCTCCTCGACCTCGGCCGCCACCGCCGCGCGCGAGTCCTCGGGCGCGACCAGGCCGACGACGAAAGCCCGCCGCGTCCGATGGTCGAAGGCGACCAGCCTGGTCGCCGCCATGAAGCTCGCGTCCGCGGTGTCGGCCTCGACCCGGTTGGGACTGCCGAGGCCGCTCTTCAGCCCGTAGCCGAAGTAGCCGACGTAGCCGCCGGGGAGCTCGAGCGCCGGATCGGCCTCGACCCGCCGCTCGCGCAGCCGCCGGCGGAGGCGGTCGAGGATCGCGCCGTCGGCCGCCCCCGGCTCCTGCGCCAGCACCTCCGCGCCGCGACCGACGGAGGCGCCGACGAAGCTCCGCCCCGCGCCGGTCGCGTCATCGAGCCAGAACGCGTCGCGCTCCGCGCCGAAGAGCTCCACGAACGCCCGCTCGGGCTCGGGGAAACCCTCGGCCTCCCGCACCACCACGCCCCAGGCGGGCGCGCCGTCCCTCCCCACCCTCGGCGCCGCCGGCCGCCTTGTCGTCTCCATGCGACGAGGAGCCGCCGCGGCACCGGCCGCGGCGACGAAGTTGCGCACGATCGCCGCCCCGACCGGCGTCCCGATCGACTCGGGGTGGAACTGGACGCCCCAGATCGGCCGGGCGCGGTGGGCGAGCCCCATCACCGCGCCGTCCGCCGCCCGCGCCGTCACCTCGAGGCACTCCGGCAGCGGCTCGGCGACGACCCACGAGTGGTAGCGGACCGCCGCGAAGCGCTCCGGCACGCCGGCGAACATCGCCGCCCCCGCATGGCGGATCTCGGTCGCCTCGCCGTGCACCGGCGCGGGCGCCGGCTCGACCGCCCCGCCGAAGGCCGTCGCGATCCCCTGGTGCCCGAGGCAGACGCCGAGCACCGGCAGGCCGAAGTCGAGGATCGCCCGCCGGCAGCCGCCGAAGTCGTCCGCCTCGTCGGGCCGCCCCGGCCCGGGCGAGACGACCAGCGCCCGGAACTCGCCCCGCTCGAGCGCGGCGAAGGGGATCTCGTCGTTGCGGCAGACGGTCGGCAGCGCTCCCAGCTCCGCCGCCAGCAGGTGCTGGAGGTTGAAGGTGAAGGAGTCGTAGTTGTCGACGAGCAGGAAGGAGCTCATCGCGCGCGCCGCCGGCACCGGCTCAGCAGCTCTCGACCACCATCGCCAGGCCCTGCCCGACGCCGATGCAGAGGGCCGCCAGCCCGTAGCGGCCGCCGCGCGCCCGCAGCTCCAGCGCGACGCGACCGAGGACGCGGGCGCCGGAGGCGCCGAGCGGATGGCCGATCGCGATCGCCCCGCCGCTCATGTTCACCTTCGCGGGATCGAGCTCGGGCCAGCCCGCGAGGCAGGCGAGGCTCTGCGAGGCGAAGGCCTCGTTCAGCTCGACCGCGTCGATGTCCTCCCAGCCGAGCCCGGCGCGGGCGAGCGCCCGCTTCGCCGCCTCGACCGGGGCGATGCCGAAGACGTCGGGGTCGACGCCGTGGACGCCGCGCGAGACGACCCGGGCGAGCGGCGCGGCGCCGATCCGCGCGGCCGCGTCAGCGGAGCCGAGCAGCAGCATCGAGGCGCCGTCGCTGAGCGGCGAGGAGTTGCCGGCGGTGACCGTGCCGCCCTCGACGAAGGCCGGCTTCAGCCTGCCGAGCTTCTCCGCCGAGGTGTCGCCGCGGATCCCCTCGTCGCGCTCCAGCTCGGCGCCGGGGACCGGGACGACCTCGGCGAAGCGGCCCTCCTCCCAGGCCGCGGCGGCAAGCGTGTGGCTGCGCAGGGCGAATTCGTCCTGGGACTCGCGCGAGACGTCGTAGACGTCGGCCAGCTTCTCCGCCGATTCGCCGAGGCTGATCGTCCACCGCTCCGGCATCGCCGGGTTGACCATGCGCCAGCCGAGCGTCGTCGAGTAGAGCTGCTGGTGCCCGGCCGGGAACGGCCGCTCGGGCTTCGGCATCACCCAGGGCGCCCGGCTCATCGACTCGACCCCGCCCGCGACGACGACCTCGGCGTCACCGGTCTCGATCGCCCGCGCGGCCTGGATCGCGGCCTCGAGGCTGGAGCCGCAGAGGCGGTTGACGGTGGCGCCGGGGACGCTGGTCGGCAGCCCGGCGAGGAGCACCGCCATGCGGGCGACGTCGCGGTTGTCCTCGCCCGCCGCGTTGGCGTCGCCGAGGATCACGTCGTCGATCGCCGCCGGGTCGAGGTCCGGGGCGCGGTCGAGGAGGGCGCGGAGGGAGTGGGCGGCGAGGTCGTCGGGCCGCACCTTGGCGAGCGCGCCGCCGTGGCGCCCGAAGGGCGTGCGGACGGCTCCGTATATGTAGGCGGCCGCGGCCATCGCCCGAGACCCTATCGGCGCCTACTTGACGATCAGCACGATCGCCACGATCACGCCGACCGCGACCACGGTCCAGCGCAGGCCCTCGTCGGGGACGCGGCGGCCGTAGCGGGCGCCCACCTGGGCGCCGGAGATCGAGCCGACGGCGACCAGCGCGGCGGCGTCCCAGGCGACGTGGGCGACGATCACGAAGAGGAGCGCGGCGACGCCGTTGGCGATCCCCACCATCACGTTCTTCAGCCCGTTCAGCCGCTGCAGGTCGTCGGGGATCAGGAAGCGCAGCGCGGCGAGCAGGATCACTCCCTGGGCGGCGCCGAAGTAGCCGCCGTAGACGCCGACCGCGTAGCCGACCGCGACCAGGACGAGCTTGCGGTGGTGGCTGAGCGCGCCGTGGCTCAGCTTCGGCTTCGGCCGCAGGATCATCAGCGCGCAGGCGAGCAGGATCAAGGCCGGGACCACCGCTTCGAACACCCCTTCGGGCAGGGTGAGCAGGAGGACGCCGCCGGTGATCGCCCCGAGCGCGGTGCCCGCCCCGCCCAGCAGGGCGCGCTCCCGCTGGCCCTCGAGCTCCTCCCGGTAGCCCCAGGCGGCGCTGACGTTGCCGAAGACGAGGCCCACCGAGTTGGAGACGTTCGCGGTGACCGAGCCGAAGCCGACCGCCAGCAGCACCGGGAAGGTGACCAGGGATCCGGAGCCGACGATCGCGTTGATGCCGCCGGCGGTGAAGCCCGCGGCGAGGACCGCGAGCACCTCGAGTGGGGTCAAGCGGCCAGCCTAGCCGAGCTCGGCCAGGCGCGAGACGGTCTGGGCACAGACCTCGTCGGCCCAGGCGGCAGGGTCTCCCACCTGTTTGTTGGAGACCCAGACCTTGTCGATCCCGAGCTTCGCCATCTCCTCCATGTCGGCGAGGAAGCGGTCGGGCTCCCGGGCCGGGTTGACGATGCTGTAGATGATCGTCTTCTCGATCTCGTCGTAGTCGCGGCCCTCGGCCTCGCAGTGGCCCTTCAGCACCTCGAGTTTGTGGGCGACGACGTCGCGCTCGCCGCCGTAGAGGTTGCAGGCGTCGGCGTACCTCGCCACCAGCCGCAGCGTCTTGCGCTCCCCCGAGCCGCCGATCATCAGGGTCGGGCGCGGCTGCTGCACCGGCGCCGGCACGCACATCGTTTCGCCGAGCTCGTAGTGCTTCCCCTTATATGGACCGTCGTCCTCGCTCCACATCTGGAAGCAGATCTGGATCGTCTCCTCGAGCCGCTCGAAGCGCTCGGCGAGCGGCGGGTAGGGGACGCCGAGGGCCTTGTGCTCCTCCTCGAACCAGGCGGCGCCGAGGCCGAGCTGGGCGCGGCCGCCGGAGACCACGTCGAGGGTCGTCACCGTCTTCGCCAGCAGCCCGGGGTGGCGGTAGGTGACGCCGGTGACCAACAGGCCGAGGCGCATCCTCCGGGTCTGCGCGGCGACGAAGCCGAGCGCGGTGTAGCCCTCCAGCATCGGCTCGTCCGGGGCGCCGATCGAGTGGATCTGGAACCAGTGGTCCATCAGGGTGAACTGGTCGGCGCCGCCCTCCTCGGCGGCGCGGGCGGTTGCCGCGAGGACCGGCGCGATGTTCTCCGGGCCGCCGGGATAGGTGAACGACGGGTTGTGGATCGCGAGCTTCAAGCGGACCTCCAGACTAGAGAGGTGGCCCCGTCGGCCGGCCAGGGCCGCCGTTGTTGGGCCGAAAACTCAATCCAAG
>DATJUK010000029.1:0-9466 GCA_035502495.1 Solirubrobacterales bacterium
GCCGAAGATCGCTAGTGCCATGAGGGTTTGCCCGCCGAGATGAGGACGGGCACTCTACTTCGCCGCCTTACCCGCGAACCCTGTTCGCGATTCGGCGACGACCGATTGCCTAGAGGAAGAGCCTCCCGAACAGATAGCCAATTCCGAAGAAGACGAGGATAACGATCGCCACGACGGCGGCGACCAGGCCCATCATCGAGAGCAGTTCGGACCCGGCGCTCCGTTGCTTCATGCGCGAATCCTCGCATAGGCACGGGCAGGGGCGATCGCGTAGTGGGAGCCCGCAACCAGCACTGCGCCGGGGGGCGAAGCGCTCGCCAGCTCGGTGGCGCGTCCGAGGGCCGCGGCGAAGTCCGGTTGCGGCTCGGCGGTGAGCCCGGCGCGCTCGCAGAGGGCGGCCAGCTCGGCGGCCGGGCGGGATTTGGCACCCGGGCGCCCGTGCGCGGCCAGCGCCGCCGCCGGCACCTCGGTGCAGACGGCGGCGTCGAGGACCGGCGCCAGCGCCGCGACCATCGCCTCCGCGTCCTTGTCGGCGAGGATCGCCAGGCAGGCGATCAGCCGGCGCTCCCCGAACAGAGCCGGCAGCGCCTCGGCCAGCGCCGCCGCCCCGTCGGGGTTGTGGGCGGCGTCGACGTAGGTCGGGGGCGAATCGGCGATCAGCTCGAGCCGGCCGGGGACGGCGACGCTGGCGGCAACCGCGGCGACTGCGGCGGGGTCGAGCTCGCCGAGGAAGGCCTCGACCGCGGTTGTGGCGAGCGCGAAGTTGCGTCGCTGGAAGCTGCCGGGCGCCGCCAGCTGCAGGTCGTCGCCCGGGTCCTCGGGGGCGACGACGAGGGCGGCGGAGCGTTCGCCCGCGACCCGCTCGGCCAGCTCCCTGACCTCCGGCGAGACCCGTCCCAGGACCAGCGTCGAGGAGTCGCGCAGGACGGCGAGCTTCTCGGCGGCGATCTCGAGCTCGGTCTCCCCCAGCCACTCGGTGTGGTCGAGGCCCACCGAGGTGAGGACGGTGACCCGCGAGGGGATCGTGTTGGTGGCGTCGAGGCGGCCGCCGAGCCCGGCCTCGATCGCGGCGGCCTCGACCCGGGCGCGGGCGAGCGCGACGAAGGTCGCCGCGGTGGCGGCCTCGAACTCGGTCACCGCGTCGTCGTCCTCCAGGGTGCGGTCCACCGCCGTGGCCGCCGTGGCGACCTGGGCGACGGCTTCGGCCCAGGCCCGCGGGTCGAGCTCCTCGCCGCGGATGAGGGTGCGCTCGGTCCAGCGCGAGGTGTGCGGGGAGAGGCAGGCGCCGGCGGTGACCCCGTGCGCTTCCAGCAGCGCCGCGATCATCCGGGTCACCGAGGACTTGCCGTTGGTGCCGACCACGTGGACCGAGGCGAAGCGGCGCTGCGGCAGGCCGAGCGCGGTGGTCAGCTTCCACATCCGGTCGAGGCCGAGGCGCCAGCCGACCGGTTCCAGCGAGTCCAGATAGGCGTCCGGGTCGAACCCCTCCGGGAGCGGTTCGGCGGGCAGCGGCACGGCTAGCCGAGCTCGGCGAGTTCGGCGCGGTAGCGCGCCAGCTTGCCGCGCTCTTCCTCGACCACGGCACCGGGCGCCTTGGCGACGAAGCCCTTGTTGCCGAGTTTGCGCTCGGCCCGCTCGATCTCCGCGGTCAGCTCCTCGCGGCGCTTGCCGAGGCGCGCCTCGACCGCCGCGGCGTCGAGCGCATCGGAGCCGAGCACCCGCACCGGGCCGACCGAGGCGACCGGCTCCGAGCCGACCCCGTCGAAGGCGAAGCGCGAGAGCCGGCCGACGAACTCCGACGGCGCCATCCCGTCGATCACGGCCGGCAGCACCGCCTTGGCGGGCACGCCGACGAGGTCGCGCCAGGTGCGCAGGCTGCGGGTGAGGGCGATCTCTTCGGCGACCTCCTCCTCCGCGTCAGGGTCGAAGAGCGAGTCGTCGGCGTCCGGGAACGGGTGCACGGCGAGGTGGCCGTCGCGGGCCGGATGGAAGGACCAGAGCTCCTCGGTAACGAACGGCATCGTCGGGTGGAGCAGCGCCAGCACCCGCTCCAGCGCGTAGAGGAGCGTCGCCGAGACGTCCTCCTCGCCCTCGTAGAGGCGCGGCTTGACGATCTCCAGGTACCAGTCGCAGAGGTCGCCGTAGACGAACGCGTAGGCGTCCTGGACCGCGTGGGAGAAGTCGAAGGCCTCGAGCTTCGCGCTCACCGAGGCGATCGTCCGCTCCAGCCGCGAGAGCAGCCAGCGATCCTCGAGCCGCGCCGTGCGCGGGGCGGGCGCGACCTCGGCGGCGTTGAGGAGGATCAGCCGGGAGGCGTTGTAGAGCTTGTTCGCCAGGTCGGAGCCCTGCTCCACCTTGGCGTCGGAGTAGCGCACGTCCTGGGTCGAGGACATCGCCAGCAGGCCGAAGCGCAGGGCGTCGGCGCCGCGCTCGTCGATCTCCTCCAGCGGATCGATCCCGGTGCCGAGGCTCTTCGACATCCGCCGCCCGTCGCGCGCCTGGATCACCGAGTGGACGTAGACGTCGCGGAAAGGGATGGCGCCGGGGAACTCGATCCCCATCATCACCATGCGGGCGACCCAGAGGAAGAGGATCTCGCGCGCGGTGGTGAGGAAGCTGGTCGGGTAGAAGGCGCGCAGCTCCGGCGTGTCGTCGGGCCAGCCGAGCGTGGCGAAGGGCCAGAGCGCCGAGCTGAACCAGGTGTCGAGGACGTCTTCGTCTTGGACGAGGACGCCACCACACTGAAGGCACTTGGCCGGATCGGGAGCGACCTCGGCGACGACTGGATCGGCCTCACAATCGCCGCAGTACCAGACCGGGATCTGGTGGCCCCACCAGAGCTGGCGCGAGATGCACCAGGGGCGAATCTCCTCCATCCAGTTGAGGTAGACGCGCTTCCACTGCTCGGGCTGGATGCGGACCTCGTCGTCTGCGACCGCCTTGATCGCGGGGGCCGCCAACTCGTCCATGCGGCAGAACCACTGCAGCGAGATCAGCGGCTCGATCCGCTCGCCGGAGCGGTGGCTGAAGGGGACGGCGTGGGTGTAGGGCTGCTCGTCGCGGAGCAGGCCCTTGTCGCGCAGGCGGGCGGCGATCGCGCGCTGGGCCTCGCCCACCGAGAGGCCCTCGAACTCCCCCGCCTCGCCGTTGAGGCGACCGTCGGGGCCGATCACGGTGATCTCGTCGAGCCCGTGGCGGCGGCCGATCTCGAAGTCGTTCATGTCGTGGCCGGGGGTGATCTTCAGCGCGCCGGTGCCGAACTCGGGGTCGACGTGGGCGTCGGCGATGATCGGCAGCTTGCGGCCGACCAGCGGCAGCACGGCGAACTTGCCGACCAGGTCGGCGTAGCGCTCGTCCTCGGGGTTCACGGCGACGGCGGTGTCGGCGAGCATCGTCTCCGGGCGCACGGTGGCGACGGTCAGCACCCGGTCGGACCCCTGCACCGGGTAGTCGATCGAGAAGAGCGAGTCGGTCACCTCGCGGTTCTCCACCTCGAGGTCGGAGATCGCCGAGCGCGTCCCTGGGTCCCAGTTGACCATGTAGTTGTCGCGGTAGATGTAGCCCTTGTCGTAGAGCGCCTTGAAGACCTTGTGGACCGCCTTGACGTAGCCGGCGTCGAGGGTGAAGCGCTCGCGCTCGTAGTCGCAGGAGGCGCCGAGCCGCTTGTACTGCTCGACGATCCGCGAGCCGTACTCCTCTTTCCATTCCCAGACCCGCTCGACGAAGGCCTCGCGGCCGAGCTCCTGGCGCGTCTTGCCTTCGGCGCGCAGCTCTTTCTCCACCACCGCCTGGGTGGCGATGCCGGCGTGGTCGGTGCCGAGGATCCACAGCGTGTTGCGTCCCCGCATGCGGTTCATGCGCACGAGCGCGTCCTGCATCGAGCCGTTCAGCGCGTGGCCCATGTGGAGGACGCCGGTGACGTTGGGCGGCGGGATCGCCACCGAGAAGTTCTCCGCCGGCGTGCCCGTCGCCTCGGGGTGGAAGTAGCCGCCCGCCATCCATTCGGCGAAGACGCGCGCCTCGATCTCCCCCGGTTCGTAGCGGGTGTGCTGCTCGAGCTGCTCTCGCTTGGCCGCGTCCATGCGGCCGAGTCTAGATATCGAGGCGCGCGCTCAGCTCCCGCCGTCCCGCTTCCGTCACCCGCACCGCGCGGCGCCGCTCGGTTCGTCGCAACCAGTCCAGCTCGAAGAGGCGGGTCGTCAGGGCGACGCCGAGCTTGCCGGCCAGGTGGGGGCGGCGCTCGGACCAGTCGTTGCAGGCCTTGCCGGCGCGGGGCGGGCGCTCGATGCCGAGGTCGGTCATGAACCCCTCCCCCGTGTCGGTGAGCAGGAAGACCTCGGCCTCGCGGTCGAGGTAGCCGCGGTCGAGCATCGCGTCGGTGATGCCGACGCCGAGCTCGCCGGCGAGGTGGCCGTAACAGGTGCGGGCGGCGCTGAGGGCGCCGGCGCGGTTGGCCTGGCGGAGGCTCCGGACCTCGCGGCGGGGCGCGAGCGCGGCGAGGGCCTCGACCGCGGTCGCCACCGCGGAGTTCGCGAGCCGGTAGTAGCGGTTGCGCCCACCCCGCTCCACCGTGAGGAAACCGGCCTTCTGCAGCTTCGCCAGGTGCTCCGACATCGTCGAGCGGGAGACCCCCGCGACCTCGGCCAGCTCGCTCGGCGGCAGCGCCCGCCCGTCGGTCAGCTCCATCAGCACCGCGGCGCGGCTCGGATCGGCCATCAGCGCCGCCGCGGCGGAGACGTCGACCTCACCCTGGGTACCTGCGGCCACCGATGCCATGTACCCAGCGTAGGGCGGTGACGATTCGGCCGGCACCGAATCGTTTCGCTCCTACGGTCGAGGAATGACCGACGCAGACAGTCCCCGTGGCCGCGGCCCGGCGCTCGCTGTCGCCTCCGCCGGCTACTTCTTCGTCCTCCTCGACGTGACGATCGTCAACGTCGCCCTGGCCCGCATCGCAAGCGGCCTCGGCGGCTCGCGGTCAGAGCTGCAGTGGGTGGTCGACGCCTACGCGCTGGTGCTCGCGGCGGGGATGCTCGGGATCGGCGACCTGGCCGACCGGATCGGCTCGCGCCGCCTCTTCCTCGGCGGCCTGGCGCTGTTCGGCGCGGCCTCGGCGCTCTGCGCGGCGGCGCCGGACGCGGCGGTGCTGATCGGCGCGCGAGCGGTACAGGGACTGGGCGCGGCGGCGATCCTGCCGAGCTCGCTGGCGATCGTGAACCAGCTCTTCCCCGACGAAGACGAGCGCCCCCGCGCGATCGGCGCCTGGGCGGGGTTCGGCGGCTCGGCGCTGGTCCTGGGGCCGATCCTCGGCGGCGTCCTCGTCGGGCCCCTGGGCTGGCGGTCGATCTTCTGGCTGAACGTGCCGCTGGTGGTCGCGGCGCTGGCGGCGGGGATCGCGACCCTGCCGAAAGGCTCAACCGCGCGAGGCGCCCGCCCGGATCTATGGGGACAGGGGCTCGGGACCGCCGCCCTTGCCGCCCTCGTCTTCGCTCTCATCGAGGGCGGCAAGGGCGGCTTTGCGTCGTTGCCGGCGATTGCGGGAGTTGTTATGGCTGCCGTCGCATTCGCAGCGTTCATACCGGTGGAGCGCAGAGCGGAGCGTCCCCTGATCGACTTCAGTTGGTTCCGACGGGCGGAGTTCTGCGGAGCCAATGCGGGCGCCGGGTTGATGAACCTTGGGACGCTGGGTGGGCTCTTTGCGCTCGGCCTCTTCCTGCAGCAGGAGGAAGGGCTATCGCCGCTGGAAGCGGGGCTCGCGTTGGTGCCGCTCGCCGCGCCACTTGCCGCGCTGACGCCATTGACGGGGCGGCTCGTCGCCCGGGTCGGGGCGCGTCTCCCGGCGGCCATCGGCCTCGCGACGAGCGGCGTCGGCTACCTCGCTGCGGCGCTCGTCGGCGCGCCGTCGATCGACACCCCCGCAGGTTGGGCGTTCCTCTTCGTCGCCGGGGCCGGGATGGGTATCGCAGTGCCCGGCCTGGTCGCCGGGGCAACCGAGGCGCTCGGTCCGGACCGCACGGGCATCGCGTCGGCGGTGAACAACACCTCGCGCCAGGTCGGCGGCGCGATCGGCGTCGCCCTGATCGGTGGTCTCGCCTCCATCACCACCTCTCTCGCCTTCAGCGCTGCCGCACTCCTCCTCGGCGGCCTCATCGCCCTCCTCCTCATGCGCCGTGGAGCTTTCTTCTCGCATAGCGAGAAGAAAGCTCCACGGGCAGCGGCGGCGCCGGCGCGATCGGCGTCGGGGCGAACTTCGAGCTGAGGGCGCGGGACCGGGTGCGGTCGCGGTGGGTCTGCGGGGAGATCGAGGCCGTCGATGAAGGGGCGCAGTCGCAGCTCATACGTGCTTCCTCGTCCCGACGGCCGCCCGGCCAGCAGGTGGTTGGCGGAGCTCGCACGGGCGACCGGCGAGCACCGGACCGCGCGGGCAAGGACGCAGGGAGGCCGAATGGCAGCGCTAACTGGCTGACCGAGGACACCGAGCCGCGACGCGTCCGGCGGCGGCGGGCGTGCGCGGGAGTTTCGTCAGACCCTCCTGATCGCCTAGGCGGTTTCCTCGCCCAGCCGGTCCGCGGCCGGGCCGATGTCCTGCTGGGCGGCCTCGGTCACCAAGGTCGGTCGGCGGCCCTGGAGGATCGTCTCCTTGGTCACCACGCACTTGGTGACGTCGAGGCGCGAGGGCAGCTCGAACTGGACGTCGAGGAGGGTCTCCTCGAGGATCGAGCGCAGGCCGCGGGCTCCCGTCTCGCGGGCGATGGCCTTGTCGGCGATCGCCTCGAGGCTGTCCTCGGAGAAGACCAGCTCGATGTCGTCGAACTCGAAGAAGCGCTGGAACTGGCGCGTGAGGGCGTGCTTCGGCTCGGTCAGGATCGTGGTCAGGTCGTCGCGGGTGAGCTGGTGGATCGCGGTGATCACCGGCAGGCGGCCGATGAACTCGGGGATCAGGCCGTACTCGATCAGGTCCTCGGGCAGCACCTGCTCGAACCACTCGCCGGTGTCTTTCTGCGTCCGCGAGGCGATCGCCGCGCCGAAGCCGACGCCGCGATCGCCCACCCGCCGCTCGATGATCTTGTCGAGCTCGGCGAAGGAGCCGCCGCAGATGAAGAGGATGTTGGTGGTGTCGATCGTCAGGAACTCCTGGTGGGGGTGCTTGCGCCCGCCCTGCGGCGGCACCGAGGCGGTGGTCCCCTCGAGGATCTTCAGCAGCGCCTGCTGCACGCCTTCGCCGGAGACGTCACGGGTGATCGACGGGTTGTCGGCTTTGCGCGCGATCTTGTCGATCTCGTCGATGTAGATGATCCCCGTCTCCGCCTTCTTGACGTCGAAGTCGGCAGCCTGGATCAGCTTCAGGAGGATGTTCTCGACGTCCTCGCCGACGTAACCGGCCTCGGTCAGCGCGGTCGCGTCGGCGATCGCGAAGGGCACGTTGAGGATCCGCGCCAGGGTCTGGGCGAGCAGCGTCTTGCCGCAGCCGGTCGGCCCCAGCATCATGATGTTCGACTTCCCCAGCTCGACCTCGTTCTCGTCGGACTGGCCGATCTGCACCCGCTTGTAGTGGTTGTAGACGGCGACCGAGAGCGCCCGCTTGGCGGCGTCCTGCCCGACCACGTACTCCTGCAGCACGTCGTAGATCTCGCGCGGTTTCGGCAGGTTCTCCAGCTCGAAGGTCGGCGGCGCGGTCAGCTCCTCGTCGATGATCTCGTTGCAAAGGTCGATGCACTCGTCGCAGATGTAGACGCCGGGGCCGGCGATCAGCTTTTTGACCTGGCGTTGCGACTTGCCGCAGAAGCTGCAGAGAAGCTGCTCGTTGGAGTCGGTTGGACGTGCCAGTTGAATCCCCTCCTGACGGGACGTTCGTGCGGAGCGTCGGCGCGGTCCCAAAGCTTAGTCGGGCCCTGCTGCCGGTTACAGGGGGTGAATTACGGCGCCCGCCCGGCTACCCCTGCGGGTGACCGACGCCTTGCACGGCGATAGGTTCCCCTGATCGCCGCCGGGATCGACATCAGCGCGGTCCGCGAGGAGGAGTTCGACGCCCTCCTGCCCCTGATCGCCGCCTACCAGCGCTTCTACGAGGTCGACGACATCGACGCCGACCGCAACCGCTTCTTCTTCCGCCGCTTCCTCGCCCCGAGCGACGACGGCCTGCTGCTGGCGGCGCGCGACGAGGCCGGGGCGATCCTCGGCTACGCCTGCCTCTACTGGTACTTCTCCTCGCTGCGGGCGCTGGAGACGGTGCTGATGAACGACCTCTTCGTCGCCCCGCAGGCGCGCGGGCGGGGCGTCGGTCGGGCCTTGATCGAGGCGGCCGCGGCGGTGACAAGGGAGCGTGGCGCCGCCTGGCTCGAGTGGTCGACGGCCCCGGACAACCACACCGCGCAGCGCCTCTACGACTCGCTCACCGACGGGAAGTCGAGCTGGCTCTCCTACGAGCTCGAGGTCTGAGGCGCGCGCCGCAGTGGCCGTTCCCGGCGAGGTCTTCGAGGAGGTCGCGCCGGACGACCCCCGCGCAATCGCCCTCTTCCGCGCCCACACGAGCGCGGGCGCGGCGGCCCTCGGGCTGCCGGACCCGGAGCCGGCGACCGCATCGCCGACCCTCGCCCCACCCACGGGAGCGCTGCTGCTGGTGACCGTCGACGGCGAGCCCGTCGCGATCGGCGGCATCCGCGACCTCGACCGCCCCACCGCCGAGCTCAAGTCGATGTACGTGACCCCGGCGTGGCGCGGCCGGGGCATCGCGAGACGGGTCCTTGTCCGACTCGAGGAACTCGCCCGGACCCACGGTTGCGCAGCGACCCGCCTCGACACCCTGGCGCGACTGGAAGCCGCCGTCGCGCTCTACGAGTCGGCGGGCTATCGGCCCGTCCCCGACTACAACGGAAGCCCCCACGCCGACCGCTGGTACGAACGCCGCCTCTAGCTGGAGCTCGATTACGCGGGCCCGGGCCCGGTGCGTTCGCAGTTCTCACCGGTATCCGGTGAGAACTGCGAACGCACCCTGGGGCCGGGGCCGGGGGCATGGGCCGGGACCATGCGTCCGGGGTGGTCCGGGGGGCACGGACCGGGAGGCCCGGGGCCCCGGAAGCCGGCGCCCGGGGAAAGGGACGCGGCCGTCTCGGCCACGGCCCGGGCAGGCCGTGGCCGTGGCCGGGACGGCCGGGGGTGCGGCGGGCGGGGAGTCCTCACGAGGGAGCCACGGGAGGGTCGCGGGGGTGGTACGGGAAGCCTCACGGGACCCTCACGGGACCGGGTCCCGTGAGGGAGACGCCGGGGACGTCACGCTTCCCGGGGGGTTCCTCGGGACCCGTGGGAGCGCCCTCGACTTTTTGGCCCCTATAGGGGCTCAAAAGTCGAGAGCGCGTGCGCGGGTCCCGTTCCCGGGGTGCGGAGGCGCATGAGGGTGTGACGTCCCCGGCGTCTTCGTCACGCATCGTGTCGGCTCCCGGGCATCACCCGGTGCGGGGTGTCACGT
>DATJUK010000030.1:0-2406 GCA_035502495.1 Solirubrobacterales bacterium
CGACCAGATCGCGCGCGGCGAGATCGACGGCATCGAGGCGCGCTCGGGAATGGCGACGGTGGCGGTGGTGGGGATCGGGATGGCCGGGCACCTCGGGATCGCGGCGCGGGTCTTCTCGGCGCTGGCCGAGGCGCAGATCAACATCGTCGCCATCGCGCAGGGGTCGTCGGAGCTGAACATCTCGTTCGTGGTCGCGGCCAAGGACGCGCCCGCCGCCCAGCGCGCCGTCCACGCCGCCTTCCAGCTGTCGAAGATCGGCGGCGGCGCGGCGGCCCAGGCCACCCACACCGACGTGGTGCTGCTGGGGTTCGGCCAGATCGGGCGCGCGCTCGGCAAGATCATGGCCAACGGCAAGGGGAAGGGCGAAAAGAACGGCGTCGACCGCGCCAAGCTGCGGCTGGTGGCGGCCATCGATCGGCGCGGGTTCGTGTTCGATCCCAACGGGCTGCCGCCGCGGGCGCTGGCGGCCCTGGCGGCCGCCAAGGTCGCCGGCCGCTCGCTGGCGGAGGGGCCGGGCGGTCGCCCGTCGGCGCCCGCCGAGGCGCTGTCTTTTCTGGCCGAGCACGCGCTCAGCGATCCGATCCTGGTCGATCTCACCGCCGACGAGAGCACGCCGCTCATCCGGCAGGCGCTGGGCGCCGGGATGGACGTCGTGCTGGCCAACAAGCGCCCGCTGTCGGGGACGCGGGCCGAGAGCGAGGCGCTGGCCGCGCTGGCCACCCGCGCCGGGCGGCGCCTGCTGACCGAGGCCACCGTCGGCGCCGGGCTGCCGATCTTCGACACCCACCGGAAGCTGGTCGAGTCCGGCGACCGGGTCCTGAAGATCGAGGGATGCCTGTCGGGGACGCTCGGCTTCGTGCTGACCGAGGTCGAGAAGGGGCGCTCGTTCTCGGCCGCCCTGCGCAAGGCGATGGACCTCGGCTACACCGAGCCCGACCCGCGCGACGATCTCTCGGGCGTCGACGTCGGGCGCAAGGCGCTGATCCTGGGCCGCCTGCTCGGCTTCACCGGCGAGCCCGACGACGTGAAGGTCGAGTCGCTGGTCCCCGAGGCGATGCGCGCGCTGCCGCGCGAGGCCTTTCTGGCCCGCCTCGACGACCTCGACGCCGACTGGGCCAAGCGCGCCGCCGCCGCCAAGTCCAAGGGCGGGACCCTGCGCTACGTCGCGTCCGTCACCAAGGATCGGATCGCCGTCGGCCTCGAGGTCGTCGACCGCGGCAGCCCGTTCTTCGGCCTCAAGGGGACCGACAACCAGGTCGCCTTCACGACCGCCCGCTACCGCAAGAACCCGCTGGTCATCACCGGCCCCGGCGCCGGCCCAGCCGTCACGGCCGCCGGCGTGCTCAACGACATGCTGCACACCGCCGGCTGATCGATCTGGCAAATGGGATAGGGGCGCCGGGAAGTCCCCAGCGGCCCCTCCCACACCACCCGGCGTGCGGGTCCGCACCGGGCGGCTGGGAGGGAGCTCCTTGTCGACTTCGTCGAGGAGCACGTTGGCCAGTAGCGGCGACAAGGGTCCGCCTTGAGGCGTCCCCTCGTGCCGCTCCGTCGCCAGCCCGTTGGCCAGCACCCCCACCTCCACCGCCCGTCTTCGGGATGAGCTGTTGTTTCACCGGTGCGGGCTGGTACTTTCCCGCGAGCAATTGCTCGCGCAGTCGTGGCCAGTGTTCGCGCAGGTGGACCGCCAGCTCTTCCACCGTCATCCCGTCGCTGCCGGGACTGCCCTTGTTCTTCCTCACTCGCTTCAGCGCGGCCTGGAGGTTCAGGCGCTCGCACGCCTTCTCCATCAAGCCGCTCGCTCCCGAGCGTCCGTTTCCGTGCGCCGCCGTCGGCGCTTCCTCGCTCCGCTTTCCCGTCGGGGCTTCACCCCCTATTCGCCAGCGGCAGCTCCAGTTGCCTGGTCTTCTGAGGCTGTTTGCCTCCGAGGCGCACGTTCGTTTCGCTCTCCTCTCCGTTCGGTCCTTCGCCCTCTCCGGCTACTACGACCTCGGCTGACTCCTCGCTCCGTCGCTTTTGCGCCGTCGCCCTTTCGAGCGTGAGGCGAGGTCTCCCCAGGTAAGAACGCTGTCCTTCGCCGCACGATCGCCGGGTCTACGTCGTCTGAGCTTTGGCCACTGCGGCTTCGCGGTCATTTGCCCGCTCGCCCCGCTCGACGCCGCCTCGAACCCGGTTCTTGTACATCGACCCGCGGCTTCGCTCCCCGCTTCCTTCCCATCGCTCGGTCGCCCTCACGCGGTTGCGGTTCGCTTCGCTCGGAGTGGCCTCCTCTCGGCGGGACTTTCACCCACTAGACAGCGCCCATGCTGGGCGCACAAAAATAGCCGCCGCCCCGAGACGGGACGGCGGCTGGTCGGAGAGCTTCCGCGCGCTGTGGCGGTTACGGCAGCGTCAGCGCGTTCGTCA
>DATJUK010000031.1:0-22902 GCA_035502495.1 Solirubrobacterales bacterium
CGGATACCGGGGACAAGTGCGAACGCACCGCGCCACGCGCCCGGGGAAGGGGCTCAGGGGTCGTTGCGTTCGCGCAGTTGGTGGGCGAGGCGGGACTGGAGCGACCAGAGCTCGATGAAGCCGGGCGAGGCGGTCTGGGAGAAGAGCTCTTCGCCGGAGGCGGAGAAGCTCGCCAGCTGGGCGTCGTAGACGGCGTTCGGCGAGGAGCGGGTGACGACCCGCACGCTGCCTTTGTAGAGACGCAGGCCGATCTCCCCCGTCACCCGCGCGTTCACCGCGCTCATGTAGGCGTCGAGGTCTTCGCGCAGCGGCTCCCACCACAGCCCGGCGTAGACGAGGTAGCCCCAGCGCTGGTCCATCTGCGGCTTGAACTGGTTCTGGTGGATCGTCCCCACCAGCCGCTCGAGCTCGTCGTGGGCGGGCAGGATCAGCGCCGCCGCCGGGACCTCGTAGATGTCGCGCACCTTCAGCCCGACGATCCGGTCCTCGATGTGGTCGACGATCCCGCAGCCGTGCTTGATCCCCAGGTCGGCCGCCCGTTCGACCAGGTCGACCAGGCCGAGTCGCTCGCCGTCGATCGACACCGGCAGCCCCGCCTCGAAGCCGATCGTCACGATCTGGGCCTCGTCCGGCGCGTCCTCGGGCCGGCCGACCAGCTGGAAGACGTCGTCCTCCGGCGCGTGGTCGAGGTCCTCGATCCAACGTCCCTCCGAGGAGCGTCCCCAGAGGTTGTCGTCGATCGAGTACGGCGCCACCTCGGTGCCGCCCTTGACCGGGATCCCGTTCTCGCGCGCGTAGGCGATCTCCTCGTCGCGTCCCATCGCCCAGGTGCGCACCGGGGCGATCGACTTCAGCTCCGGCGCCAGCGTCGCCACCGTCGCCTCGATCCGCACCTGGTCGTTGCCTTTGCCGGTGCAGCCGTGGGCGATCGTGTCGCAGCTCGACTTGCGCGCGTACTCGACCGCCAGCTGGGCGATCAGCGGCCGACCGAGCGCGGTGAAGAGCGGGTAGCCGTTGCCGTAGATCGCGTTGGCCTTGATCGCCGGGGCGAGGAAGTCGGCGGCGAACCGCTCACGGGCGTCGACCACGTGGCACTCGACCGCCCCCAGCCGCTTCGCCTTCTCTTCGATCACCGAGTAGTCCTCGCCCGGCTGGCCGAGGTTGACCGTGAGCGTGACGACTTCCGCCTCGTAGGAGTCCTGGATCCACTTCAGCATCACGCTGGTGTCGAGGCCGCCCGAGTAGAGCAGCAGGACCCGGTCCACCTGGGACGGATCTGCCTCGTAGCTCGCGGTCGGACGCTGCCGCGTCGGATCAGCGCCCGTCATTCAGTTCCTAAACCTCCACTCGGTTCTTCTTCGGTGGGAATTTCTTCTTCTTCCGGCGCGAGTTCTTCGATTTCACCTTCCGGCACGCCTTCGAATTCTTCGCCGCCGAGCCCACCGGTTTCTTCCGAGGGTTCTTCGAGTTCGCTTTCTTCGCCTTCCGAGCCTTCGGCTTCTTTTTCGGTGCCTTTTTCTTTCGCCGGCACTTCGCGCGTGATTTCCGTGGTTTCCGTGACGGTCTTCGTTTCACCGCCTCCGCAGGAGACGAGCAGGGCGATCAGCAGCCCGAAGATGACCGCGCCCATGATCGCGACGACCAGGCGCAGGTTGCCTTTCGGTTTCTGCTGCGGGGGACGGCGACGGCGCGGCGGCTCGTCGCCGTAGTCCATGAGTCTGGTGGGATCCTCGTTCATACCTACTACTTGTACGCCGTCGGGACCCGAGTCCCTTCAGTGACCGCCATCCGACCGGCCCTAGCTCTCGGGGCCGAGGATCGCGTCGAGGATCGCCCGGGTGTCGGCGATCGCGAAGCCGTTGCGCAGCCGCGCCTCGATCTCGGCGCGGCTCGATCCCGAGACGGCCATCTGCGTGGCGAGCAGGCGCGCCCCGGCGGGACTGCCGTTGCCGAGCGAGATCTCTTCGGTCAGGTCCGGGGAGGGGGCGACCGCGGGGGCCGCGTCGGCATCGGGCGCCTCGCGCGGGCGGCGCTCCTCGCGCGGGGGGCGACCGTCGGGCTCCGGCGCCGGCTCCTCGTGGACGCCGCCGACCACCGTCAGCGCCGGGCCGGCGGCCTTGCGGGGCGCGGGCTCGGGCCTGAGGTCGCGGCGCCCGATCGGCGCCGGACCGCCCCGGGCCCCGGCCTCCCCCATCTCGGCCTTCGCCCGGGCCAGGGCCTGCTGCAGCGCCTCGGCCTGGCGCACCAGCGCCTCGGCCTGGGCGTTGATCTCGTCGGTCAGATCGCCCAGCCCGGCGAGCCTCGCGGCGACGATCCGCTCCGCCTCCTCGTGGGCGTCGGCGATCCGCGCGCGCGCTTCCTCTTCGGCTTCGTCGATCACCTGCTTCGCCGCCTGCTCCGCGGCAGCGACGATCTCGGCGAGGCGCGCCGCGGTCGTGTCTTCGATTTCCCGCCGGCGGGCGGGGCCGTCACTGCCCATGTGCGGTGAAGCCTAGAAGTGATTCGCCGATCAGTCCAACCGCGCTGTCGATCTGGCCGGGCTCGACCACCAGCGGCGGCAGCAGGCGGAGCGTCCCCGGGGCCGGGGCGTTGACGACCAGGCCGCGCTCGAGCAGGTCGGCGCCGGCCGCGGCGGCGTCGATCCCCGGTTCGAGGGCGACGCCGACCATCAGCCCGCGACCACGCGTCCCGGCGACGCCCGGGAGCGCCTCCAGCCCGCTTCGCAACCGCGCTCCGAGCTCCCGCACCGAGCGCAGCAGGGTCGGGTCGTCGACCGCGTCGAGGACGGCCAGCGCGGCGCTGGTGGCGACCGGGCCGGCGGCGAAGGTCGAGCCGTGGTCGCCCGGCTCGAGCACCTCGGCCGCCGCGGGCCCGGTGATGCAGGCGCCGATCGGCATGCCGCCGCCGAGCGCCTTGGCGCTGGTGATCACGTCAGGGCGCACCGGGGTCTGCTCGTAGGCCCAGAGCGAGCCGGTGCGGCCGATCCCGGTCTGGATCTCGTCGAAGATCAGCAGCGCCCCGACCGCGTCGCAGGCCTCGCGCGCCGCCATCAGCGCCTCCTCGGAGGTCGGCCAGACCCCCGACTCGCCTTGGATCGGCTCGATCAGCACCGCCGCCGTGTTCGGCCCGACCGCCGCCCGCAGCGCCTCGGCGTCGTTGTCGGGGACGGCGAGGAAGCCGGGCAGGTAGGGGCCGAGCGCCTCGTTGCGGGCCAGCTTCGGGGTCGCCGAGAGCGCCCCGTAGGTCCGTCCGTGGAACTCCCCCTCGAAGCTGACGATCTCCGGCGCCTCGATCCCGCGACCGTGGGCGTGCTTGCGCGCGACCTTGATCGCCGCCTCGTTGGCCTCGGTGCCGGAGTTGCAGAAGAAGACCCGGCCGCCGAGGCTCGACTCCGACAGCCGCCGTGCCAGCCGGGCCATCGGCTCGGTGTAGAAGAGGTTCGAGACGTGCATCAGGCGCTCCGCCTGCGCGGTGACCGCGGCGACCACCGCCGGGTGGGAGTGGCCGAGCGAGCAGACCGAGATCCCGGCGAGGAAGTCCAGGTACTCCTTGCCGTCGGCGTCGTAGAGGTGGCAGCCCTCGCCGCGGACGAAGTCGACCGCGCCCCGCCGGTAGGTGCGCATGAGGTAGCGCTCCTCCAGCTCGCGGGTCTCGGCCAGGCCCATCGCGGGCGCCTCGACGGCGGTCGCGCCGCTCGGATCGGCGGCGCTCACGGGACCACCATGGTGCCGATCCCGGCGTCGGTGAAGAGCTCCAGGAGCAGGCTGTGGGGGATCCGGCCGTCGATGATGTGGGCCGACTGGGCGCCGCCGTTGACCGCGTCGACGCAGGCCTGGAGCTTCGGCCGCATGCCGCCGGCGAGGCCCGGCAGCGCCGCCTCGACCTCCTCCACCTTGGCCCGCGAGATCAGCGAGCTCTCGTCGCCCGGGTCGGCCAGCCAGCCCTCGACGTCGGTGAGGAAGATCGCCTTGGTCGCCCCGAGCGCCGCCGCCACCTTGCCCGCCGCCTCGTCGGCGTTGACGTTGTAGGGCTGGCCGGCGCGGTCGGACGCCGACGACGCGATCACCGGGATGTAGTCGGCGGCGATGTGGTTGAGCACGTCGACGTCGACCCGCTGGATCTGGCCGACGAAGCCGACCCGGTCGGCGTTCGGCGCCGGGGTCACCTCGAAGAGCGTGCCGTCCTCCCCCGCCAGGCCGACCGCGGGCTGGCCGTGGCGGTTCAGCCGCTGCACGATTTCCGAGTTCAATTTGCCGACCAGGACCATCTTGGCGATCTCGACCGTGTCGCCGTCGGACACCCGCAGCCCCTCGTGGAACCGCACCTCGAGCCCGAGTTTGTCCATGTACCTGGTGATCTCGGGGCCGCCGCCGTGGACGACGATCGGGTTCAGGCCGACGTACTTGAGCAGCACCACGTCGGCGGCGAAGGCGTCGCGCAGCCCCTCGTCGAGCATCGCCGCGCCGCCGTACTTGATCACCACCGTGCGGCCGTGGAACTCGCGGATGTAGGGCAGGGCCTCGAGCAGCGTCTGCACGCTCGTGGCCGCCGCTCGCGACTGCGGGGCGCGCTCGGTCACGTCGTGTATTCCGCGTTCAGGGTCACGTACTCGTGCCCGAGGTCGGAGAAATAGACGTGCGCGCCCGCCGATCCGCGACCAAGCCGCAGACCGATGTTCGCCTCGGGGATGTCGGCGCCGAGCTCGGCGGCGTCGATCGCGTCGGAGCCGATCTCCTCCAGGTCGGCTCCCGCCAGCGCCGCGCCCGCGGCCTGGGCGATCCGCCCCCAGTTGGGATCGCGGCCGTAGAGCGCGGTCTTGACCAGCGGCGAGTTGGCGATCGCGCGCGCGACCCGCTCGGCCTCTGCCTGGCTGGCGGCTTCGGTCACCTCGACCCGGCCGACCCGCACCGCGCCCTCGCCGTCGCGGACGATCTCGATCGCCAGCTGCAGCAGCACGGCGTCGAGGAGGCCCGCGGGGAGCGGCTTGCCGGAGGCGCCGGTCGCCTGCAGGAGGACGGTGTCGTTGGTGCTCATCTGCCCGTCGACCGTGATCCGGTTGAAGGAGCCGTCGACGGCGCACCGCAGCGCGGCGGCGGGGTCGGCGACCACGGCGTCGGTCTGGACGAAGCAGAGCAGCGTCGCCATGTTCGGCTCGATCATCCCGGCGCCCTTCGCCTGGGCGGAGAGGGTGACGCCGTCGACGGTGACCGTGCAGCGCTTCGGCCAGCGATCGGTGGTCGTGATCGCCTCCGAGAAGACCGCTCCGCCCTCCGCGGAGAGGCCCTCGGCGGCCGCCTCGATCCCCGGAAGCACGGCGCTCATCGGCATCGGCACGCCGATCACACCGGTCTCGGCGACGGCGACCTCGGCGGTCTCGAGGCCGAGTGCGACGGCGGCCCGTTCGGACATCGCCAGCGCGTCGGCGAAGCCCTTCTCGCCGGTCTCGGCGTTGGCGTTGCCGGAGTTGATCACCGCGGCGCGGACGTTGGCCTGGTCGACGACCTCACGGCAGACCCGGATCGGCGCGGCGGCGGAGGCGTTGCGGGTCAGGACCAGCGCCGAGGCGACCTGGGGCGCATCGCAGACGAGCAGCCCGACGTCGGTCTTGCCGCCGTCCTTGAGGCCGACGTGGGCGCCGCCGGCCCGGAAGCCGGGCGCGAGCCGCGCGGCGTCGAGCTCCTCGACCCCGACGGGCGCCTCGACCCAGCGGCTGCGGAAGAAGCCCTGGCGGCTGGATGGGCCGGCGCCGCTCATCGAAGTCCCTCGGTCTCGTCGAGTCCCAACATCAGGTTCAAGTTCTGAACGCCTTGGCCTGACGCTCCCTTCCAGATGTTGTCGATCGCCGAGAAGGCCATCACCCTCCCCCGCTCCTCGACCGTGACGTAGACGTGGCACTCGTTGGTGTCGCGGAGGGCGCGCAGGTTGGGCGGGCCGTCGAGCAACCGCACGAACGGCTCCTCGGCGTAGCGCTCCTCGTAAAGGGCGATGACCGCCTCCCGCGAGGTCGGCTCGGAGAGCGTCGCGAAGCAGGTGGCCAGCTCGCCCTGGTCGAGCGGCAGGAGGTGCGGGACGAAGGTGATCGGGGCAGGGCTGCCGAGCGCCGCCAGCTCCTGCTCGATCTCCGGCCGGTGCCGGTGCCCCTCGGTCTTGTAGGGGAAGGCGTTCTCGGTCATCGCCGAGTAGTGGACGAGGTCGTCGCTCGAGCGCCCGTACCCGGAGGTGCCCTGCATCGCCGAGACGAAGACCTCGCCGAGGAGGCCCTTTTCGGCCAGCGGCGCGAGCCCGAGCACGGTCGCGGTCGGGTAGCAGCCGGGGGTGGCGACGAGGTCGGCGCCGCGCAGCTCCTCCCGGTACATCTCGCTCAGCCCGTAGACGCCGGTGCCGAAGAGGTCGGGGGCGCCGTGGTCGCCGTACCAGCGCTGGTAGGTGTCCATGTCGCGGAGGCGGAAGTCGGCGGAGAGGTCGACCACCTTCACCCCGGCGGCGCGGAGCGCGGCGTCGGTGGGGGCGGCGGCGCCGTGCGGGTAGGCGACGATCGCCGCGTCGATCCCCAGCGCGTCGACGTCATCGAGGTCGAGTTCGGTCAGCGCCAGCGGCACCCGGTAGCGCGGGTAGAGCTCCTCGATCCGCTTGCCGGCGTCGGAACGCGAGGTGGCCGCGACCAGCTCCAGCCGCGGGTGGTCCCAGACGATCTTCGCCGCCAGCGCCCCGGTGAAGCCGTTCGCCCCGGCGACCAGCACCCGCGCCGCCGGGGTGCCCTGGAGCGGCTGCGCCGCGTGCCTACTCATCGACCGGACTCCCGCTCGCTTCGGTCGCGCCGCGGATCTGGGCGCCGATTCCCTCGAGGTCGGCGGCGATCGCCGCGCGGAGGCCACCGACCTCCTCGTCGGCGAGCGTGCGATCCGGCGCGCGGAACTCGAGCCGCAGGGCGAGGCTCACCTTGCCCTCGCCGACCTGCGCCCCTTCGTAGCGGTCGAAGAGCTCGACGCTCGTCAGCAGCTCACCGCCGCCCTCGATCACCGTCGCGCGGATCTTCGCCGCGCTGACCGCGGTCGGAGCGACGATCGCGAGGTCCTGGCGGATCGCCGGGAAGGTGGTGAGATCCTCGAAGGCCTCCTCGCCGAGGGTCGCCGCCGCCAGCAGCGGGGCGGCGTCGATTTCGAAGCCGACCGCGGCGTCGATGTCCCAGGTCCGACAGACCAACGGGTGCACCTCGCCGAGCCAGCCGAGCGGCGCGCCCGCGATCGAGACCGCCGCGCTGCGGCCGGGGTGGAGGAAGGGTTCCGTCGCGGAGACGAATTCGAGCGGCGGGCAGCCGAGCCCGGCGGCGAGCGCCTCGAGCACTCCCTTGAGGGCGAAGAAGTCCGCGGGCTCGCCGCCGCCGCGCCAGGATTTCGGCACCAGGGGCCCGACCGCCAGCGCTCCGTAGCGATGCGGCTCGGTCGCCGGGGCGGGAGTGTCGCCGGGGAAGTCGCCGGCCAACGGGCCGCCGCTCTCGGGCGGCGTGCCGCGCAGGTAGACGGCGCCCGCCTCGAACAGGGCTACCGACTCCCGCCCCCGCGCCAGGTTGCGGGAGGCGACGTCGAGCAGCGAGCCGAGCAGGGTCGTCCGCATCGCCGCGCCCTCGTCGGAGAGCGGGTTGGCGACCAGGATCGGGTCGGCGCGCTGGTCGGGCTCCTCTATCCGCAGCCGTCCGGCCTCGCCGGGGTCGGTGAAGCTCCAGCCGACGATCTGGTCGAAGCCGAGGTCGCGCAGCTCGTCCTCGGCCCGCCGCCGCAGGCGCTGGGTGCGGTTCAGCCGACCTACCTTGCCCGCGCCGACCGGCGGCAGCGTGGTCGGCAGGTGGCGGTCGAAGCCGTGCAGGCGGCCGACCTCCTCGATCAGGTCGATCTCCCGGGTCACGTCGTAGTAGCGATCGGGCGGCACGGTGGCCAGCAGGTCGTCGCCGTCGGCTTCGACCCCGAAGCCGAGTCGCTCCAGGTAGGCGGCCTGGTCGGCCGGCGGGATCTCCATGCCGAGGACCCCGCTGACGCGGGCCGCGCGCAGGCGCAGGGTGTGGGGCTCCGGCTCCGGGGCGGCGACGTCGATGGTGCCGGGCACCAGGGTGGCGCCGGCCAGCTCGACCAGGAGCTTCGAGGCGATCGCCTGCGCCCGCATCGTCAGCTCCGGATGCAGCTGCTTCTCGAACCGCGCCGAGGCCTCCGAGCGCAGCGCCAGCCGGCGCGAGGTCCGCAGCACGTTCGCCCCGTTCCAGTTCGCCACCTCGAGCAGCACCTCGGTGGTCTCGTCCGAGACCTCGGAGACCTGGCCGCCCATCAGCGCCGCGATCCCGGTGGGCCCGTCGCGGTCGCAGACCAGCACGGTCTCGGCGTCGAGCTCGCGCTCGACCCCGTCGAGGGTCGTCATCTTCTCCCCCGGACGGGCGGTGCGGACGATCAGCTCGCCGCCCGGCAGCTTCGCCAGGTCGTAGGCGTGCAGCGGCTGGGCGGTCAGGAGCATCGCGTAGTTGGTGATGTCGACGACGTTGGAGATCGGCCGCATCCCGGCCGCCGCCAGGCGCTCCTGCAGCCAGAGCGGCGAGGGGCCGACCTTCACGCCCTTGAAGACGCGGGCGGTGAAGCGCGGGCAGAGGTCGGGGACCTCGACCGTGACCTTGGCGAAGTCGTTCACCTCGCCGTCGCCGGCCGCGGGAGCGTCCTCGGCCCAGGGCTCGGCGGAGAGCGGCGCGCCGGTGACGGCGTGGACCTCGCGCGCCACCCCGAAGACGCCGAAGCAGTCGCTGCGGTTGGGCGTCACCTCGATCTCCAGCACCG
This sequence comes from Solirubrobacterales bacterium, assembly GCA_035502495.1. GTDB lineage: Bacteria > Actinomycetota > Thermoleophilia > Solirubrobacterales > 70-9 > VAYN01. The sequence goes on from DATJUK010000031.1 coordinate 8,814, forward strand.
GCTCGGCCAGCGGGATCACCGCGGCGAGCGGCGTGCCCGCGGCGTGCGCCTCGTCGAGCACCAGCGTGCCGTCGTGGTCCTCGCCGATCTCGAGCTCGTCGGCGGCGAGGATCATCCCTTCCGAGGCGACCCCGCGCAGCTTCGCCTTGCGCAGCTTCTCGCCGCCCGGCATCCGCGCGCCGGGGAGCGCCACCGCGACGGTCTGCCCGGCGGCGACGTTGGGGGCGCCGCAGACGATCGTGCGCGGGCCGTCCTCACCGACCTCGACCGTGCAGACCCGCAGCCGGTCGGCGTCCGGGTGCTGGACCGCCTCGGTGACCTTGCCGACGACGAAGTTGTCCGCGGAGGGCGGGCCGACGACGTCGACCCGCTCGACCTCGGTGCCGGTCATCACCAGCCGCTCGGCCAGCTCCTCGACCGGGACGCCGGGATCGCAGTACTCGCGCAGCCAGGTGTACGGGACTCTCACGAGAACTGCTCCAACATCCGCACGTCGTTGTCGAAGAAGCGGCGCAGATCGGGGATCGAGTGACGCAGCATCGCGACCCGCTCGATGCCGAGGCCGAAGGCGAAGCCCTGGACGCGCTCCGGGTCGTAGCCGTGGTCCTCGACGAAGCCGAGCACGTTGGGGTCGACCATCCCGGCGCCGAGGATCTCGATCCAGCCCTGGCCCTTGCAGAGGTTGCAGCGCCCGCCGCCCGGGAGGACGCCGGTGCCCTCGCACTGGAAGCAGGAGACGTCGACCTCGACGCTCGGCTCGGTGAAGGGGAAGTAGTGGGGCCGCAGGCGCACCTCGCGGGTGTCGCCGAAAAGCGCGCGGGACATCGCCAGCAGCGTCCCCTGGAGGTCGGCCAGGGTCAGCCCCTCGGCCACGGCCAGCCCCTCCATCTGGTGGAACATCGGGCTGTGGGTGGCGTCGGAGTCACGCCGGTAGACCTTGCCGGGGATGACGATGAAGAGCGGCGGGCCCTGCGTCTCCATCGCCCGGATCTGCATCGGCGAGGTGTGGGTGCGCAGCAGCACGTCGGGGTGCGACCGGACGTAGAAGGTGTCCTGGAGCATCCGCGCCGGGTGGTCGGCAGGGTGGTTCAGGGCGGTGAAGTTGTAGTAGTCGTGCTCGATCTCGGGGCCTTCGGCGACCTCGTAGCCGAGCCCGACCATGATGTCCTCGATCAACCGCGTGGTGCGGGCGATCAGGTGCTGGTGGCCGAGCGGCCGCGGCGGCGCGCCGGGGAGGGTGACGTCGACCCGGTCGGCGACCAGCCTCGCGTCGAGCTCCGCCGCGCCTGCGCGCTCGGCGCTCTGCTCGATCAGCGCCTCGAGCTCCTTGCGGGCCTTGTTGGCGGCGCCGCCGACCGGGCCGCGTTCCGCCGCCGGCAGCTGCGCGATCCCGCGCAGGATCTGGGTCAGCTCGGCTTTGCGGCCGAGGAACCTGACCCGCAGCTCCTCCAGCTCGGCGCTCGAGGAGGCGTCGACGATCGCCTCGGTCCCGGCGACCCGGAGCTTCTCGATCCGCTCAAGCACTGGTGCGCTCCTCGCTCATCCGCGCGCACGCTACAGCCGCGGCGGCGGCGACGTTCAACGACTCGGCGCCTCCGTGCAGGGGAATCGTCACGCCGGCGTCGCAGGCGGCGACCACCTCGGGCCGCAGCCCTTGCCGCTCGGCGCCCAGGCAGACGGTCCCGGCGCCGGCCAGCGCCTCGAGTCCGGCGCCCCCGTGGGCGACCAGCGCGACCCGCGGCCGGGGCGTCTCCTCGACCCCGGCGACGAGCGCCGGCGGCCGCCCGAAGAGCGATCCCATGCTCGCCCGCGTCGCCTTCGGCCCGTAGGGATCGGCGCAGTCGGGCCCGAGCGCGACCGTCGCGTCGAGCAGCGCGTGGGCGGAGCGGATGATCGTGCCGACGTTGCCCGGATCGCCGACCCCGTCGAGGTAGACGCAGGGCGCCGCGGGCGCCGCGGCCCGAACGAGCGGCCAGACCGCGATCACCCGCGTCCCGGAGCCGAGCGAGGAGACGGAATCGAGGAGCTCCGGCGCGACCTCGTCGAAAGCCACGCCCCGCCCGACGCGGTCGTCCTTCGTTTCGGATAGCGGAACCAGGGTCGACCGCGCTTCGTCGGGCGAGCCTGAGGTCGACCGCGCTTCGTCGGACGAGCCTGAGGTCGACGGCGCCCCGTCGGACGAGCCTGAGGTCGACGGCGTCTCGTCGGGCGAGCCTGAAGTCGACCGCGCCCGGGGCGCGACGAGCACGAACCGCGGCTCCGCGCCCGCGGCGAGGCCCGCCTCGAGCAGGTCCTCGCCCTCGGTCGCGAACAGGCCCTCGCGCTCGCGGTGCTTGCGCTCGCGCAGCTTGCGCACCAGCTTCAGCTTCTCGTTGTCCTTGCTTTCGATCATCTGTGTGTGTTCCGTGTTCTCGCTGTGCGGCTTCTTCCCGTGGCCCGCCTCGACCCCTCCTGAAACGCAAAACGGGCCGCAATCGCGGCCCGCCCGGAAGAGTCAGAAGTGTCGGCCCGCGCTCAGGCGGCCGCACCCTCCCGGGCTATCTCCACGAATCGGCGGAACCCCTCCGGGTCGGAGACGGCGATCTCGGCCAGCATCTTGCGGTTCACCTCGACCTCGGCCTTGCTCAGGCCGTTGATCAGTTCCGAGTAGCTCATGCCCTCCTGGCGCGCGGCGGCGTTGATGCGCGTGATCCAGAGACGGCGGAAGGTCCGCTTCTTGTTGCGCCGGTCCCGGTAGGCGTACATGCCCGACCGCTGGACCTGCTCTTTGGCGAACCGGTAGGAAGAATGCTTGCGCCCGAAGTAGCCCTTGGCTTCCTTCAGGACCTTGCGGCGCTTCTTGCGCGCGTGGACGCTGCGCTTGACGCGGCTCACTTGCCGCCTCCGAGAAGCTTGCGGACGTTCGGCACGTCGACCTTGGCGATCGGCGCCGGGTTGCCCATCTTGCGCTTACGCTTCGGCGACTTTTTCTCGAGGATGTGGCTCGAGTACGCGTGACGGCCCCGGATCTTGCCGGTGGCCGACTTCTTGAAGCGCTTCTTGGCGCCCGAATGAGTTTTCATCTTCGGCATACGGGCTCGACATTGAAGCAGAAGCGGGCGGCCGGGTAGGGTCACGCCCCGATGCGCATCCTCTACGTCGTCGGCACCCGTCCCAACTTCGTCAAGACGGCGCCGGTGATCTCGGCGATGCGGAGCAGGCTGCCCGACGGCCGCCACGCGATCGTGCACACCGGCCAGCACTACGACCGGGCGATGTCGGAGGTCTTCTTCGAGGAGCTCGGCGTGCCCGCGCCCGACCACATGCTCGAGGTCGGCTCTGGCACCCACGCCCAGCAGACCGCCCGCACGATGGAGCGCCTGGAGCCGGTGATCGAGACCGAGCAGCCCGACCTGCTGGTCGTCCCCGGCGACGTCAACTCGACCCTGGCGGCGGTGCTGACCGCCGTGAAGTTGGGGATCCCGGTAGCCCACGTCGAGTCCGGCCTGCGCAGCTTCGACCTCTCGATGCCGGAGGAGGTCAACCGGATCGTCGCCGACCGCTTCGGCTCCCACCTCTTCCTCCACTCCGAGGGGGCGATCGCCAACCTGCGCGCCGAAGGGATCGCCCCGGAACGGATGCACTTCGTCGGCAACACGATGATCGACACGCTGGTCGCGCTGGAGGACCGGATCGCGGCGGCGGGCTCCGCCGCGCGCCTCGACCTCTCCCCCGGCTCCTACCTGCTGGTCACCCTGCACCGGCCGGCGCTGGTCGACGGCCCGCTGCTCGCCGAGACGTTCGCCCAGCTCGCCCACCTGGCGCGGGAGATGCCGGTCGTCTTCCCGGTCCACCCGCGCACCCGCAAGATGATGGAGTCACTCGACCTCGACCCACCCGCCGACCTGCGGCTGATCGAGCCGCTCGGCTACCTCGACTTCCTCTCGCTGGTCAGCGACGCCCGCGCCGTCCTCACCGACTCCGGCGGGATCCAGGAGGAGACGACCTACCTCGGCATCCCCTGCTTCACCCTGCGGGCGAACACCGAGCGGCCGGTGACGGTCGAGCTCGGCACCAACACTCTGCTCGGCCTGGAGCCCGGGGCGATCGCCGAGATCCCCGCCGCCCTGGCCACCCGCCCGACCGCCCCGCCGGAGCCGCCGCCGCTCTGGGACGGCCACGCCGCCGAGCGGATCGCCGACATCCTGGCGCCGCCGGACCCGGAACTACTCAGCGCTTAGGCGGGACCGGAAGGAAGGGACGAGGGGCGGCTGAGGAATTCGAAAGGGACGCGGCCAATTCGGAGGCGACCCCGGCAGGCTGTGGCCGCCTCCGAGACGCCCGGGTCCGCACCGTCCCCACTCATCACGACTCGATCAGATTTGAGTCCTTCCCGTCCCCGAGCGCACCGGCCCGAACCCTCCGCCGCACGTCGACTCGGCGCCTCAGTGCCGCTTCGGCGCGGCGCGCTTCAGCGTCAGGCCGGCCGTCGATGCGGTGCCGCCTTTGGGCGTCATCCGCAGCGTCACCGTCGCCTTGGCGTGGTTCGCCAGGAGCTTCTTGCCGCGACGGTTCAGCTTCACCTTGACGGTGCCTTTGGCGCCGGCGGCGAGCGCGTAGCTCGCGGTCCCGTAGACGACCGTCGCGGCCTTGCCTTTCGCCGCCGAGCCGGCGAGGGTCGGTGCCGGGCGCGCCGCGGACGATCCGGTCGCAGTCGGCGCCAGCAGTGCGAGCTGCCCTTCGCAGGCGGCGTTGCCGCCGCAGACCAGCGGGACCAGTGCCTTGCCCTCTTCGACCTGCGCCTGCCTGGAGCCGAGACGCGGGACGACCGGCGGCGGGCTGGTCGGGGCCAGCGGCACGGTCGGCACGGTCGGCCCGGGCGCCGCCGGCGGCACGCCGGCGCAGGTCACATCGCCGGTCGGGCAGAAGGTCCAGCGGACCAGCAGTTCGATCCCCGGCACCCCTTCGTAGATTTCGTGGCGGCCGCCTTTTTCGTCGTTCGGGATCCGCCCCATCCGCGGGTAGAAGATCCCTGCCATCGGATCGCCGTCGGGGATCGAGAGCGCGTTGGAGGGGCCGACGACGCGCAACGGCAGCGAGCCGCCGTCGTTTTCGGCGCTGACGGCGACCAGATCGACCGCCAGCACGCTTTCTTTGACGTTGCGTTCGACCGGGATGTTCAGCGGGATCGTGGTGACCGCGTTCGGGGTCAGCTGGAACGGCCCGGAATCACTGCGCCAGAAGCAGCAGGTTTCACCGGGCCCCGGCGTGGCCAACTGGCGGATGATCGTGATGGTGATCGGCGACGGGCTCGGGCCGGAGAGGATTTCGGCGGCGGTGATGCGGCCATCGCCGGGGACGCTGCGGGCGCGCGGGTCACTCCCCGAGTTCAGCCCCCACACCCCCGCCTGGCTCCAGGTGCAGCCGCCCGCTTCGCTGTTCTGGAACAAGCCGTAGTTGCCGGACGCGTCGTAGAGCGAGGGCTTCGCGTTGCAGCCCCAGTCGACCCCCGGTCCCGGAGCGAGCGAGCTGCCGAACTGCGTCGCCGCCGCGCCGGCATGGGCGGGGGCGAGGAAAGACGCGCAGACAGCGATCAGCGGCGCGAGGACGCGCAGTGGTCGGACGGACACGGCGTCGATCTTGCACCGCGACGAGGACGATTGGAAGGGGCCGACGAAGCACGTGGGTAGGACTCACCCATCCGCCCGGGGCTCGGCCTGGCCGGCGCCTCGGGACGCCGGGGCGTGGCTGCCGCCTCGCGACCGATCGACCCTGGCAGGCCGTGGTCGCCCATCAGCGGCCGGGCGGAGAGCCGCGAAGAGGACGCCATCCCGAGCGGAGGCGCGCGCCGTCGTCCGATTGCTGACTTGGCCACACCAGGGCGTGGTCGAGTCAGCAAGCGTCGGCCCGGCCTAGGCAGGCGGGCTTGGCGCGTGTTCCTGGCCCTCGCCGGCGCCGCGCACCGCCGTGGAATCGATCGGACTAGGCCTGCGGCGCGGTGCCGTCGGCCTCGGCGGCGTCGGGGACGGTCGCCGCCCCCTCCTGCGCCCGCGCCTCTTTGCTCGGCGCCAGCAACATGCTCATGTTGCGGCCTTCCTGCAGCGGCGCCGACTCGATCACGGCAAGCCCGCCGAGGTCCTCGAAGAGCTTCTGCAGGAGCGCCCGGCCGCGCTCCGGGTGGGCCTGCTCGCGCCCCCGGAACATGATCGTGATTTTGACCTTGTCGCCGTGTTTGAGGAAGCGCTCGACGTGACCCTTCTTGGTGTCGTAGTCGTGCGTGGCGATCTTCGGCCGCAGCTTGATTTCGCGGATGTTGACCTGCTGCTGGTGCTTGCGCGCCGCCTTCTGCTTCTGCTCCTGCTCGTATTTGTACTTCGAGTAGTCGAGCATCCGGGTGACCGGCGGCTTCGAGTTCGGCGCGACCTCGACCAGATCGAGGTCGGCGTCCTGGGCGCGGCGCAGCGCCTCCGAGGTGTCGACGATCCCGAGCTGCTCGCCGTCGGCGCCGATCAGGCGCACCTGGGGGACGCGGATCCGCTCGTTGATCCTCGTCGTGTCGCGCTCTGGCGGGCGCCGATCGAACCTACGCGGAACCGGCACTAGTGAGAGTGGAGTTGCTTCAAGAGGACGAGGCTTCGAGTCGCGGGCACGGGACGCTCAGCGGCGGCGGTCATTTGCGGTGCCCACAGTCAAGTTGGCGCAGTATAGACAGGTCAGGAGGTCTCGCGCTCGATTCGGGCGGCAAACTCCGCCAGCCCCATCTCCCCGAGGTCGCCGTCGGCGTGCGAGCGCACCGCCACCCCGCCGTTCTCCTGCTCGCGGTCGCCGACCACCAGCATGTAGGGATAGCGACCGAGCGAGGCGTCGCGGATCTTCCGCCCCACCGACTCCGAGCGGTCGTCGATGGCGATGCGGACGCCGCCGTCGCGGAGCTCGTCGTGGGCCCGCCGGGCGTACTCGTTGTGGCGGTCGGAGATCGGCAGGACGATCGCCTGCACCGGCGCCAGCCAGGTCGGGAAGCGACCCGCGTAGTGCTCGATCAGGATCCCGGCGAAGCGCTCCATCGAGCCGAGCAGCGCCCGGTGGATCATCACCGGCCGGTGCGCTTCGTCGTCGGCCCCGGTGTAGGAGAGGTCGAAGCGCTCCGGCATCTGGAAGTCGAGCTGGCAGGTGCCGCACTGCCAGGAGCGGCCGAGCGCATCGGTGATGTGGAAGTCGATCTTCGGCCCGTAGAAGGCGCCGTCGCCGGGGTTCAGCTCGTACTCGCGGCCCTGCGAGGAGAGCGCCTCGGCGAGCGCCGCCTCGGCCCGCCCCCACTGCTCCTCCGATCCCATCGACTTGTCGGGCCGGGTGGAGAGCTCGACTTTCACCTGGTCGAAGCCGAAGCGCGCGTAGAGCTCGTCGATCGCCTCGCAGATCGAGGCGACCTCGGCGGTGATCTGATCCTCGGTGCAGTAGACGTGGGCGTCGTCCTGGGTGAAGGCACGCACCCGCAGCAGGCCGTGGAGGACGCCCTCGCGCTCGTTGCGACTGACCCGGCCGAACTCGGCCAGCCGCAGCGGCAGCTCGCGGTAGCTGTGGCGGTCGGAGCCGTAGACGAGACAGGCGCCGGGACAGTTCATCGGCCGCAGCGCGTAGCGGCGGTCGTCGTCCTGCATGAAGTACATCTCGTCCTTGTAGTTGTCCCAGTGGCCGGAGCGGTGCCAGAGGCCCTCATCGAGCACCTGCGGCGTGGCGATCTCCTTGTAGTCGCGCTTGCGCAGCTGCTCGCGGACCTCGGCTTCGATCAGGTGCAGGAGCGTCGTCCCGTTGGGCAGCCAGAAGGGCATCCCGGGCGCCTCGGGGCGGAGCATGAAGAGGTCCAGCTCGGGGCCGAGCCGGCGGTGGTCCCGCGCTTCCGCCTCGGCGATCCGCTCCAGGTGGGCCTCGAGGTCCTTCTTCGAGAAGAAGGCGGTGCCGTAGATGCGGGTGAGCTGCTCGCGGTGCTCGTCGCCGCGCCAGTAGGCGCCCGCGACCGAGCTCAGCTTGATCGCCTTGATCCGCGCGGTCGAGGGCGCGTGAGGGCCGCGGCAGAGGTCCTCGAAGTCACCGTTGCGGTAGAGGGAGACGGTCTCCACGCCCTCGTCGCGGACAAGGTCCTCGATCAGCTCGACCTTGAAGCCCTGGCCCTGGGAGCCGAAGATCTCGATCGCCTCGCCGACCGCGACGTCGCGGCGGGAGAAGCGCTCGTCGGCGGCGATGTGCTTCTCCATCGCCTTCTCGATCTTCGGCAGGTCGTCCTCGGTGATGCGGACGTCGGGCGGGAACTCGAAGTCGTAGTAGAAGCCGGTCTCGATCGGCGGGCCGATCGTCACCTTGGTGCCGGGGTAGAGCTCGGTCACCGCCTCCGCCATCACGTGGGCGGCGTCGTGGCGGATCAGCTCGAGGCCCTCGGGGTCGCGGTCGGTGACGATCGCCACCTCGGCGCCGTGCTCGGGCAGCGGCGCGGAGAGGTCGCGCAGGGCGCCGTCGACCTTGATCGCCAGCGCCGCCTTCGCCAGTCCCGGCCCGATCGCCGCGGCGGCGTCGGCGCCGGTGGCCCCGACGGGCAGCTCCAGCGGCTTCCCGTCGGGCAGGGTGACGAGGATCTTGTCGGTCGCGGCCTCCACGGGAGCCATGGTACGTGGGTGGCCCCACGCCGCGCGTTCGCGACCCTCCCCCACCCGATGCGTTCGCAGTTATCACCGCATAGCGGAAGGAAATGCGAACGCACCCCCGGGGACCGGCGCTTGCGTTCGCAGTTGTCACCGCATAGCGGGGAAAAGTGCGAACGCAGTCTGGGGGGGGCGGCGTTCGCAGTTGTGGCCGCTATGCGGGCGGAAGTGCGAACGCGGTCAGCGGGCGGGGCCTTGGCGGGCCTGGCGGACGGCGATCAGGGGACAGACGCTCTGGGCCGTGACCGGGCCCTTCACTTCCCAGAGGACGTAGGGCGAGGCGACCTTGCGCAGCCGCAGGCCCTTGAAGGGCGGCTTGTGCCGGGAGCCTTCGACGACCACGTAACGGACCCCGGGCGGCGGCTTTCCTACGGCTTCCTCGCGGGTCTCGATGCAGACCCGCCCGCCGCGCAGCTCCCAGGCGATGTAGTTGGTGCCGTGGTCGTCTTCGAGGAGTTCGCGGGAGGCCAGGACCACGGTCGAGCCGTCCGCGACCAGCGGGCGCAGGCGGGTCAGCGAGGACGAGTAGGAGGACGGGCCGACCGGCGCGTTGGCGAGCGCGAGCGCCGCGCAGAGGCCCGCGGCGCCGAGGAAGAGGACGGCGGCGCCCAGGGCGGCGATCCCGCCTCGGCCCGCCGGGACGGCACCCGCGGGGACCGCGGGTCGCTCGCCGCCCTCCCCGCCGGCGGGCGCCGCGCCCTCCTGGGGCCCGCCCCCGGCTTCCATGGTTCCTTCCCTCGCCACACCCGAGGAGAGGAACCACGGCGCCTCGCGGGTGAGGGGCAGGAGGATCGTCAGGGCGCAGAGCGGGGCGGCGATCTCGATCGCCTTGGCCGCCGTGTAGGCGGTGCCGCCGACGCGGGCGGCGAGGTAGGCGACGGCGGCCACCGCGAGCCCGGAGAGGACGACGGTCTCCCGCCGCCTCCAGCAGGCCCAGATGCCGTAGAGGAGGAGCACGGTCGCGAAGGCGGCGCCGAGGTAGTAGGCCGCGGCGGGGACCGCGCCGTCCCCGGGCGCGAGGCGGAAGTCGCCCGAGGGCCAGATCCCGAGCGCCTCGAACGGCGAGATCTGACCGAACAGGTTGCCGAGCCCGGGGCCGTGGGGGTCGAAGGTTTCGAACTTGTGGAAGTCGATCATCCGGCCGACCTCGGGGGCGACCAGGACGACGAGCACCGCCGCCGCGACCCCGACCGGCCTGAGGGCGGGACTCGCGGCGGTGGCGGGGGCGCTTCCGCCCAGGCGGGCGCGGGCGCCTTCGACGATCGCCCAGACCACCGCCGTCCCCAGCAGCCAGAGCAGGCCCGGGAAGCTGTAGACGTAGACCGTCCCCACCGCGATCAGCGCCAGGGGGACGAAGCGCAGCGGGGAGGCGACGGGCTCGCGCCAGGCCTCGCGCAGGGCGAGGACGAAGCCGAGCAGAAGGAACGCCTCGATCGTCTCCTTGAAGGCGCCCTGGGCGAAGTAGCTCGCCACCACGTAGGCGAGCCCGACGACCAGCGCCGCCGCGGTGCGCGGCAGCGGGCGCAGCTCCCGGAACGCGGCCAGCGCGGTCAGCGGCGCCAGCACCGCCACCGCCACGCTCAGCCCGCCGAACCCCTGCACGAGGCTGACGTGGAGCCCCTTGCCCAGCGCGACGACGACCGAGTGCGGGCCGAGCGGGTAACCCTGGCGGATCAGCTGCCCGGAGTGCCCGTGGGCGAGCTGGTCGGCGGCCAGCAGGTGCTGGGACATGTCCGGGTTGAAGCTGGTGCCGAGGATCCCGAAGTGCCCTTCGACGATGAACGGCAGCGAGGCGCCGAAGGCCGCCACGACCGCCACCGGCCACCCTTCCCCGAACGCCTCGCGCCATCCCGCCCCGCTCCCCTGCAGGTAGGCGAGCGAGGCCGCGAGCAGGGCGAGGACGACGATCGCCGAGACCTCCCCGTGGCCGGGCAGGCGCACGGTCGCCCAGCAGACCGCGCAGAGGATCGCCAGGCCGACCGGGCCGGAGGTCCACGACCAGCGGCGTCGGCCGCAGAGCGAGACGACCGCCTGGCCGATCGCCGCGGCGGCGACGCAGATCGCGAGGGCGGCTGCATAGGTGCCGATCACAGGGAGGCGAGCCTAGACTCTGTAGATGATGGCGTTCGCCCCGCCCGCCCGTCACCTGCTGCGCGCCAAGGACCTCGCCGACGCGCGCTACGCGGAGCCGCTCGGGGTCGAGCGGATGGCCGCCGCGGCGGGGCTCTCCCGCGCCCACTTCAGCCGCGAGTTCCGCCGCGCCTTCGGCGAGTCCCCGCACTCCTACCTGCTGACGCGCCGACTCGAGCGCGCCGCCGCGCTCCTGCGCAACACCGATCGCCCCGTCGCCGAGGTCTGCCTCGACGTCGGGCTGACGAGCGTCGGCTCCTTCACCACGAGCTTCAAACGGACCTTCGGCAAGACGCCGACCGAGTACCGCGCCTCCTTCCCGCCCGCCTCCGCCTTCGCCGTCGTCCCCGGCTGCGTGGTGCGCGCCAACGCCCGCCCGCGAAAGCGCACGTTTCGAGAAGACAGCCCGGCCGGCGACTCCTAGAGTCGATCCATCGCTGCCGAACGACGAAAGACGGAGGACGAACGATGAAGATCTCGTGTGCGCAGTTGTGGGTGCAGGACCAGGAGGAGGCGCTCGCCTTCTGGACGGAGAAGGTCGGCTTCGAGGTGCGCGCCGACGTGACGATGCCCGAGATGGGCGACTTCCGCTGGCTGACGGTGGGCCCGCCCGGGCAGGAGGACGTCACGGTGGTGCTGATGGCGATCCCGGGCGAGCCGATGATCGACAAGACGACGCAGGCCCAGATCAGCGATCTCGCCGCCAAGGGCTTCGCGGGCACGGTGTTCCTGACCACCGACGACTGCCAGGCCGACTACGAGGCGCTGGTCGCCCGCGGGGTCGAGTTCACCGAAGCGCCGGAAGAGCGGCCCTACGGGATCGACGCGGGCTTCCGCGATCCCTCCGGGAACGCGATCCGGCTCACCCAGGTGACCTGGGCGCTGACCTCCTGAGCGGGGGCGGCTCGGGGACGAGTCGCCGCCGACGGGCGGGGCCGTCGGGCGAAGGCCCCGCCCCGCCGGTCGGCCGGCGTGGTCGGGCGACGGCCGCCTCGCCCGGCGAGCCCGGGGGACTACTTGCCGGCCGAGGATTCGCCCGCGGCGCCCGACTTGCCGCCCTGGGAGCCGCCGCCGGCCTCTTTTTCGAGCGCCTTCAGCTGCTGCTCGAGCGCCTTCTTCTCCGCCTTCGGCAGGTTCGGGCTGTGGAGCTGCTGGCGCAGCGCCTTGATCTGCTTCTTCAGGACGGGCTGGGCGGCGGTCGGCGTCGCGTTGCCGGGCTGCGCCGCGTTGCCGTTGTCGTCGGAGCCGCCGGAGACGAGCAGGGCGATGACGACGATGACCAGGACCAGGCCGCCGAGCGCCATGCCGACGCCTTTGGCGCCTTTGGCGCGGATCGATTCGCGCAGCTTGACCAGCTCCGGCGGCGGCGCTTCGCGCTCACCAGCGCCGGATCCGGTGTCGGCGGCCGCGGCGGCGGACTCGGCGGTGTGGACGTGTTCGGTCCACTGCTCGCCGTCCCACCAACGGAGGCCCTGGCCACTGGGGTCGTCGTACCAGCCGGCCGGTATCCCCGACCCGCCCGGCGTCTCGGTCGAGTTCACGCCGCGATTATGGCGATTCGCGGCACGGAAATTGTGAACTGCCGTTACAACTCTTTTGCAACGGCGAGCGCCCGGCGCTCCAGCTCGGCGACGAACGCGTCCTTGCCCTCCATGTAGGCGATCCGGTCTTCGGGATGCAGGCGGGCCGATTCGCGCTTCACCGCCGCGTAGCGGGCCGCCTCTTCCGGCGCGGCGCGCAGGTAGTCGGGGACGGCGAGGTGACGCCGCTCTTCCCGGCTGCCGGCGAGGCAGACGTGCAGGTGGTGGGTGCGCGGCCGCTCCGGCGGCCTGCCGAAGAAGTGGTACTCGGGCGAGGTCGCGAAGGGGACGAAGAGGTAGCCGAGCCGCTCCAGCGGCTGGACGTACGCGGCCTGCGGCTCGAGCGCCGCCACCGAGACCTGGAGGTCGACGATCGGCTTCGCCGCCAGGCCGGGCACCGAGGTCGAGCCGACGTGCTCCAGCCGCACCGCCAGCTCGCCGAGCGCCGCGGCCACGCGGGCCAGCTCGCGCGCCGCCTGCTGCGGCCAGGCCGGGTCGTAGGCGACGATCCGCACCGCCGGATCGCGCTCCGCCGCCGCCTCGGGCGCCTCCTTTGGGCCGCCGCTCCGCTCCCTCATCCCCCGACCATAGAACGGAAAAGGGCCCCGGACGGGGCCCTCGCTTCCGAAGGACGTGCCACCGGCGACTTCGACGTCACCGGCTCGTCGGTCCTCAAGCCTTCGAAGTTTCGGCCGCCGGATTTTCGACGACGTGCGCATAAACCCCTCTTTCCCGGAAAAGTTGCACTTCCAGGGCAAACACGCCCCATTCCGCCGGCCCCGCGCCCGCCCCCGCGTCGCTGCTACATTCCTCGGCCCCGGGCGTTTAGCTCAGTTGGGAGAGCGCCAGCTCGACAAGCTGGAGGTCACTGGTTCGAGCCCAGTAACGCCCATGCCGGCCCGGGGACGAGCTTCCTCCCCGGCGCCGGATCCGGATTCGCGCCCGGGCGAGGCCGCCGCCAGGAGGGCCTGGCGAAGCCCGCGGGGACTGGCGAGCCCGCGCGTCGCCGCCGGACCGCGCGTGGGAGCTTCGCCGCCCCCTATTTGACGTGGTCGCTCGGCAGGTGCCAGCGGCGCGGGGCGATCAAGTCGTCGATCTCCTCCGGTCCCCAGCTGCCCGGCTCGTAGGGGATCGCCGGCGGCGGGTCCTCCAGCACCGGCTCGGAGATCTCCCAGAGGCGCTCGATCGCGTCGGAGCTGGTGAACAGGGTCCGGTCGCCGTTCATCACGTCGTGGATCAGCCGCTCGTAGGGGTCGAGCGCCGCCTGGTTGTTGCCGAAGGCGTCGGCGTAGTTGAACTGCATGTGGGCTTCGCCGAGCTGCATCGTCGCCCCCGGCACCTTGGCCAGGAAGGAGGCCGAGATGCTGCCCGGATCGCCGAGCTCGAAGGTCAGGTGGTCGCGTCCGAAGCCCTCCGGGATCAGCGCCTCGTCGAGTGGGAACATCCGCCGCGGCGGCTGCTTGAAGGCGACCGTGAGGACGTGATGGCTCTCCGCCATCCGCTTGCCCGAGCGCAGGTAGAACGGCACCCCCTCCCAGCGCCAGTTGTCGACGAAGGTGCGCACCGCGATCAGCGTCTCGGTGTCGGAGTGCGGGTCCACCCCTTCCTCTTCGCGGTAGCCGACGTACTGGCCGCGGACGACGTCCTCGGGCCGCAGCGGCAGCATCGAGTCGAAGACCTTCTCCCGCTCCAGCCCGAGCGGCTTCG